>CAIQIV010000433.1 GCA_903871905.1 uncultured Chloroflexota bacterium | reverse complement strand
TCCCGGACTACCAGGCCTCCGCTTGGCTGATGGCCGTGCTGCTCAACGGCATGACCGACCGCGAGGTCACCGACCTGACGCTGGCCATGGTGCATTCCGGTGAGACGCTGGACCTGTCGAGTGTGACGCCGGTGGCGGTGGATAAGCATTCGACCGGCGGGGTGGGCGACAAGACCACGCTGGTGGTCGAGCCGCTGGTTGCGGCCTGCGGCCTGCCGGTGGGCAAGATGTCGGGGCGCGGCCTGGGGTTCAGCGGCGGGACGCTGGACAAGCTGGAATCGATCCCCGGCTTTCGTGTCAACCTGAGCATCGATGAGTTTTTGCACCAGCTGAGCACCATCGGGCTGGCGCTGACCGGGCAGACCGCCAACCTGGCGCCGGCGGACGGCAAGCTGTATGCCCTGCGGGATGTCACCGCCACCGTGCCCTCCATCCCGCTGATCGCCTCCAGCGTGATGAGCAAGAAGATCGCCGCCGGGGCGACGGCCATCGTGCTGGATGTCAAGTGCGGCAGCGGGGCGTTTATGAAAACCCTGGACGAGGCGCGCCGCCTGGCGGAGCTGATGGTGGCGATTGCCCGGCTGGCCGGGCGCAAAGCGGTGGCGCTGCTCTCGGATATGAGCCAGCCGCTGGGCTGCGCCGTGGGCAACGTGCTGGAAGTGCGCGAGGCGATCGACACCCTGCATGGCAGGGGGCCGGATGACTTCCGGGCGCACTGCCTGGAGGTGGCGGCGCAGATGCTGGCGCTGGCAGGCAGCGCCCCGGACCTGGACCAGGCCCGGGAGCGGGTGGAAGAGGCGCTGGACCAGGGGCGGGCGTGGGACAAGTTCGAGACCCTGGTGGCGGCGCAGGGCGGCGATGTCGAAGCAGTGCGCCACCCGGAGCGCCTGGCCAATGCCAGCTTTATCCGGCAGATGTTTGCCACCCGGCCCGGCTTTGTGAGCCGCCTGGACGCCCAGCGGGTGGGGGAGGCGGTGATGCACCTGGGGGGAGGCCGGGCAAAAAAGGGCGACCCGGTGGATCATGCCGTGGGGGTGGAAGTGCTCAGGAAGGTGGGAGACTGGGTTGGCCGGGACGAGCCCCTGATGACCATCCATGCCAACCGGGTCGAAGACCTGGATGCCGCCGAGGAGCGGCTGTGGCAGGCCCTGGAATGGAGCGAGAAACCCGCCCGGCCGATCCCGCTGTTCTACGGGGTGGTGCCCGGCCCGGCTGAAGCGTAAAGCTGGAGCAGCCGCTCTGGCCGGCCCCGGAAGGCGCTGAGGGGCATGTTCCCTTTAAACAGGTCCTCCAGCGTGCTGGTCAGCAGGCGGTTGGCTGGCGTGGGCACGCCGTTCTTTTCACCCGCCCGCACCACGGCGCCGTTCAGGTAGGTCACTTCGCTCACCCCCCGGCCGGAATGCAGGTCGATGTGGAAGGAGGGCATCTTGGCGCCGCGCCCGCCGCCCACTGCCCGGGGCAGGACCAGGTGGGAGATGGAGAGCGGCAGGCGGCGGATGGCAAAGGCGAACAGGCGCACCGGTGTGCCCGGCAGGTCAACCACCGGGATATCCTGGGCGCGCATCACCGCCAGCGCCTCGCGCAGTTGGGCAATCTCCAGGGCGTACAGCCCGGGGTGGGCGAACACTTCCGCCGGGGTCATGTCCAGGATGGCGGAGGTGGTATTGGCCGGCAGGTTGGTCACCAGCTTGGACCATTTCATGGCCGCCGCATCCGGGAACAGGCGGGCGTTCAGCCCGGCCTGGTCCAGGGCGTCCACCAGGAGCGGGGAGATGGAGGATCCGGTCGCCACGCCCATGCCGCGCAGCCGCTCCAGCACGATATCCCCCGCCCCGCGCCGCCCGACGGCGCTGGTGACGGTGCCGGCGATCACCTTGCCCGCGCCCAGCGCCTTTTCGATCGCCGGCTCGTTGTCCACCCCGTTCTGCAGGCACAGGATGGGCGGCAGCAGGGCGGAAAAGGGGCGCATCCCTTCCAGCGCCGCGGCGGTGTCGAAGGATTTGAGCGAGAACAGGGCGATATCGAAGCCGGGAAGTTTCATGGCCTCTGCGATGGACGGTTCGACCTGCGGCTCTGGCAGGTGGTAGCGCTGGTCCCCGATCTCCAGGTGCAGCCCGGACTTGCGCAGGCGGGCGGCGATCTCCGGCTGCTCAATAAAAACAACCTGGTTGCCGTGCAGCGCCAGGCTGCCGCCGATGTACGAGCCGATGGCGCCGGCGCCAAAGACCAGCACGCGCAGGGGGTGGGAGCGGAAGTCTCTTTTCATAGGCCCTGGCGCCGGTTAGCAGTCCATCATCTCAGCCGCCACCGCCGCCTCAGCCGGGGGCAGCGGCAGGCGCACCTGGTTGTCCAGCGCCGTCATCCGCCACTGGAGGCGCGGCGGGTGGTAGGTAAAGACGCAGAAGCCGGTGTTGGCAAAGCGGAAGCGGGGGGAATTGTAGCGCCCCTGGGGCGCCAGCCCCATGATGGCGTACAGGGTGGCGTTGAGCATGCTGCCATGCGAGACAACCAGGTAGCGGCCGGGCTGCAGGGTGAGCAGCTTCTGCACTGCCTGGCAGGCGCGACGGTACAGGTCCAGGTGGCTTTCGCCGGTGGCGCCCATCACGTGGTAGGGGTGCAGAAAGTCGATCCCCGGGTTTTCTTTCTCGACCTGGTCCACCGTCAGGCCCTCAAACTGGCCGAAGGAGCGCTCCATCCATAGCGGGTCAAACTCCAGCGGTGTGGGGACAAAGGCGGTGACCAATTCCGCAGTCTGGCGGGCGCGCAGCTGCGTGCTGCAGATGGCGCGGTCGAAGCGCACCCCCTGGGCGGCCCAGGTGTGCCCCAGCGAGCGCGCCTGCTGCTCCCCCTCCGGGGTCAGCGGGTAATCCGACTGGCCCTGCAGGATGTTGAGCAGGTTGCCCTCGGATTCGCCGTGGCGTAAAAAGGTGAACTCGTAATCGGTGCTGGGCTCGCTCATCTCATGCCTCCGGCAGCCACTCGTCGCGCCGCACCAGGTCATCCAGGGTCTCGCGGCGCTGCGCCAGGTGGGCGCGCCCGTTTTCCAGCCAGGCCACCGCCGGCTTGCGCGCCCCGTTGTAATTGCTGCCCATCGCCAGCTGGTAAGCCCCGCTGACCGGGACGCACACCAGCTCGCCGGGCTGGATATCGGGCATGGGCAGATCGTGGATCAGGATGTCGCCCGACTCGCAGAAGGGGCCGGCCAGCCAGGCCGGGCCGGAAAACTCCCGCTCGGGCTCGCGCACCGGCAGGGCGGAGTAGCGCGCCCCGTACAGGGCCGGGCGCGGGTTGTCGGCCAGGCCGCCGTCCAGCAGCAGGTAGCGCCGCCCGGGGGTATGCTTGACCGCCCCCACGCGGTACATCGCCACGCCGGCCAGGGCCACCAGGCTGCGCCCCGGCTCAAGCTGCAGGCGCGGCAGGGGCAGGCCGCGCTGCTCGCAGCCCTCCCGGATGTGCCGGGCCAGGCAGCCCACGTACTCGGGGATGGAGGGGTGGGGCAGCTCGTCCTCGTGATAGGCCACGCCCCAGCCGCCGCCCGGGCAGATCACCTGCGGCGTCCAGCCGAGCTGCTGGCGGGCGCTCCCGGCAAGATCCAGGGCGGTGGCCACGGCGGGAGGGAGCGGTGCGGTGTCGTGGAAATGCGAGCCCTGGTGGAAGTGCAGCCCGGTGATGGGCAGCCGGTGGTGGGCGCCGATCTCCAGCGCCTGGAGAAACTCGGCCGGGTCCAGGCCGAACTTGCTGTCC
>CAIQIV010000432.1 GCA_903871905.1 uncultured Chloroflexota bacterium | reverse complement strand
AGGCAGTCCCACTCCATCCTATTTATCGAAACAAGGCTAATGCCAGGAGGAAACCACCTGGCTGCCCATCGAATATACCTGGTCTACAGCCCAAGCCAGCCACGTCGCCATTGCAGATGATGATTCAGGTGTCGGCGTATCCTGGATGTCCGGCGCTGGTAAATCCGTGGGTTGGATCGGAGGCTCAATTGTAGGTGGCAGGGGTGGCTCATCCGTCACCGGTACGGGTGGTTCGTCCGTTGGCGGCGGAGCAAAGGTTGGCAGCGGTTCCTGGACATCTACCACAAAGGTGTCGGAAGCAGACCCGCCCGCAGCGGTGACATCCAGTTGATAGGTAAATCTTCCCGCCGCCGTAGGGCAGCTGTTGTAGGATCCATTATTATCCATTGTGTTAGTCAGCGAAGCGCCATTAACGGTCAGAGCAATATTCGTGATTGCATCCCCGGTGACGCTCCATGACAGCACCACGCACTGCCCAACATCAACGGTGTCAGCGCTGCCAGCAAAGGACTGTATCACCGGTCCTACCGGCCCAACGGTGGGCATGACCGGATCTACCTGCACACTATCCTGCCTCACATCCGATTGGCCAACCGGGTTAGTTGCAGTCAATGTGTAGACGACGGCGCCAATGGTATCCGGACAGTCCGTAGCTGTATTCACAGCCAAATTACCATCGACAATTACCTTCCCGGCGCGCTCCAATCGCAGGTTAGTTAATGCGCCAACAATATCCCAGGAGATCTGTACGCAGGCACCAATCTGGATCTGGCTGGGCATAACGCTGAACGAGCGGATGAAGACCGGGTCGATAATGGGTGTCGGGGTGATCGGTGCCGGTGAGGTAGGTGTAGGCGTGAAGACCACAGGGGGATATACATAAACAGTTCGAGACTGCCGGTTCACCCCTCCGGGTCCTGTAGCCTCAAGCACATAAGTGTATACACCTGCAGCCTGAGGATTATCATTAATGCTGCCCCGGAATGGCGCCCGGTCATATAAAACCCCATTGTTACGCAAGATGCGCACAGAGCTTACCTGGCCGCGCACATCCCAATCGATCTCCAGGGTTTGTCCCTGGTAAATCTGGTATGGCGGAGTGATGGAGAACAGGAATATTTGGGGAGCGTTCGGGATCGGATCGACCAGGACCGTGACCTGACGGGTTTCAACCTGGTTATCCGGGTGGATATAACGCAGCTCGTATATGGTGGTGATCGCCGGGTAAGCCAGCCTGGATCCGGTAGGAGGGACTGGATAGTTCTGCCAGGGTTCCCCAACAGCATATACATAAACCTGCCCTGGCCCGCTGACAGCCCACTGCAGGGTTACCGGATCACCGGCGCGAATATGCCCGGGATTGGCAGTAAACAAAATGGTGGGGGATGCAGTTGCCGTCGGGAACGGTGTGTTCGTCGGCTGCATGGAAACATTCACGCCAACGATCAGTCGCTGTCCAAAAAGATGACCGGAAGGATCTTTCAAAGACCACATCCCATGATAGATGCCCCCCTGTACCGGCGCGCTCAGGCTGAGCTGTAAATCGAGAGTGGCACCTGGCGGCGTCTGTCCCCCGAGCGTCAATGGCTGGCCGTTCATCTGCGCACCCTGGGGACTTCCAATATCATAAACAAGCTGATAATTTGCATCCCAGATGCAGCTGCCTGTATTTCGAACTCTCCAGCCTTTGATAAAAGGCTGCCCAGGTGGCACTGGGGGCGGCGCAGTCATATCCTTGTCATCGTATGTTAGGATAGCATCCAAAACCATATCATTGATGCAAGCCTGGGCAGGAGCAGCCGCCGGCGGCAGGTTGGGCATTGCGCCGCTGGCAACCTCTGCCACCCCCAGATATTTGCTTCCAAGCTGATTAATTGTGCCATCAGCCTGCATCTGCTGCAGCGCCTGGTTGAGCACGCCGACCAACGTGGCAGCGCCTTTTTGTGTGGCGATACTAAACTGCTGGATGGTTAGACCGGTGCCGACAATGATGACATTTCCACTGGCAGTATAGCTGTCTGCCGCGTTTTTATCCATGAGCACCAGCTCCAGGCGGCTTTCAAGCAGCTGCTGGACTGCGTCCTGGATGTTGGCATAGACATAGACATGATCCGCTGGAAGAATATTTGTATCAACCAGCTTCTGCTGGACAATAGATTGGTAGACAGACCCATTCTCCACACCCAGTCGGACGTTGGTTACGCTCTCCAGGCTCTTATAGATCGTGGGAAAATCCGATCTTGCCAGGAGTGCATCGGTACTGGCATAGTAAGGCTGGGTAAAATCCATCAACGCCAGGCGCTCAGAGGT
>CAIQIV010000431.1 GCA_903871905.1 uncultured Chloroflexota bacterium | reverse complement strand
GCAAGAAGAATGGCGACCTGTATTGGGAAATGGCTTTCATCTCGCCCATCCTGGATGATACCGGCAGCATCACCCATTACCTGGCGGTAAAGGAGGATATCACCCAGCGCAAACAAGCAGAGGAAGCGCTGCACAATGCAAACCAATTTAATCTCCAGGTCACCCAGGACGCGGCCGAGGGGGTTGTTGTTTTCGATATGCAGCTGCGCTGCAAAGTATGGAACCCTTTCATGGAAAAGCTGCTCGGCTATTCCGCGGCTGAAATCCTGGATAAACCTCTCCAAGATCTGGAGCTTCGCCTGGATGAGATGTTATTGGAGGAAATTGTTGAGCAGGTGTTCGACAAAAAAACCGTCCAGACACCGGATTTTTACTTCCAATCCCCGCGTATGGCTCAGCCAAGGTGGCTTTCAAGCATGATTACCCCACAAATTAATGCGCAAGGTGAGCTGGCTGGGGTGATCTGTCTGATCCGGGATGTCACCGCACGCGTCCAGGCTGATACCATGCGCAAAGAGCTGGCCGTTTTGCGCGAGATGGACCGCCTGCGGGACGAGCTGGTCAGCAACGTCTCCCATGAGCTGCGCACCCCTTTAGGTTTGATCCTGGTCATGGTCACCGCTCTGAAGAAAGACATGCTGCTGCTTGACCAAGAAACCCGCCTCGAGTTCCTGAAGGATATTGAGGAAGAAACCCTGGTTTTGCAAACAATTGTCAATAATTTGTTGGATGCCTCGCGGCTGCAAAATGACCGTTTATCGCTGCGCTGGAAGCTCACTGACCTGACGCTGTTAATCTCTAATGTTGTCCAGCGCGTGTCTCTGCAAGACCTCGACCACCAGTACCTGTTCCACCTTCCCCAGGACCACCTGGAAGTCGTGCTAGACGAGGATCGCATCGAACAGGTGCTGCGCAACCTGTTGGACAATGCCGCCAAGTATTGTCCTCCCGATACCCGGGTAGAGATCTCCCTTTTCTGCCCGGAGGAAACAATCCAGATCAGTGTTGCAGATGAAGGACCAGGAATTCCACCCGAGGAACGCGAGCATGTTTTTGAGCGGTTTTACCGAATTCTGAACCCTGACGCCCCCACCATCCCCGGTATCGGCCTGGGGCTGTCTATTTGCCGTGGCATTATTGAGGCCCATGGCGGCAGGCTGTGGGTGTCTGATCACTTCCTTGAGGACGGCTCTCTAAGCCGTGGGTGTGTGTTCACCTTCAGCCTGCCGGCAAAGATCGAGCCGCTCACCCTGGAGAATGTAGAGGAACAAGAATGAAACCTGACAGGCCTACCATCCTGGTGGTGGATGATGAACCCAAGTATGTGCGGGCATTGAAAGCCATCCTGAACGCCGATGGGTACGAGACCCTGGGCGCCTACGACGGAGCGGAAGCCCTGAAAATTGCGGAACAGCAGGAGCTCGCCCTGATCTTGCTGGATGTGCGGATGCCAAGGATGAGCGGTTTCGAGGTCTGCCGCCAGGTTCGCACTTTTTCAACTGTCCCGGTGGTCATGCTCACTGCCATGGCTCAAAAATCTGAGATTGTGACCGGCCTGGAAGTTGGGGCGGATGATTACCTCACCAAGCCTTTCAGCACCGATGAGCTGCTGAGCCGCGTGCGTGCTGTGCTGCGCCGGTCTCATATGCAGGCTCTCCCAACCAGGCAGAGCGTCTTTCAGACTGGCGATCTGCACATCCACTACACCCGCGGCGAGGTGCGTCTTGGAGGACAGCAGGTGGAATTAACTCCTACCGAATTCCGCTTGTTATGCGAGCTATCGTTCTCTGCAGGCTGCGTGGTCCCCGCCTCGATGCTGCTCGAAAAGGTTTGGGGGCCGGGTTACCTGGGAGATGAGCGTATGGTGCAGCGCGTGATC
>CAIQIV010000430.1 GCA_903871905.1 uncultured Chloroflexota bacterium | reverse complement strand
GGTCACCTGGATATTGCGGTGGCGCGCCAGCTCCTGCGCCAATCGCAGGTTGCCGCCCGAGCCGCGCAGTACGGTGGTCACAAAGTAATGGCGAAAGGAATGCGGGGTGATCACTTCCCCGGCCCGTTCGCCGATAGCCTCACGCACGCGCTGGGAAACGATATTGCGCCCGGTTGCGGTGGTGATCCCTTTGACCTTTTTCCCAGCGCCGCGATCGTGGCGGGCGAACAGCGGCAGGGCGCTGGCCGGTTTACCCGAAGCTCCGTCCAGCCGGGCGCGTGCCGAGAGATACTCCTGCAGGGATTGCAGGCTGCGGCTGGAGAAGCGCACCACGGCTTGCTTATCCCCTTTGCCAATGATCACTGCCCGGCCTTCGTTCCAGTCCAGGTCGCCGCGGCGCAGCTTACAGATCTCATGCACGCGCAGGCCGGTGTCCGCCAGCGTGATCAGGAATGCCCGGTCGCGTAGCAGGCGCAGGTGGTCCTCTTCGGTCTCTGACGCCGCACTGGCCAGGCTGTCTGCATAATCGAGGACATCCTCGATCGCCAGGCGCGGGAACTGCGGCAGTCGCTGGCCGGCACGTCTGGCGCGCTGGCGTATCAGCAGGCGCAGGCGGGGCAGGTTGGGGGTGGCCAGGCGTTCCGCCGCCAGGAACTCATAAAACCCCACCATGGCTGTCAGATACAGCCGCTCGGTGGCTGGTGAATACACCTTCAGTGCGGCCAGGAACCAGGCGCTGGCTTCCTCGGGGAAAGACTCGATCGGGGCCTCCCGGGTCTTCACCCCCTTGTCTTGCATACACTGTAAAAAGGCAGCCATGCCGTTGCGATAGGTGCGGGCAGTGTTCTCGCTGCGCGCCATGCTCACGTTTTCCAGGTAGCTCTCGATGGCCTGGGAGATGGTCAGGCTCATAGGAATTCCAGCCTTCCCTGTGGGTGAAGCCGCACCCGCCTCCCACTTTCCAGGCGGGCAAAATCCTGCGGCGCCAGGGCAAAGACCGGGATCGGCCGGCCGTACAATTCCTCCGCTGCCAGGGAGGCCAGGGCAAAGAAGGTATCGACCCCGGTGCTGAGCAGCGCTGCAGGAGCCGTTCCACGGCGCACTGCCTCTAACAACACCGCTGTGGTGGTGCTCGATCCGCGGGTGAAAGGCAGCGCCAGCACCTTTCCCAGGGCGCACTGCCCGCTGAGGGGATGGCGCCGGTCAATAATCTCCCCGGTGAGGGCGTCGTAGCCTCCCCAGAAGCTGAGCGGCTCCTGGCTCACCAACAGTTCGCCCTCTGCCTCCGCTGGTGTTACCGGCTGGATGACCAGCCAGGGGTGCTGCTGACCTGGCGTTTCAATTATCCCTGCCATACCGCCTCCTGGCGCGCCACGCGGCCGGCCTGGGCGGAGAGCACGCACTCCTCGAGGCTGCCGTAGACCACCTGCGTCCCCAGCAGCCCCGGGGAGTAATAGGCGAACTTGCCAGAGTTGGTCATCAGGCGGCGGATTTCAGGTGGCAGCATAGGGGCTGCCAGGATGCAGGTATCTACGGTGATCTGCCCACCGAAGGAGCGCAGGTCCTCGAGCAACCCGGCTTTCTCCGCCAGGTGTACCACGGCGCGGCTGGAGGTGACCAGGAAGCGGGTGGACGGATGGCGCTGTTTGCCGTGCAGCAGAGGCGCCAGGCGTTGGAATTCGGCCAGTGAGAAATGTGGACTGCCCAGCACGACCAGGTCCAGGTCCTCGCCATCGGCGGCGTTCAGCGCCCGCCAGGACTGGCGCAGGTCTTCCAGGGTGACCGGGTAAATCTTCTGTGGGAGGTTGCCCTGGAAGGCGGCCTGCCTGTCCGGTGCCTCGGGGGTTGTGCCGACGATGTGGTACAGCGCCACTCCTCCGGATGAAGCTGCTGCAGCACCCAGCGCCTTGAGCTGGTCTTCGCCGGGTTTAATGCTGAAACCATCCAGCACCGGGATGCGATCCAGGGCCAGCCGGCCCAGGATAAAGCCCAGCACAGGATAAAAACTGTCAGACTGCTGCAGGCTGGCAGGGATATCCTGAAGGACCAGCAGGATCTGGCCGGCTCGCCTGTGCTCCAGGTGCAGACCGGCAGCCGGGGCGCGCCCGGTGATGGCGCAGCAGATGTCCAGCAGATCGGGGTAACGCTCGGTGCGCGCGCCCAGCACCGAGTTGGCGAAGACAATGGCGCTGGACTCCCCCCAGGCGATCTGCTCGCCCAGGCGGGGGCGCGGGGCAACCTGGTAAGGGGCGCAGGTCCAGGTCGGCTGGCAGCCCATGCCCTGGTAGGCGGCCATCTGGCGGGCGGCGTTGTGCGCCCAGCCGGCTGGCGTGGCCCATTCCTGCCAGTGGTGTTCGTCCACCCCGCTCACATTCAGCGTGGTGGGCACGCGCACCCGGGCACCCAGCTGCGCCAACCGCTCGGCGTACTCCAGCGTAGCTTCCCCGATGTAGATGGTGCTGTCAATATGCGCCTGGCTGATGTCCAGCAGCTCCCTGGCCCCCCAGATGTGCGCCATGCGCACCAGCATGCGCATGGCCATCCGGGCAGCCGGCCCGTGGAGCCCTTCCAGCATTTCCCGGTCGGTCGTGCTTAGATCAAGGGATGCAGGGGCAGGGTTATGCATGGTTGGCCATCAGCGCCTGGTAGACTGCCTGGCTGCCGAACTCCAGCGCCTCGACCGGGATGCGCTCGTCCGCAGCATGGATCAGCGGGGCAAACTTGAAGCTGGCAGGCAGCTTCATGGGGGTAAAGCCGTAGGTTTGAATGCCCAGCCGGGCGAAGAAGCGGGCATCGCTTACCCCGGACATTACGTAAGGTGATGGCAGGCCCTGGGGGTCCGCCTGTTTCAGGATGGCTGCCAGGGAGTGGAAAAGGCCCATGTCTGCCTGTGGTGGCCCAGGCTCGTAACCTAACACCTCCACTTCCACGCCTGGACCGATCACCGGGCGCAGGTCGGCCAGCATATCCTCCGGTTTGAGCCCGGGGAGCAGCCGCCCATCCGCGACCAGGGTCACCTGGCTGGGGATCACGTTGTCCTTTTCGCTGGCTTGCAGTCTGGTGGGGCAGGCGGTATTGTGCAGCAGCGGGTCGAAGGGCCGGGCATCCTCCCCAAGCATATCCAACAACCGGTCGGTCAGCGCCGGGCGCAGCAGGCTGGAGAACACCCAACTCATGGGAGCAGGCAGCCCGGCTGCCATGCCCTCAAACATGGCCCGAACCGGAGGGGTGACGCGCACCGGTAAACGGCGGCGGTCCATCTGGCGCAGCAGCTCGCCCATGCGCCGCATTGCCCCGCCGCGCACGGGCATTGAGCCGTGCCCACCGGGGCCGCGCACAGTGAACTTCAGTTTGCATAACTGTTTTTCACCCACCATGATCGGGTAAAAACGTTTCCCGCCGATCTCCAGCGAAAAGCCACCAAACTCGCTCAGCGCATATTTCACCCCGGAAAACAGGTGCGCCTGGTTTTCAACCAGATAGCGAGCGCCGAAGGCGGCCGAGTTTTCCTCGTCAGCCACAGCACAGAATATGACATCCCCGGGCGGGCGCTGCCCCATGCTCACCAGTCGCAGAAAGCCGCTAAGAAGCATTGCCACCCCCCCCTTCATGTCCAGTGCCCCGCGACCCCATATGAATCCATCTTGTATGCGGCCCTCAAAAGGCGGGACACTCCACGGCTGGCCAGCGGTGGTGACAACATCGACATGCCCATAGAGCAGCAGGGGAGGCGCCTTCCCTTCGCCCGGCAGGCGCGCTACCAGGTTGGGACGACTGGCAGCCAGGCAGTACAACTGTGCTTCAATGCCGGCTTGCGCCAGAGTCTGGTGGATGAATTGGATGCACTCGGCTTCATTGCCGGGTGGGTTGGTGGTATCAAAGCGAATCAGCTGCTGCAGCAGCTCAACCGGATCGGGGGGGGTATAGGCCTGGGACGGTGCATGCATGGGTAATTGTCTCCTTATATCCTGAATCGGGTCGTGGTAATTATATACCAATCGGGTATAATCAACCCAATGGCCCTATCGCGAGGGATGCGATTGCACAACCGCTACCGGATCGTTGATGTCCTGGGCAAAGGTGGGATGGGGTCAGTGTACCGGGCGATTGACGAATCCCTGGGTTTGGAAGTGGCGGTCAAGGAAAATCTATTCACGACCGAGGAGTATTCGCGCCAGTTCAGGCGCGAGGCTGTTTTCCTGGCGCATGCCCGCCACCCTGGGCTGCCGCGGGTCTCTGATTATTTTGTTACGGAAACCGGCAGCGAATACCTGGTAATGGATTATATCGAGGGGGAAGACCTGCGCCAGCGCATGGAGCGCCAGGGGAAGCTGAGCGATGAGGAAGTGATCGCTGTAGGCGCAGCGGTGTGCGACACCCTGATTTACCTGGGCACACGCCAGCCGCCGATTATCCACCGCGACATCAAGCCGGGAAACGTGCGCATCACCCCCCTGGGGCAGGCAGTGTTGGTGGACTTTGGCCTGGCAAAAGCCCTGGACGGCTCGCAAATGACCACCACCGGGGCGCGGGCCATGACGCCGGGTTATTCACCCCCGGAGCAGTATGGCAACGCGCGCACGGACCAGCGCTCAGATATCTTTTCTCTCGGCGCCACTCTGTATGCCGCAATCACCGGGATGATCCCTGAGGAGTCCATGGCGCGCACCATGGGGCAGATCTCGTTGACCCCGGTGCGCTCCTTGAACCAGCGCGTCGGGCGCCGCCTGGCGGGTGTTATCGAGAAGGCTATCCAGGTGCGGCCGGAGGACCGCTACCCGGATGCTGAAGCTTTCAGGCAGGCCTTGCTGGAGGCAGCCGCCGAAGACCGGCGCAAAGCAAACGACCTGGTCATTGCGCCTCCACCGGGCATGGAAGCGCGGCCAACCATGGAAGAGGCGCTCATCCCGCCTGAGCTAAAGGACCTGCAGCTCGAGGGGTATGCTCCCCTGCCTTCAGCACCGGTTTCCCAGCCGCGGCCGCTCCTGCTCCGCCGGCGGCGTCTGCCGCGCTATGCGGGAGTGATTACCTTTGCTGCACTGGCTGTGGTAGTGTTTCTCAGCTTCCAGGCGCTGGTCAGCCGGGGGCTGCCAGCCTCGCCGGGTTGGCAGCTTCCGGTAGTTGACCCTCAACAGGTGGTCAGCTCTCCCAGCCAGCCTCCTCCCCTGCCCAGTGCAACCCATTCTGCAACCGTCACGCCGCTTCCGCCAACTCGTACCCCCAGCCGCACCCCGCTGCCCTCGGTCACCGTGGTTTTACCTCCTGTTATCCTGCTGACCACGCCAACGCTGCTCCCCAGCCGCACTGCCCTTCCCTCCCCTACCCCGATCGGAGGCGGGGCCGGGCAGGTCGCCTTTGCGTCCGACCGCAGTGGACTGATCCAGATTCACCTGATCAATATCGATGGGAGCGGGCTGAAACAGCTTACCAGCCTGCCAGAAGGCGCCTGCCAGCCTTCCTGGTCTCCAGATGGCGGACGCCTGGTGTTTGTCTCGCCCTGCGATAAATACCGGGACCTGTATGCTGGTTCCCACCTTTTTATTATCAATGCCGACGGCAGCGGCCTGCTGCCTTTGCAAACGGTACCGGGAGGGGATTTTGACCCCGCCTGGTCCCCGGACGGGAAAAGCATCGCCTTTACCTCGCTGCGTCGGAATGGCCGGCCCCAGCTTTTCCTGTATGACCTGGCGCAGAACACTGCCCAGGAGCTCTCGCAGCCCAACGAGTCGGACCAGCAGCCCTACTGGTCGCCGGATGGCAGGCAGATCTTGTTCATCACCGCCCGACGGGCTGCGACCCAGTTGTACAGCATGGCGCCGGATGGAAGCGGGCAAAAACTCGTGGTTGATCCGCTTGGCCTGGTGCTCAGCTCACCAGCCTGGGCGCCGGATGGGCGTATGTTGATCTACACCCAGATGGTCACCCTGGCAGGAATCCCAAGCCTGGTATTGGCCTCATTCCCCGGGCTGCAGAAATATCCGATCACTATGGATCGCATGCCGATGCGTGATGGGCGCTTCTCGGCGGATGGTTTCTGGATCGTCTTTGAGGGCTGGGCAGCGGGGGAAAGCCGGGACCTGTATCTGATCGGGGTGAACGGCGGCGGCCGGCGGGCCATCACCCAGGACCAGGCTGCCGATTTTGACCCGGCCTGGCGGCCCTTCGTTCCCTAGTTTTCAGCCAGGTATTTGTCACGGTTTGCAGAGCGGGCGATCTTGCCGCTGCTGGTCTTCAGCAACCAGCCGCGTCCGACCACGCGCACGTAGCGCAGCACCACGTCGGAGCCGCGATTCACCTGCTGGCGGACAGCGTCTTCCAGGCGCAGGTACTCCTCTTCGTCCAGGTCGGATTCGGCCACCAGGGCCACATCTTCGGTACCAGATTGATCATTGTAGATCCCAAAAGCTACAGCCCGACCCGGATGGATCCCCGGCACTTCTCCGGCCAATCGCTCCAGGTCCTGGGGATAAATATTCTTGCCGCCGACGATAATCAGGTCCTTCTTGCGGCCGGTGACAAAGACCTCTCCCTCTACCATGTACCCCAGGTCCCCGGTCTGGTACCAGCCGTCGTGGAAGGCCTGGCGGGTCAGGTCGGGGCGGTGGTAGTAACCGCTGAGCATGCAGTCGCTGCGCAGGGCAATCTCCCCGATCTGACGCTCAGGCAGCAGGCGGTGTTTTTTGTCGACGATTTGAACCTGTGTGTTGGGGATTGGCTGGCCAGCAGAGAGCAAGCTGATGGCCTGTTCGTGGCCGGCGGGAACTGGCTCAGCCAGGCCTCGGGCGATGAGAACTGCCTGGTTCACGGTGTCAACCCGCACTGGCGCATCGATGCCCCCCTGGGTGACGGCAAACACATTTTCGGCCATGGCGTAGCAGGTGGTCAGCGCTGAGGGGCGCAGCCCATAAGGTCGGAAGCGCTCCAGGAAGACCTGGTGGCTGTGGGAGTGCATGGGCTCTGAGCAGTTGCTCACTGCCCGCCAACTGGAAAGATCCACCCCTTGCAGGTCGCGCGGGCGAATCTTTTGGGCGCAGAAGTTGAAAGCGAAATTAGGCAGCCAGGAGAGCGTTCCCCGGTACTCGCTGACCGCCTGCAGCAGGCGGTACGGCGCTCGCACCCAATCAAAAGGCGACAGAAGCACCAGCGGGATGCGCTCCAGCAGCGGCAATAAGAACCCGGCGATCAATCCCATGTCATGGTACAGGGGCAGCCAGCTTACTACGACATCCTCGGGCTGCAGGTGTAGCGCCTCGGCATAAGCCGCAAGCTGGTTGAAGACTGCCTGGTGCGACAGCGCTACTCCCTTTTGCAGCCCGGTGGTGCCCGATGAGTGCTGCAGCAGCAGGATGTCTTGAGGCGAGCACTCCAGCCCAGCCAGCAGGCCTGGATTGAACGAGTCCGCTGGCGTGACCTGGTCACAGGTCAGTACCAGGCGCACCGAGCTGTCCTCGGCTGCCTGGCGGGCTTCAGCCACGAATTCCGGGTAGGTGATCACCACCGCCGGGCGGGTGATCTCAAACAGGGATTTGAGCGAATGACGGTACTGCTCCGGGTCCAGTTTTTCCGTGAGAAAGGGCATAATGGATGGCACTGCGCCGTGCAATGCCGCCCCACAGAAGGCGCAAACCAGGTCCAATCCGTGCTGCAGGATCAGGATCACCACCTCGCCAGGGAGGATAAGGTGGCTGGCAAGGGCCTGGGCATAACCCGTGGCATGCAGCAGCAGATCACGGTAGGTTACATGCCGGGCTGGACGCTCGTTATCCAACAGCGCCAGGGCCATGCGGTCCGGCATGCGGTAAAAGGTGTCTACCAGGGCACCCGGGAAGGTGTGTTGCTCTACAGCCATGCCAGCCGGCTCACCAGCGGTTGACCCGCAGCACGAATTGGGTAGGGGAATCGATCTCCTGGTCCAGGGAGCCAAACTCGGCCAACATCCAGTCACCCAACTCGTGAACCATGGCCTGCAGGTCGCCATCCGGGATGGTCCAGGTATGCGAAAACACCCGCTGCTCAAACCGCTGCATGATCTGTGCTGGTGTCTTGGTCAGGTTCCAGGTCGAGGTGCGCAGGATATTGACCTGTGCACCTGTGGAGATCAGGTACTGCTGCACCTCATCCAGCGAGATTGAGCCGCGGTGCGCCCGGCGGCCTGTGTGCTTTTGTACCAATTCACCCCAATATTCCTGGATGCGCGAATAGGGGGTATCCGGCGGGCTGTCATCCGAGCCCAGCAGGATCATGCCGCCGGGTTTCAATACCCGCTGTGCTTCGGATACTGCCTGCTGCCAGGCGGGGATCAGGTGGAAGACATGCACCGCTACTACGACGTCCATACACCCGCAAGTCAGGGGGAGGCTGGAGGCGTTTCCTTGAATCAGAAGCGGGGAGGGCATGCCAGAGAGCAGCGCCAGGCGGAACTGCTCCATCATCTTGCGCGAGATGTCGATGCCCACCAGGGTGTTGTGATTGGCCAGGGCAGAACGGGCGATGCGCCCGGTGCCGACGCCGATTTCCAGGATGCGCCCGCCCGGTGGGAGCAGCGAGGCAAACATGGCATCCACCTCGCGGGTGACCTGCGGTGGGTGGCTGCGGGTGGCGTTGTAAAAGGATGCCGCGCGGTCAAAGGAAAGCGACTCACCTGGCGATTGGGTTGAACCAGCCGTGTCTGGTGCGTTCATTTCCCGCTTACCGCCGGCTGTCCACCAACCGGGCCAGCTGGGCCAGGGTGTCAAAGGTTTCTTTATTCAGCTCGGTGTCGTGCAGCAGCACACCGAATGTGCTTTCGATAAACAACTGCAGGTCCACCAGGCTGAACGAATCAACCAACCCGCTGGAGATCAATGCCTCATCGGGGGAGAGGCGGCGCCTGGGTTGTTTCAGGATCCGGGCGCAGATAAATTCATTCAGGGCTTGAATAAGGGTTTGAACAGTGTCTTCCATGTGTTTATTTTCTCACTCCGCGCCACACAGCATCCAGCACCTGCAGCGCTGTCAGGTTGCGCACCGGCCAGGCTTTTTGCATGACCTGCGGGTCGTTGAAACGGTTGGGCCCCCAGGTGAGGTGAGATCCGTCTTCCTGCAGACCGCCGTCTGGCAGGGCCTGGGCAGCCAGCCAGAAGTTCCACAGCGGCAGGCGGTATTCGGCTGCCAGTTGGGCCAGCTTTTCATTGATCTGATCATCCTTGCCAGCCTGGTCCGCCTTGGTGGATAGGATTGGGATGACCCCGTTCTCCAGGGAAAATTCGATAATCTTGCGCATCTGGGGCTCGAAGGCATCCGGATGCCAGATGTCATTGGTCCCCAGGGTAATGAACGAGAATGCAGGACGCTGGATGCGGTACTCACAGGCCAGCGGGGTTTCGCCGGAGGTGCACGACTTGCGGTCTGCCCACAGTGGGGTGAATACTGCAGAGGTGTTGAACCCGGCGCGGGCTGCCAGGCTGGTGCGGCTGTAAGATCCCTGGAATTCCTGGATCACCGCTTCCAGGTCAGCATGGTCACCCAGGTTATAGAAGCGCGGGCCGCGGTCAAAATCGCCCAGGAACCAGGCCGGGGTGCTGCCGCAGTCGCCAACCTTGGAGAAGGCGCGGGGGTTGTTGCCCAGTTCCAGGCCGTGCAGGAAAACTTTGACCATCTCCGGGCTGATGGAGGCCGGGATGACCGGCATCTGCTTCCATGCCCCCGGGGCAAGAGGGGTGGGGGAGCTGGCGGGGGGGGGACTAACTGTTTTGGAAGGAGAAGCGCCCGGCCCTGCCTGCGTTGGCAGTGGGGCGGTGCCGGGTGGGGTGAGCTGGGCGCCAGGCGCCGGGCTTTCAACCGGGGCGCTGGGGGGCGCAGCCGTGTCCACTGACTGAGTCAGGGTGGTGGCAGGCATACCGGCTTGCACTGCGGCAGCGGGGGCAGGCGGCGCTTCCTGGGCGTTACCCTGGCTGCAGCCAGCCAGCAGCATCGCCAGGAGGAGGGTGAAAAAAGCAAATAGTTTCATCAAGGTCCATGACTGCCCGGAACAGCAGATTTTTGCAGCTCTGCCAGGATCGGGCTGCTGAGAAGCTGCGCCAGCAAGGCGCTGCCGCGCGGGGTGAGGTGGACGGCGCTGTTGGTGAATTCTGTGGCGGGAATGGCATCCCACAGGTCAACACAGCTCCAACCCTGCTGCTGACAGGTTTTGGCCAGCAGCTGCCGGTATCCATCATAAGCCCAGCGAGGGTAGAAGAAATTATATCGCATGTCGCTGTTCTTCCCCTGGCTGATGAACATGGGTTCATTGACGAGAATCAACGGGATCTTTCCGGAGGCCTGCTTCCCGGCGCGCAGCATCTCGATGGCCAGGTCCTGCTCCTGGAGGCGCGGCGGCTGCAGGTTGTGGAATTCCAGGCTGGGCTCTAAATCCTCCTGGCGCGGCGTATAGCTGGCAGGAATGTCCTGGTCGATGCCGGTGGCTGCCCAAAGCACCCCATAAAGCTGCAGGCGCAGCAAGTCTGCCAGGGGGCGGCGCTGCCCGGCAAGGGTACGCTGCCATAAGGATAGGTCAATTAGAGCGGGGTCGTCAGGGTCAAGGCTTAATCCATAACGCTGGATCAACTCCCGCACCGGGCGTGGATTGTTCTGCAGCAGCGGCGGGTAAAGCTGCTTGTCATAGGGGAAAGACTCCAGGGTGAAGAGCCAGACAATCAGGTCGGGCTGGTATACCTGGGCAGCGTCGAGAATCAGCAGATCCTTAGCCAGGGACATCACCGGGTAGCCCAGGTTGAAAAAACGCAGGCGCTGGCCGTTGGGCGTCTTCAAGTCCAGGGCGTTGAGCTGAGCGGCCAGGGTCTGTTCCGGTGTGAGCAAAAAGCCCCAGGTGGATGAATCGCCGATCAGCAGGACCCGGAGCTCATCTGCAGCTTTGGGAATGCCTGAAAGCTCGTGCGAGGCGAACATGGCCTCCAGGTTGTACAGGCTCAGGTTATAGGCGCGCTCCGGGTGGTCGCCGTAAGGCAGGCGAGCCCGGCCGGGAAAGAGGTGATTATAAGCGGAGAGCGACCCCAGGGCAGGCAGCGGGCTGAGCCAGGCAAAGAGCAGATTGCAGACCAGGAAAAACAGCAGGGCTTTAACCAGGACAGAGATTACTCGCAAATCTTTCATACCTACCACACCATGAGCGCTGCAGCCAGCTTGTGGAACACGCTCAACGCCAGCGCCGGAGTAGGTAGGGCAAACCATACCCAGCCTAATGAGACATAGTTAAAGGTAATAAACCAGGCAGCAAAGCGGGACAGCCAGCCTGCCCAGGGTTTTCCGGCTCCTGGAAGACGGGAAAGCTGGAGAGCGATGGCTTCCCAGGCTGCGGAGCGCTGCCAGTCAGACCAGCGGTTGTGAATGAACAGGCCCAAGCCATGCCATGCGCCCCAGATGGCAAAATTCCAGGTGAACCCGTGCCATAGGCCGATCAGCAGCATGGTGCTGAACTGACCGACCAGGATCACCGCCCAGGTTGGGTGGGAGCGCTGGCGCAGCCAGCGCGTCACCGGAAAGAAGTAATAGGCGCGGAACCACTGGGCCAGGGTGATATGCCAGGTGTTCCAGAAAGCGGTCAGGTTGGTCTTACGATAGGGTTGCTCAAAGTTTTCAGGCAGGCGGATGCCAGCCAGCTGGCCCAGGCCAATGGCGATATCCGTGTAGCCGGAAAAATCAAAATAGATGCGTAGGGCAAATGTGTACAGCAGCACCCACAGCCAGAGACCGGCGGCGGCCTGTGGTGCATTCTGCGCGCTGAGCGAGACCAGCGCCAGGGCATCTGCCAGGACAAACTTCTTGAACATACCGGTGATGATGCGCTGTGCTCCGTGCGCACAATTGGCCTTGAACTGGTTGAACCGGGCGTCCTGGCGCAGCTCGGGGACAAAGCGCCCGATGCGGTCAATGGGACCGGCGGTCAGGGCTGGGAAGAACAAGGCATAGGTCAGGAATTCTTTCAGGTTGGAGGCCGGCAGCCGGCCGTCCTGAGCGTCGCGCAGGACATGCACCAGGCGAAATGCCAGGTAGGAATAACCCAGCCAGCGCAGGTCAAGCGGGCTGGCCAGGGCAGGGTCCTGCCCGGCGATACGGCGCAGCAGGGCGCTGACCCATTCGGCCAGGCTGTCACTTTTCAGGATCAGGAACAGGAGGAGGAGCAGAACAATGAGGATGGTTTGCAGCCGGCGGCGGGACAAATTCAAGCGCAGCGGAACCAGAATGAGCGCAGCCGCCAGGGCCAGGACCAGCAGGATCGCTGCAGCCTGAGGCGGGCGGGAGGCGCTCAGGCAGCACACTGGACCTGTATAACGCAGCAATCCGATTCCCAGGACAACTCCCGCACTCACCAGGACGGTGCGCAGCTCGGGTCGCATGCCGGAAATGCCGGCTGTTTGGGTGAATGCCCAGGCTGCACCGGCCAGGAGCAGTGAAAGGGTGGGGAGCCAGAAATCCAGGTTGCGCAGGGCAGAAATGGGCTGCAGCCAGTAGACCGCGAGCAGGCTGCCGGCCAGCAGGAGCCAACCCCGGGCAGAGGCCAGCCTGCTGGTGCCGACCCACCCGGCAGCCAGCGCCAGGATGGCGAACAGACCGATATCGACCAGTGCCAATCAAAACCCCTGGTAGATCCACTGCGGCGAGCTGTCAGCCGTGAGGATCAGGATGGCAATGAGGATCAGGCACAGCAGCAGAGCGGCCAGGTTCTCGGGCGAAAATATGCGGCGCAGGAGTCGCATGGAGCAGATCAGCGGTAGCCGCACATCCGCCAGTCGCCGCCCTGTTGGCTGGCCTGGAAGGTGCGATCGCCCAGGGAAATTTCCTGGTCTTCCCCATTATAGGTGGCGACAATTGCCCCGCCGCAGGTTACCAGGGTGTACTCGCCTTCCTTGCCGGTCTCCTTGCAGGACAGGTCTTTCAGCGATGCCTGGACAGCGCTAAAGGAATCGTATTCAGTTTGCGCCTGGGCTTCATAAGACGCGCAGACCAGGGAAATTGCCTGGGTGCGGTCCTTGCCAATCAGGGCCTTCAGGTAGGCTTCTACGGCCTGGGGGGCGCCTGCTCCCTGGCTCCCACAGCTGAGCGCCATGAGAAAAATGCCCGGCAGCAGGGCACGAAGCAGGAAAGTTCGCAATTTCATCATCGTTTTTTGTGGATCGTGGATAAATTATCCGGTTGCGGGCTGGGCCTGTGCTTTAAGGGTCAGGGTAAATATCGATCCAACCGGCTGGTTGGGCGAGTAGACAATGCCTCCCTCGTGGGCATCCATCACCAGCTTGCAGAAAGCCAATCCCAGGCCAATCTGGCTGACCCCACGCTGTTTCATTTCAACGATCTTGAATTTTTCAAAGATCGCCTGCTGGTGTTCTTCAGGGATGCCTGGCCCCTGGTCGATCACCTGGACATGGACAAGCTCCTGGTCCGGATGGCCGTTCACCTGGACGCGCAGCAGCAGGGAGGATTTAGCCGGGGAGAACTTAATGGCATTGCTTACCAAATTGTCGATCACCCGGGTAATCAGCGGCCGGTCGGCTAACGCCAGGCACGGCTCCTCCGGGGTCTCCACATCGATCTGGATGCTGCGGTTTTCAGCAATAGGGCGGTGATCTGTGGCTGATTGGTTTACCAGCTTTGCCAGGTCAACGATGGATCGGTGTAGCACCAGGTGCCCGCCTTCCATTTGCGCCATGGTGAGCAGCTCGTCGATCAGGTTGTTCAAGCGCTTGGCGTGAAAATCGACTTTCTCCAGGCGCTTTTGGTGTTCCGCAGGAATATCTGTGGCCATGCGCAGCCGCTCTGTGAAGCCCATAATCAGGGATAATGGATTGCGCATATCGTGTACCAGCATATGGGACATATCCTCACGCATTTTTAGCAGCAGGGTCAGTTCATCATATTGGCGCTTGATGCGCAGCATGGAGCGCACCCGTGCTTGCAGCTCGATGCCTGAGACCGGTTTGGAGAGAAACTCGTCTGCTCCGGCGTCCAGGCCGCGGGCCAGGTCTTCCTTATCGCTGAGGGCAGTGACCATAATGATGGGTATATGGCGGTAAAGAGGGTGGTTCTTCAGGTTCTCGCACACCTGGTAGCCGTTCATCCCAGGCATCATTACATCCAATAAAATCACATCCGGTGGACGCAGGTCAATTTGTGAAATTGCATCACTGCCATCTACAGCAGTGTAGATTTCATAATTGGGGCTGAACAGTAAAGCCTCAAGTGCGTCACGAGCGATGGGCTCATCGTCAACAATCAAGATACGTGCAGGATTAAGGTTGCTCAAGTGCTTACTCCACGCCAGAATAAATGACATTATAACAAGATCATGGGAAGTCGTCAGGAGCATTTTTATTCACCAGACCACCCCGGAAAGATGTTGTAAGAATATTGTAAGGGGTCGGGAAGGGATGGAAAGGGTGAGTTTAAACCTGCGAGGTGGAGGTTGCATGTTGAAGAAGGATGCATGAGGCACAATTCTAGTGACAAACGTCCATTGCGCAGCCGGGCAGGTTAGGGTTTAATGAGAGTGCCCAAATTTTATAAAAAAGGAGAAACAAATGGCAGCAACGATCATCGATGGAAAGGCAATTGCCAAGCAGATTCGGGAGGAAGTCGCCGTAGAGGCAGCTCAGCGGGCTGCGGCTGGGAAACCCAAGGCAGGGCTGGCTACCGTGCTGGTGGGCGATAACCCCGCATCGATGGCTTATGTCAGCTCAAAGCAAAAGGCCTGCGCAGAAGCAGGGATCGAATCGTTTGGGCACCACCTGCCCGCCACTGCCACGCAGGAAGAGGTTGAAAGCCTGGTCAAGTCATTGAACGATGATCAGCGGGTGAACGGAATCCTGGTGCAGCTACCGCTCCCATCCCACCTGGATGAGGAACGAGTCCTATCGGCGATCAGCCTGGGAAAGGATGTGGATGGTTTTCACCCGATTAATATTGGACGCCTGGCGCAAAAAGGCCGTGATCCTTTGTTTGTGCCCTGCACCCCGGCGGGTGTAATTGAACTGCTGGATCGGATGGGCGTCAAGCTGGAAGGCTGCAATGCCGTGGTATTGGGGCGCTCAAACATCGTAGGGATGCCGGTGGCGCTGCTGCTGGTGCGGCGCAACGCCACGGTGACCATCTGTCACTCGCGCTCCAAGGACCTGCCGGGGATCTGCCGGGCAGCGGATGTGCTGATCGCGGCAGTAGGGCGTACAGAGATGGTGCGTGGAGACTGGATCAAACCCGGGGCGGTGGTGATCGATGTCGGTATCAATGAGATTAAAGACCCCTCGCACCCCAAGGGCAAACGGCTGGTGGGTGATGTGGCGTTCAATGAAGCAAAGGAGGTGGCGGGTGCCATCACTCCGGTACCGGGGGGGGTTGGTCCCATGACCATCGCCCTGCTGCTCAGGAATACCCTCACGGCTGCCAAGCTGTTAAATCCATAGACGGGGTTGTGAAGGCTCATCAAACTGGGTGAGCTGATTAGTAAGAGGAATGGTCGGGTTCAGTGCAGGTTGCTCCTGAACCCGACATTTGTTTCCCCAAAGCTCTCTATTTTTGGTATAATCGTGTTTCGCCTGTTCTCGGCAGGTATGTGCAATTATGCCCAGGTGTTTTTGGGCAAATATCTTATTATTGAGGAATGTAGATCTGATGACCAAGCGAACCTACCAACCCAAGATCCGCCGCCGTGTGCGCGTGCATGGCTTCCGCTCCCGCATGGCCACCGCTGATGGGCGCCGCGTGCTCAAGAACCGGCGTGCCAAGGGGCGCTACCGCCTGACGGTGACCAAGAACAATCATGTAAAAAAGACCGACTGGAACGCCTAGTAAGTTGGCCCTTCAGCAACAGGGTGCAGCGCAGGTTCCGCCTGACCAGGTCCAGCGACTTTCAGCGGGTGCGGCGGTTTGGAAAATCTTATGCCCACCCGCTTATTGTGTTAGCTGCCTGCCCGAGCGAGCTGGGGGTGTGCAGAGTAGGGGTGGCTGCCGGGAAGAGCATCGGCAGTGCCGTCGACCGCAACCGCGCCAAGCGCCGGCTGCGGGCATTGATCCATCCTTATCTGCAGGGCCTTCCCATTGGCTGGGACGTGGTATTGATCGCCCGGCGGCCGACGCTGCTGGCTGGATTTTGCGATCTCGAACAGGCTGTGGCCAGCCTGCTGTGCCGCGCCCATTTAGCGCCGCCATCAAGGCCTGAGCAAGATGTCCCCTGAGGCGCCCTCTCTGCCTGATGAACCCGCTCCTGAGCCGCGTTTGAAGGATATGTCCTTCACCCTGGCAAACCTGCCGCGTATCCTGCTGCTGGTGCTGATCCGGTTGTACCAACACACCTTCTCCTTGCTGATGCCGCCTAATACCTGCCGTTTCTACCCGAGCTGTTCCCATTATGGCTACCAGGCGGTATATAAATATGGTTTTTTCAAAGGTGGCTGGATGGCATTCTACCGTGTCTTGCGCTGCAACCCATTCAACAAAGGGGGGTATGATCCAGTCCCTTGATTACCTGACCGGGGATCCCTGGACCTGCCTTCCTGACTACCTGTTTTTTTAGGCGAACACTCACATGAAATATTCTCGCCTCCTGCTTTTTCTGCTTATCCTGTCTTTGGCAGGTATTCTCAGCTCCTGTACCGGCGGCGCCATCCCCAATGAATGGTACAACCTGACGGTGGATGGCGATACTGCCTACCTGGCTGCAAACCAGCATGTGTATGCGGTGGATCTCAAAACTGGCCGCGAGATATGGCGGTATCCAACTGAAGCCACAAAAGCCACATTCTATGCGGCTCCGCTGCTGACCAAGGATGGCCAGCTCATTGTCAGCGGTTATGATAATGTGATTTACAGCCTGGATCCAAAAACTGGCCAGGAAAACAAAGGCTCCTGGCCGTTCACCCAGGCGGTCAGGGCATATATTGCTCCACCGCTGGAATTGGGTGACAGGTTGTTTGCTCCAAACAACTATGGCGACCTGTATGCCCTGGATCTATCCGGCAAGCCAGCCTGGGCCACGCCCTTTAAATCTGCACATGGACTGTGGGCTACGCCTGTTCCTGATAAAGATGGCAAGCTGTTGTATGTGGCTGCCATGGATCACTACCTGTATGCGATCCAGGCTGAGAATGGGCAGGTTGCCTGGAAGACTGAGGATCTGGGTGGGACGATGGTGGGCAGCCCGGCGCTTTCTCCGGATGGCAGCACGTTGTTCGTTGGTACGTTCAACAGTGAGATGCTGGCAATCGATACCGCTGGCGGAAAGGTGCGCAACCGCTTTGCCACCCGCGGTTGGGTGTGGTCTGGACCGGCGCTGGCCAAAGGAGTGCTTTATTTCGGCGATTTGAAAGGCACCTTCTATGCGCTCAATGCCAGTGATCTCTCCGAGGCGTGGAGCACGCTGCCCGAGGATGACAAGTCGAAGATTGCCGGCACCCCACTGCTGGTAGGTGATGGGCCGGAGCATATTTACTACAACCTGCAAGGTTCGAAGAGCGGGATGGTGTATGCACTGAAGGGGGATGGTTCCCCGCTGTGGAGCAAGCCGGTTGAAGTTAAAGGTACTTTGAATAATTCGCCCTGGCTGGCTGGGGATCTGCTGCTGGTAAGCCCGCTGGATAATGAAGCCATCCTGTTCGCCCTGGACGCGGCGACCGGCGCCGAGAAATGGTCCTTCACCCCGGAGAAGAAATAAGGAGCCGCCATGCCAAATTTGTGGGATCTTCTTATCCTGAACCCGATGACGAATACCCTGCTGTGGATCTATTCTTTCATCGGGAATTTCGGTATTGCCATCATCCTGTTTACCATCCTGATCCGCCTGGTCACCTATCCGTTGAATACGCAGCAGATGAAAAGCTCCCAGGCTATGCAGGAATTCCAGAACTCCAAGGAGTGGCAGGAAATTCAGAAAAAGTATAAAGATGATCGCCAGAAGCTGGCCCTGGAGCAGCAGAGAGTGATGCGGGAGATGGGGGTGAACCCGCTGAGCGGCTGCCTTCCCACGCTGATCCAGTTTCCGATCATCATTGGCCTGTACCAGGCTATCACCCGCGCCCTGGCGGTGTCCCCGCTGCAGCTGCTGGGGCTCTCGGATCTGATTTATCCCTTTATCCCGATATCAACCCTGATCCCGATCAACAACAATTTCCTGTGGATGGATTTGTCACAGCCCGAACGGTTGATGATCTTTGGCGTGGGCATCCCGGTGATGGCAATCATCGTGGTGGCAACCACATGGGTGCAGTCCAAGCTGATGACCCCGCCAAGCACTACAAAGGACCAGGGCGCCCAGATGGCGCAGTCGATGACCGTCACCATGCCGTTGGTAATCGGCTTCATGGCTTTGAATTTTGCCTCGGGCCTGTCCTTGTATTTCATTACCTCAAACGTGGTGACGATCGCCCAGTATGCAATCCAGGGTAAGGCGGACTGGAAGAGCCTGCTGCCGTCTTCTATCAAAAAGACGCCTGCCAGTAAAGCCCCGATCAAGTCATCGAAGAAGTGATGGTTGGATGTAATTAAGTGAGGAAAGTAAAAGGATATGAATAAGCGTGCCAGCTTAGAAATGATCGCTCCAACCGTGGAGGAGGCCGTTACCCGCGGTTTGGAGGAGCTCGGAATGAGCGAGGAAGAAGTTGAAGTGGAGGTCTTGGATGCTGGCAGCCGGGGGCTGTTCGGCCTTGGGTCTCGCCAGGCGCGTGTCCGGTTGACCATCCGCGCCGAGGCCGGTGAAGGGGAAGCCCCTCACCCGCCTGCTCCAGTTGAGGAAGCTGATGAGCCTGCTGCCACTCCGGCTCCTGTTTCTGCGCCGGCAGCGGTAGAGCAGCCGAAGGAAGCGGCGGTGGAGACGGCAAAGCCGGCTCGCAAGAAGGAGAGCGCGGTGGAGCTGGGCATTGCCCGGGATACGGTGCACGAGTTGTTGGAAAAGATGGGGGTGGCTGCGCGGGTGGAAGCTCACTACGCTGAAGCTGAAAATTCACACGGGCATACCCCGATCTGGGTGGATGTGAATGGCGACGATCTGAGCATCTTGATCGGGCCGCGGGCAGAGACGCTCAACGCCTTGCAGTATATTGCCTCGCTGATCGTCAGCAACGAGCTTGGTGGACAGGTTTCACTAGTTGTTGACGTAGAAGGCTTTCGGGCGCGCCGCACCCACCAGATACGCATGCTGGCGCGGCGCATGGCAGAGCAGGCGGTCAAGACCGGGCGCCGCCAGGTGCTGGAACCCATGCCCGCTGCAGAGCGACGCCTGGTGCACATCGAATTGCGCTCTAACCCGCTGGTGACCACGGAAAGCGTGGGGGAAGAGCCGCGCCGCAAGGTAACCATTATTCCCACCAAGTCCGCCTGAGCGGAGGCATCCCTGTTTGAACCCGACCGCAGCCATCACCTGGCTGCGGTTTTTTTGATCCTTACTAAAGTGTAAGGAACTCTTACACTTATTATCATATTATGTATACTTCAGGCTGTCATAGATAGGTATCTTACTTTGCTCATTCCTGGAGGCATCCCATGAACAGGTTGAACCAATGGTATCAGAGCAGCTTGCTAATCAAAGTTGGGACAGGCCTGACATTGATGATGCTCATTGTCCTGGGGGCAATTGTAGGAACTTTCTGGCTGACTTTTGCTCAGGAGACAGACAGCACGGTGGTCAATATTGCTGGAAGACAGCGCGCCCTCAGCCAGCGTATTGGGAACATGGCGCAGCGCGTGGCCCGAGGGGATGCTGATGTGAGTAAAGGTCTGCTGGCTGCGGCTGCTCTCTTTGAGCAGTCGCTCAAAGGTTTGCGGGATGGCAATCAGGCGATGGGTCTGCCACCCGCAAAAGCAGAGATCGTGCCTCAATTGGATCAGGTGCGCCAGGTGTGGGCGCCGATCCAGGAGCGTGCTCAAGTCGTCGCGTCTGGCGCTGAAGCAGCCCAGAAGATGGCCCCTTTTGCGAGTTCGTTGGATAAACTCTCAAATGATCTGGCCGATCACAGTCACCAGCTTCAAGAGGAACTCAAGAAAGCAGGTTCCTCTCAGGATTACCTGGACAGCGCAGGCAGGCTAGGCAGCCTGGCGCTGCACATGGGGCTGCAAGGGACCTCCATTGCAGCCGGGCAGGTGGGATTGGTCCAGGGTTTGCAGGATCATCTTGCTGAGTTTGACCAGACTCTGCAAACTCTGCAGCCAGCAGCCCAGGGAAATGCTGGCGTCCAGGCTGCTTTGGATGCCCTGCAGCAGGCCTGGGCGCCCCTCAAAGCGGATTACCAGGACCTGTCCAATTATTATGAACCCTATATCGCAGCCCTGGCTGCGGCAAAATTCCTTTCCGAGAACGTCGATCAGTTGTTCGACGCCAGCGACAAGGTGGTGAAATCCTTTGAATCCGATAGCAAGGGGAAAGTGCGCCGCATCCAGATATTCCTGGGCGGGGCAGCCCTGGCGTTTCTGATCGTATTTGGATTGGTCCTGGTGCAGACCCGCCGCGCTTTGCATCCATTGGGGGCGATCACCGCGGCTACGAACCATATCGCCACCCAGGATCTGGCACAGTTAGAGCAGGCGCTGCAGTCCATGGCCTCTGGAGACCTGACCCATAACCTGGATATCCAGGCTCAAACCGTGACTGCCACCAGCCAGGATGAGATCGGCCGCATGGCCCAGTTCTTCAATCAGATGGTGGACCGACTGCAAGGGGCGGGGGCATCTTTCAATAAGGCCATGGGGGAGCTGCGTTCTGCCATGGAACTTGTCTCGCAGAATGCTGCGCGTGTCAGCCAATCGTCGAATGAGTTGGCATTGACCGCCAGCCATGCCGACCAGGCGACCAGCCAGATTGCCCTTACTGTTTCGCAGGTTGCGTCCGGCAGCGGTCAACAGGCCGATTCGGTCAATAAGACTTCAGCGGCTGTGGAGCAGATGGCGCGTGCCCTGGATGGGTTGGCGCGGGGAGCCCAGGAACAGGCTCAATCGGTTGTGAGCACCTCGAATGTCATGTCCCAGCTCTCGGCATCTGTCTCCGGGATCCGCCAGGGGGCATTGGAACAGTTTGAGCAGATGAAGCAGGCCGAAGGAGCCCGGCTCAGCATGCGCCAGGCCCTGGAGAAAGTCACTCAGGAGACAAACGAAGTGGCCAGCCAGGCCGAGCAGACTGCACTATCTGCGGCGGATGGGGTGAAAATCGCACAACAGACTACGCAGGGCATGGAGCAGGTGCGCCAAACCACCGAGCACCTGGCGCAGCGGGTGCGGGAGCTGGGCCGGCTGTCAGGCCAAATTGGCGCTATCGCTGAAACCATTGATGACATAGCCTCGCAGACCAACCTGCTGGCTTTGAATGCTGCCATTGAGGCAGCACGCGCCGGGGAGCAGGGCCGCGGATTTGCTGTTGTTGCCGATGAAGTGCGCAAGCTGACAGAGCGCTCTGCCAGCGCAACCGGGGAGATATCGCAGATGATCCGCATGATCCAGACCGGGGCCAATGATGCTGTGGAGGTCATGCAGCATGCAGGGCGGGATGTAGCGACAGCAGGGGGGGCTACCGAACAAGCCAGGGCCGCATTTGATGCGATCGCTTCTGGCTCAAAGATTTCATCAGAACGGGTGAGGGGTATTCTCCGGTTGGTCCAGGGAATGCAAACTGCCGGAGAGTTGTTAGAACGGGCTGTGGCAGATGCCACCGTTGTGGCTGGACGCAACCAGGAAGCGGCGGAAGGCATGCTGCGCTTGAACCAGGACATGGTCTCGTCCCTGGAAAGCGTCAGCGCGGTGGTCGAAGAGAATACTGCCGCTGCAGAGGAAATGGCTGCCACGTCGAACGAGGTTTCCGAATCGATCGAAAATATTGCCAGCGTGAGCCAGCAGAACAGCGCGGCAATTGAACAGGTGAGCGCCAGCACGCAAGATGTGCGCCGGCAGGTGGACCTGGTCAACCGATCGGCGAAGCAGCTGGCAGAGATGGCGCGTACCCTGCAGGCAGTGGTCGGCCAGTTTAAGTCCTGATCCCCTTATCCCGGCGGGATCGACTCGATGCGGTAGAGGGCAGCCTGAGCATGAGCGTCAAGCGCCTCGGCCTGGGCGATGCGCGCTGCGTGAGGGCTCAGGCGGCGTGCCGTCTCCTGATCCAGGGCGATGATGTTGGTCAGTCGCACAAAATCCAGCACATTGAGCGGGGAGGCGAAGCGCGCCGTACCGGCGGTGGGCATCACATGGCTGGGGCCGGCCACGTAGTCCCCCAGGACTTCAAACGAGGCCTCGCTGAGAAAGAGCCCGCCTGCATGGCGGATCTCTTTTGCCCACACGTGTGGATCAGCGACCGACAGGCACAGGTGCTCCGGGGCAAATTCATCCGCCAGGTGCACTGCTTCCTTCATGTCGCGGGTCAGCACGATGCCGCCCTGCCCGCTGAGCGAGGCCTGGATTACCTCGGCCCGCTCGCGCTCTTCCACCTGGTGGGCAATTTCAACCTGGACCGTTTCGGCCAGCCAGCGAGAGGGGGTGATCAGGATGGCGGTAGCCAGCATGTCATGCTCGGCTTGCGCCAGCAGGTCGGCTGCCACCCAGCGCGGTTTCGCCGAGCCATCCGCCACGATCACCGTCTCGGTTGGCCCGGCCAGCCCGTCCAGACCCACCTGGCCGAAAACCTGCTGCTTGGCCAGGGTGACGAACAGATTCCCCGGCCCGACGATCTTATCCACCCGCGGGATGCTCTGGGTGCCGTAAGCCAGGGCCGCAATGGCCTGGGCGCCCCCGACGCGGTAGACTGCCTGGACCTGGGCCAGGTGGGCGGCGGCCAGGATCACATCCGAGATGGCGCCGCTGCCGCGCTGCGGAGGGGTGGCGACCACTACATCTTTCACCCCGGCGACGCGCGCCGGGATAGCGGACATCAACAAAGAGGATGGAAGGGGGGCGCTCCCGCCAGGCACATAAACCCCAACTCGGCTGAGCGGGGTGAAGATCTGTCCCAGGGTCCCGCCCATTTCCTGGGTATTCCAGGAGGGCAGTGGCTGGCGGGAATGAAAGTCGCGAATGCGCTCGGCGGCGAGTTCCAGCGCCTGGCGCAGCTCGTCCGGCAGGCGGATAAAGGCTGCAGCCCACTCCTCGGGGGGGATGGAAAACTCCTCCTGGTCCAACCCGTCAATGCGCTGGATCCATTGGCGCAGCGCCGTATCTCCCTGCAGGCGGATATCCCGCAGGATGCGCTGGACACCTTCCTGGGGGGTGATCGGCTCGCCAAAGACCCGCAGCATCCCTTCCCGCAGAGCGGGCGGGGTGTCCTCGTCGATGATCCGGCGCTGCAGGATGGTTTGTTTGGCCTGTTCGACGGTGTAGATTTTTAACATCGGATTCCCTTTCAGGTCTGGGCTGGATCGGTAATGGAAGACCAACCAAATTATAGCCATGAGGATAGGATTGGTCAACGATTGGGCAATGGTTGCACCGGATCTCCCTGTTTGCTGCCTGGATGCAAGGATGATTTGGATTGGGTGATGATATAATTAGAAAAACCTTTCCAGCCAGCCGGCCCGTCAGAAAGATAAAGAGTGAGACCGCCGGCTGAAAAATATTCCATGAACGATCTTTGCCTGGCTGATATCTACCTGGCGCGCAAGCGCCTGTTGCCCTATGTCCAGCGCACCCCGCTGGCGGCTTCTCCCTGGTTGTCCCAATTGACCGGCGGGCAGGTTCAACTTAAATTGGAATGCCTGCAGCAAACCGGCTCCTTTAAAATCCGCGGGGCAGGAAACTGTCTCTCCAGCCTGTCGCCGTTGGAGCGGCAGCGCGGCGTGGTGACCGCCTCCAGCGGCAACCATGGGCGCGCAGTGGCTTACATGGCGCAGCAGCTCGGGGTGAAGGCGGCGATCTGCCTGTCGGAACAGGTGCCGGCAAACAAAGTGGAGGCCATCCGCAGCCTGGGAGCGGAAGCGGTGATCTCGGGCGCGGCTTATGATGATGCGGAGCGCCACGCGGCGCTCATGGCGCAGCAGTTGGGGCTGGTGCTGGTTCCTGCTTTTGATGACCCGCGCACCATTGCCGGGCAGGGGACCATTGGCCTGGAACTGCTGGAGGAGATGCCTGAGGTGGAGACGGTTATCGTCCCGCTGTCTGGCGGCGGCCTGCTGGGTGGGATCGCCCTGGCGCTCAAGTCGGCCTCCCGGCGCATCCGGTTGGTGGGGGTTTCGATGGATCGGGCTCCGGTGATGTACCACAGCTTGCAGGCGGGGAGGCCTGTTTCATTGCCCGAGGAGCCAACCCTGGCCGACGCGCTGGCTGGGGGGATTAACGGCGCTGAAAACCGCTGGACCTTTGACCTGGTGCAGCGCCTGGTGGATGAGGTGGTATTGGTCTCGGAGGAGCAGGTCGCCTCGGCAATTGCCTTCCTGTTCCACCGCCACCGCCTGGTGGTAGAAGGAGGTGGGGCAGTTGGCGCGGCAGCGCTGCTGTCTGGCAGGGTTCCGGCAGCCAGTGGACGGACAGTGGTGGTGATCAGCGGTGGAAACATCTCCAGCGAAAAACTGCTGCAAATTGCGCAGCAATATGCACGGGAGTATGCGTGAGCATGGGCTTAAAAGATGACACCCCGATCACCCGCGCCATCACTTCCCTGGACCGGGATGACCTGATGCAGGCAGTCCAGGCCGCCCTGGATGCCGGGCAGGACCCCCTGGAAATTGTGGACCAGGCGCGCCTGGGGATGGAGATTGTCGGTCGGGATTTTGACTGCGGGGATGTGTTCCTGGTGGAGCTGATCCGCGCCGTGGAGATCTTTCAGCGTGCGCTTAAGCTGGTTGCCCCTCGCATGAAGGAGCGCTATGGGAGCATGGACCGCCTGGGAAAGGTGGTGATTGGCACCGTCAGCGGCGAGATCCACGACCTGGGCAAGAGTATTGTGGTGGGGCTGCTGCGCTGTGCGGGCTATGAAGTGGTCGACCTGGGCGTGGATGTGCTGCCCCAGGATTATGTTCAGGCGATCCGCCGCGAGCAGCCGCAGGTGGTGGGTCTGTCGGCCATGCTGACCACCGCCCTGGAGGAGGTGCGCGGCACGGTGCATGCCATCGAGGCTTCAGGGCTGCGTCCGCAGGTCAAGATCATTGCCGGCGGCGTGGCGCTGGCGAAGAAAGATCCCGCCGACCTGGGGGTGGATTGCACCACCAACAATGCCATCCAGGGACTGCAGGTGATCAAGGACTGGATGGCTCAGAAGTCCTGAACGCAGGGAAAGGGGTTTCTGGAGCATGAGCTGCTCCAGGTTTTTCAACCAGGCTATGTTATTCCGTCTCTTCCTGTTGGCTCTGTTCCTGGCAGGCTGCAGCCGGTTCCCTGCCAGCCCGCCCCCGCCTACGCAGACCGCACGTGCCAATCCTGCGACCTCGGCTTTTTTGACCGTGTCAGCCCCGCCCACAACCAGCCCTATCCAATTCCCAACAAACACTCCAACGCCGGTTCCCACCATTCCGCCGGTCACTCCTTCACCCCGGGCAGCTTCGGCGACACCCTGCCAGGCTTATTTCCGCCCGGTGGGTTTCTGGCCTGATGAGCGTCATCTGCTGGGGGTCTCAGGCGTGGATGGGCAGAGTGGTGTTCTCTTGCAGAAACTTGACCTGGATACCCTGCAGTCTGACACATTGGCGCAGCTCTCTGCAGACCCGGAGGTGCTGGTGCTGTCTCCCGATGGGCGTGCCCTGGTCTATGCCTCCCCGGACCATGTGCTGTACCTGGTGAGCCTGCCTGCCATGCAGCTCCAGGCGGAGTTTCACGGTCATACGGAACCGGTCACAGCAGCCAGCTTTTCGCCGCAGGGGGACCGACTGTACACCGGCTCCATGGATCGCTCTGTCCGCACCTGGGACCTGCATGGCGAGCTGCTGCATACCTTTGAGCCGCCGGCGGCAGACGGGCTGCCTTCCGAAGTGATGGGGCTGGCGCTCACGCTGGATGGTAAGAAGATGGTGGTTATTCCCGGCGCCGGCGCGCCTGGCCTGTGGCGCCAGGCAGACCAGCGCCGGATGGGTGAATACCCGGGGATCATCTCCGGCGCTTATAACGGTGCTCGGGCGGTGTTCTCCCCTGAGGGGCCCCTGTTGGCCATTGGGTTGGCGGCCGGTCCGGGTTCGGTCTCGCTGTGGCGCCTGGCGGATGGAAGTTTGCTGTGGCAGGGTGGGAACCTGGCGTTTGACCTGTCGCTGGATGGGCGCTACCTGGCGGTGACTGATCCCAGTGGAGGCGGGGAGGCAGTAGAGATCCGCACTGGAGATGGAAAGAACGTGGAGCGCGTCTTTCCCCAGACTTTTGACCCGGCGGTGTACCGGCTCTTTTTCTCGGCAAACAGCACCCGGCTGGCGGCGGTGAATGACAGCCTGGCACGGGTGTGGCAGGTTGAGGATGGCCGCTTATTGGCTGAATATCGACCGGCCTGCCCGTGATGAGTGGTTCAATCCCTGATGCATTCTGCCTGATGTATTCTGCCTGATGCATTCTGCCTGTAGCATTTGGTTGTGGATTTCGCTATAATTTAAACAGCGGTTTCCGTTTTTTGTTACAAAGGAGGCAGGCAATGTACTCGGGGGATGAGCAGACAAAGAACCCGGCTGTGGAGGGAAGGGCACAGCGGCGGTCAGTTTTTTCTTTATTCAGCAGAGTGTGGACATGGGCGCGGCGGGCGGCGCCCTTTTTTATTCTCCTGGCAGGCTGGTCGGCAGCCAGCGCCCAGGATGGCCCACCCAAGCCGGCCTCGCCGCAGGCGCTGCACGAGGCGGCAATTTCCACCCGGGTCAATGACCAGACCCATATTGCTATGGCGTATAACTCAAACAACCATGAGTACCTGGTGGTTTATCAGGATGCCAATACGGTCACCGACCACGATATCCTGGGACGCCTGGTGGACAGCACGGGAAATGCGCTGGGCAGCGAGCTGTACCTGGTTTCCACGCAGTATGTGGAGGAACTGCACCCGGATGTCGCTTACGACCCGTCCTCGGGTTATTACCTGGTGGTCTGGGAGTACGAGATCGATGCCAATGACAGTGACATCATTGGCAGGTTTTACGACGCTTCGGGGTCGCCTGTTGGGAGCGGGATCAATATTGCAATCGGTACCACCAGGGAGCGCTACCCGGCCGTGACATATCATAATGGAGAATTCCTGGTGGCATTTGAGTACCGCACCGGTGCGGATGAGTTCGCCCATTACGATATCCATGCCCGGCGGGTGAGCGGCGGCGGCGTCTTGCTGGGAAGTGAGATTACCGTGGCCAGCGGGCTGCAGGATGACCTGCTCCCAGACGTGGCGGCCGGGCAGGGCTACCTGGTAGCCTGGCAGACTGAACAGGCTGGCGGAGTCTATTTTGACATCCACTCACAGCGCCTGGACAGCGCGGGCAACCCGCTGTCCAGCGAGCTGACCACCGGATCCGGGACGTATGACCAGGTGTATCCCAGCGCCGCCTATCACCCAGGCAGCCAAAAGTTCCTGGTTGCCTGGGAGGATCATGACCTGTGGGGCGGCACAGTGAGCGGGATCTACGGGCAGATGGTGAATGCGGATGGCTCACTGTCCGGGGGAAACTTTAGCGTCGCCACCTCATACGGCAACAACCGGTTTAACCCGCAGGTTGTTTACCAAATCGCGGCGAATGAATTCCTGGCGGTCTACGAGTTTGAATACGATAGTTCTGACCATGATATCTTTGCCCAGCGCGTGGCAGGAGACGGGACCCTGCTGGAGGCCGAGCAGCATCTGACCTATGGGCGGGAGTTGGAGACGCACCCGGCCGTCGCTCCGGATGGTTCCTGGCAATACCTGTATGCCTGGGAAGATGACCGGGATGCAGGCACCCAGGGGATCGACATTTACGGTGAGCTGTTTTCCCTCTACCAGTTTAGCGGGCGTGTCTTTGCTGGCAGCGTGGGAATTGAAACCAGCCCCATCCCGGATGTCTATGTTGACCTGTACTGCTCGGACAGCCCCGACAGCCTGGGAACGTTGGTGGACCATGCAACAACCCAGGCAGACGGCTGGTATGGGCTACTGACGGCAGATTACTGCGCACACTACCACCTGGTTGAGAGCGATCCTTCCTATTACACCCCGGCTGGCGCCACCAGCGTCAGCGGGGAAGTGGTGGACGAGAACCATATCCACTTCACCAATCCGCTCGCCGGGCAGGATCTGACGGGAAACAAGTTCTGGGATTATCCACCGGACGATGTCACAACCTGCAGCTCCTGCAGCGATTGCACCAGTAAACTGCACGGCGACTATGGCCTGGTCAGGCTCAGCCAGGATATCGTGGGAAGCGCAGGCGCCTGTGTCCTGTTTGATACGAACCATGCGGTCTTTGACTGCCAGGGATACTCTATTACCGGCCAGGATGCAGAAGAGTTTTCTGCCGGGGTGCGCATGGTGGGGAGCAGCGGCAATACGGTGCGCAACTGCACTATAACGGGTTTTGAAACCGGGATCGATCTACAAACCTCGAACTATGCCAACCTGATCTCGAATACCCTTTCGGCGAATAAAGGTCCAGGCATCCGGTTGGAATCGTCAGCCAATAACCAGCTCCAGGGCAACCAGATGACCTCCAACCAGGATGGGGTAAAGCTGATGTCGGCGAATTACAACGCCTTTTCGGGCAATACCATCTGTAAGTCGAAATGGCGTGACATTTATGCCCCCCTGGCCACCTCGGGCAATACCCGCTCCGGCGACAAGTGCGATTATATCTATAACTGGAATGGCGCTGGCGACGTCCAGGAGTGCGATGCGGTGTGTACCCCACCGATCACCACCTACTGTTCTTCCGGAACGGAATGCCTGGCCTCGCTCAACGGGGATTATGGCACGGTGATCCTGAACGGCGACATGGCGATCCCAGGGGGATTGGCTGTCGGCGGCAACCACCTGGCCCTGGACTGTAACGGTCACCGGTTGGACGGCACGGGCAGCGGTGCGGGCGTGGTGCTGGATAACAAAGTGGGTGTGACCGTGCGCAACTGCACGATTGCCCATTTTGGCACCGGCGTGGAGCTGCGCTCGGCGGTCAACAACACCATCCAGTCTAATATCATCAATAACAATAACACGGGCATCGCCCTGCTGAAAACGGATGCGGTGATCAGCCCGCAGGGCAATACGGTTTCCGGAAATACGGTCACCCAGAATGCTTATTACGGGCTGCATCTCAGCGATGCACAGCAAAACACCATCTCCAACAACAACTTTCAGAATAATACCCAATACTCGGTGTGGCTGAGCGGCCCGGCGGCAGGCTGTGATAACACCCTGACCGCCAATACCGGTGGCAATGGCGGGGCGATCCAATACTGGCACGATATCCCGGTGGCGGGGACACTGGCTTCCGGTTCCTATGACCAGGCCATCCTGTGCAACGTGGGGCATGCCACGCTGGAAAACCTGCGCATCGACAATGGGGGCGCCAAAAATGACGGCATCACCCTGTTCCACACCAGCAACACCCACGTGCGCAGCAGCACGATTACCAACACCAATGGCATTGCCCTGGTGAATTCGAGCCATGTCAGCCTGTACAATAACAAGGTCAGCTTCAGCAAGGGGCATGGCATCGACCTGCTGCGCAGCGCCTCGGCGTCAATTTACGGCAACACGGTGCAGCGGAACCCGGGCAGTGGACTGTATATGGAGACCGGGTCCGGTTCGGCATTTGTGTACAACAATACCTTCTATTCCAACACCACCGGTGTGGATGTCGACAGCTCCTCCAGCATCAGCCTGACCAACAACACCCTGCGCGAGAATAAGGACGAGGGCATCGCCTTTAAGAACTCGACAAACAACGGCCTGGCAAAGAACTCCTTTATCAAGAACGGCTTCGGCTTATACTTTGCCAACGACACCAGCTACACGATGGCCAAGGACAACTCCTCCTGCTACAACATCAGCTCCGATATCTACAATAACGGGCTGAACAACACTGGCAGCGGCAACACCTGCCTTAAGACGTATCACTGGCAGGACGCCGGGGC
>CAIQIV010000429.1 GCA_903871905.1 uncultured Chloroflexota bacterium | reverse complement strand
GTGGAGCCTGCGACCGCTGAATGTGCCGTCCATTCCTGCCACGGATTCCAACTGGCCCGTCACATCAGTCGACCATTTCATTCTTGATGGGCTTCGCCAAAAAACATCACCTGCGGCGAGGGTGGGGCGCTGTTGATTAACGACCCCCGGCTGATCGAGCGCGCTGAGATCCTGCGCGAGAAGGGCACCAACCGCAGCCGCTTCTTTCGCGGCCAGGTGGATAAATACACCTGGGTGGACATGGGATCCAGCTACCTGCCGTCTGATATGCTGGCGGCATTCCTCTACGCCCAACTGGAAGCATGGCAGCAGATCCAGTCCAGCCGTGAACATGCCTGGAACTTCTATCACCAACATCTCCAGGGCTGGGCTGCTCACAACGGCATAAAGCTGCCCACTGTCCCCCCGGAATGCCAGCAGTCCTACCATATGTATTACCTGCTGACGCCTTCCCTGCAATACCGCACGGAATTGATCAACTTTCTCAAAGCAGAGAGCATCCTCAGCGTCTTTCACTACCTCCCGCTGCACACGTCTGAGATGGGACAAAAATTTGGTTGGAAGGTGGGAGACTGCCCGGTAACCGAGGCTGTCAGCGACCAGCTCCTACGCCTGCCCTTCTACACCAAGATGAGCACCTCTGACCAGGAGCTGGTCATTGATGCTCTTCAACGTTTCCGCTTTTGAGATGAACGTCCTGCATTGAATGAAGCCCCCCATTCCTTTCCACCCGCTGAACGCTTTGGACCATGATGAAGACGGATATCATCCAGCTTGAATCCTACGATGATGTCGTCTCAGCCCGGGATAAAATGGGCTGGGCGCGCAGCGGCCGCATCCTCCTGGTCTGGCCTGCCCGCGGGCGGATCATGACCCGCCGCCTGGACCTGGTCCTGCTGCAGCGCACCGCAGCAGACCTGGGAGCGCAGCTGGCGCTGGTGACCCGCGACCTGGGGGTGCGTATTTATGCCCGCGAGCTGTCCATCCCGGTGTACTGGAGCGTGACAAAGGCGAGGGAGGCAAAGTGGAAAGGTCGTCACCCCCGCCTGGCGACCTGGGAGAGCCTGGAGGCTGCCTCGCGGGAGCAAGGCGGCAGCCAGCCGGGAAAGGCCTTGGGCAGCATTCCCCCTCCCAGGTTCACCACGCTTTCTTCACCTGCTGTGCGTTTTGCCTTTTTTACCCTGGGTGTCCTCGCGTTGCTGACCATCGCCGCCGTGCTCCTGCCGCAGGCCGAGCTCCACCTGACGCCCAGGACCCAGCCCCAGGAGGCGCAGATCGAGGTAATCGCCAGCAGTGAAGAGAAAACGGTCAAGCTCTCAGGTCAGCTGCCAGCCTCGCGGGTAACCGTGGTAGTCGAAGGAAGGGATGTGATGACTTCCACCGGCTACCTGGACCTACCAGACACGCCGGCTTCGGGGGAGGTCGAGTTTCGCAACCTGACCGACCAGGCAATCATGATCCCCAGCGGCAGCATTGTCATGACCCTGGATTCACAACCCGGGCAGAATGCCATCCAGTTTGCCACCACCGAACCGGGGATGCTGCGCCCCGGGGTTGGCATCACCCTGACCATCCCGGTCCAGGCGATTGCCCCGGGACGGCAGGGGAACCTGGCTGCGGGTGAACTGCGGGCCGTGGGCGGCCTGCTGGGAACGATGATCGAGGTGAAAAATCACCGGCCAATGCAGGGTGGCTCCAACCGCCAACAGCTCGGGCCAACGGAGGTCGACCGCTGGCGGTTGCTCAACCGGCTGACCGAATCCCTGCGTCTAACGGCAGCAGATGAACTAAGGGCCAGCCTCCCTCCGGGTGACTTCCTGTCCACCCCCAGCATTGAGCTCAAGCGCACACTTGAGCAAGCTTTCGATCCTGCTGAAAACTCTCCCGCCGACAACCTGACCCTGCACCTGCGCTTAGAATTTTCAGGGCTGGTGGTCAGGTCTGAAACCCTGCACGACCTGGCTCAGGGGGTGCTGGACGCCGGCGTCCCGGCTGGCTTTACTCCCCTGCAAGACACCCTGGTCTACGAGAATCTTTCGCAGCCAGTACAGGAAGGTGGGGAAATGAAGTGGACCATGTCCATGAAGCGCATGATGTTGGCCAACTTTCCCGAAAGCCAGGCTGTTGAAGCCGTGGTTGGCCTGCCGGCTGCACAGGCCAGGCAGCGCCTGAGTGCGCTGCTGCCCCTGGCAAAACCTCCTGAAATCACCCTTTCGCCCTCCTGGTGGCCCTACCTGCCTATCCTGCCCTTCCGCATCACCGTTCGCCAGGAGGGATGAGCGATGCGCATCCTGGCTGTTGATCCGGGCGAGAAGAATATCGGCATTGCCTTGAGCGATCCGACCGGCACCATTGCCAACCCCCTGGCAGTGGTCCAGCATGTCGCCCGGGCTGTCGATGCGGCACAGATCGCCGGGCTGGCTGCGGAATACGGGGTGGAGAGGATCATCGTTGGGCAGGCGTTGGACGATGAGGGCCAGCCCACACCGGAGGGCAGGCGCTCCGCCCGCCTGGCAGAAGCCATCCGTGCCCAAACCGACCTCCCGGTCGAATTATGGGATGAGAGCGGCAGCACCCAGGCCGCCCGTTCCGCCCGCCTGGCAATGGGCAGTTCGCGCCGCAAACGGCAGGGACACCTGGACGAGCTGGCGGCGACATACATCCTGCAGACATACCTGGAGGCGCAGCGGGAAGCATCCACAGGCAGCAGCCATGGATAACGAAACGGCGCCCTCCTGTTCCAGGAAGCTGGCAGGCTGCCTCTTGGGCAGCTTATTCATCCTATGCCTGGCCAGCATAGCCAGTGTTTTTTTCGCCATATATATGCTAGACCGCGCCACCGGCACCTTCGGGCAGGTAAACCCCGAGCTCAACCTCTCCAATCACCTGGTCCTGGCCGCCACGCTGCTGCTGCAAGAGAATGACCTGACGATGCCACGCAACCCGCGAGGCGAAGACCAACTCTTCACCATCCAGATCGGCGAAAGCGTGCCCGAGATCACCCGGCGACTGGAGAGCCAAGGCCTGATCAGCAGTGCAGACGCGATGCGCAGCCTGTTGATCTATTCTGGGAATGACACCCGGCTGCAGGCGGGTCAACACCGCCTGAACGCCAGGATGACAGCCCTGGAAATCATGCGCGAACTGCAGGACGCCACGCCTGAAACCATTCCCCTGACCATCCTGGCTGGCTGGCGGGTGGAGGAAATTGCCGCCGCCCTGCCGACCTCCGGGCTGCAAATTTCACCGGAGATCTTCCTGGACACGGTGCGCCGGGGGCCGGGCAGTACCAGCGATCCTGCAGCAGCTGAGATCCCGGCAGGAGCAACCATGGAAGGCTTCCTGTTCCCCTCCACTTATGAGTTGAGCCGCACCCTCAGCGCCAATGAGCTGGCGGCCACACTGCGGCACAGTTTTGACCAACAGGTTGGCGCTGACCTGCGGCAGGGCTTCAGCCAGCACGGGTTGAGCCTTTACCAGGCGGTCACCCTGGCGTCGATCATCGAGCGTGAGGCAGTGATTGATGAGGAAATGCCGGTCATTGCCTCGGTCTTCTATAACCGCCTGAATTCCGGCATGAAGCTCGACTCTGACCCGACCGTCCAGTATGCCATCGGGTACAACCAGGCGCAGCAGACCTGGTGGACAAACCCTCTGCGGGCTGAGGATCTGAAAGTCCAATCTCCTTATAACACCTATCTTGCCCCTGGCCTGCCTCCAGGACCGATCTCCAACCCGGGGCTCAGCGCGCTGCAGGCGGTCGCCAGCCCACTCCAAACCCCTTATTACTATTTTCGCGCCGCCTGCGACGGGTCTGGACGCCATACCTTTGCCCAGACCCTGCAAGAACACATCCAAAACGGCTGTCCATGATCTGCAGACAGGACAGCCTTATCCTTTGAAAAAAAGAAGCAATCCCCATGAAGTTTTCGATGAATTATTCCCTGGCAGCCGCCGATCTGCTGGCGGATGAGGCGATCACCCTTGACCTGTTTAAAACCCCGGGGTGGCCAGACCTGGTGGGACAGGCTCTAGAGATGCGCCCGGTGGCAGTTCATTTCAACCTGGAAGCCGGCAGCGGCAGGCTGGTCCACTCCGATTGGAGCCAGGTTGACAACCTTCTGCCGCTCAGTTCATCCCCCCTGGTCAACCTGCATTTTGAGCCGCGGGCAGAGGACTACCCGGGGGTTCCTTTGCAGACGCATGATACAGACCACATCTCGCTCATGCTGGAGCGAACAATTGCCGATGTCCAGGCAGCAGTTGAGCGTTTTGGCGTAGAGAATGTGATCCTGGAAAACACGCCTTTCCCGGCGATGTCGGTTCATATACTCCAAGCAGCCACCCAACCGGCCGCCATCTGCCAGGTGGTGGAGGAGACAGGCTGCGGGCTGCTACTGGATATCTCGCATGCCCGCATCGCCGCTCATTCCCTGGAAATGGATGAACAGGAATACCTGGCGGCCTTACCGGTCGACAGGCTGCGTGAGCTGCATATCACCGGGGTACACCCCTGGGAAAACGGCCTGCGCGATCACCTGCCCATGCTGGAGCAGGACTGGCTGGCGCTGGACTGGGTATTAGAGCGCATCCGGGATGGGGATTGGGCGCCCGCCTGGATGCTGGCCTTTGAATATGGCGGGGTGGGGGAAAAGTTCGCCTGGCGCTCCGACCCACAGGTCATCGCTTCCCAGGCGCCGCGCCTTTATGAGATGGTGCATGCAGTTTAGCGCTGGTAATAAAATCGCAGCCAATCGGAGCGCACCAGCTCGGTCTGTGTCTCGCTGTCCTGGATGGACAGATACAGCTTGAGGGCATAACGCGGTCCTGGCGGCAGGTGCAGCTGGCTGTAAGGGATAAAGAGCAGCATATCCGTGTACGTCGTCTGCTCATAACCAGGGCTGAAAGACTGGACCGCCAGCACCTGCCCGGCTGGTGAGCGAAAGAGGTTATCGCTGTCTTGCAGGGGCGGATCATCTGGGGCGTCCAGGAAAACGTATACCCCGACCTGGCCTTCCTTGTCCTTAAAGTTTCCAATGTTGAAGGAAAACTGGACTGCCAGGCCCTGTTCGCCGTTCTGCTCCACGTTCTGCTGGATCTGCAAGTCGGTGATCTCAGCAAATAAGCGTGTCTCATCCCGCTTGTTCAGGGTGAAGGTCTGCGGCTGGGAGCGCACCAGTTCAGGCGCTGCAGCAGCGCCTGGCTTAAGCGAAATGATGGTAATGAAATACAGCCGAAAATCTCCGGGTGGCAACTCGATCTCGCGATAGGGCATGAACAACACCAGGTCGGAATAATGGGCAGGGTCGTATTCGGGGGTCAGTTCCTGCACCACTGCTGCGACGCCATTGGCTGCGTATGCCCCGTTCTGGTCCTGTACCGCCTGGTTGTTGTCCTGGTTATAGAAAAGGGCCTGCACCTGGAGAGGCTGCCCAGCCAGGTGAATGGCATCCAAAGACAGGTGAATATTCATCCCCTTCGCTGCAGCGTCGTTATCAACATAAACATTGTGTTCCTGCCACACCTTGTTCAGCACAACCACCGGCCCGGCGTTTGGCGCCGGTTGGACGCCGGTGGGTGGGTCTGGCAGGTTCACCCGCCCATAACCAAAGCGGTTATCAGGGCCATCCGTGGTGAGTGAAAAGGCGTTATCCAGCAGGTACTGGCGCACCTGGCCTGCAGAAAAGCCGGGGAAGGCGTTCCAGACCAGGGCCGCCGCGCCGGCGACATGCGGTGTGGAAGCCGAAGTGCCGGAAAAGCTGCCGTAAGTGACGCTGGAGACGCGCGCCGGGCCAGTCAGGTCAGGTTTGAGGCGGCCGTCGCGCGTGGGGCCTTGTGAACTGTAATCCTCCAGGCTGTCATCTTTCCAATAGGTTGCCCCCACGGTGAGCACATCCTGGGCATCGCCAGGGGAATTCAGGCTGCCTTCCGGCATGGAGGTCTCAAAATCGACAAACCAGCCCAGCAGGTTGAGGTTTGCCGACCGGGTTGTATTTTCTGCCTTGACCCCAACGTAATAGGTCTGGTTGGGATCCATCTCATATCCCAGCCACTCGCGGGGCTCGTCAATCGTCCCACCCTGCTGCAAGCTGCGTTGGCTGGCGACCAATTCATAAGATTCATCAGCCGCCTTAATGAATAAATACAGGTCATAATCCTCGCGGGCGCCGCCCCAGCGGTCATCCCAGGTCAGCCCAATCGAGCCTCCGCCCTCGCCGGGATAAATCGCCAGCACCTCCTGGTCAAGAGAGAACTCGTGCCAGCCATCTCCATCTGAATCTGAAAAGGCCTGGTACAGGTGTGACCGGGCATAGTTGCCGGCAGAGTTAACCCAAATCACGCCGCGCTGAATGGCCCGGTGAGCCACATCCACCATGGGGCCGGTGCCGTCCAGTGGGCCGGTCAGGCTGCCGGCAGAATAGGAAATAATTTGCACATTTTTGGACAACAGCCAGTCCACACCACTGGAAAAGCCGAAATCCCCTTCGTCGTATGCCAGGTAAAGATCCGCCCCCGGCGCCATGGCATGCACGATCTCGGCGCAAGCCGTGCCATGCCCGCCGCTGGTGCCTTCGTTGAAAAACTGGGAGGAATAACCATCCTGGATAAAGACGTGATCCGCGGTGGGAAGCTCGGAGCCCAGCAAGGAGAGATAGTCTTTAAAACCATCCGGGTCGATGATACCGACCCGGATGCCTGCCCCTGTAAAACCCGCCTGGTGCCAAAGATTGGCCCGGATGCGGTCAACCCCCTCGTGCTGCATATCTCCCTGGGGGCTCTCATCAGCCGGCGCTTTTTGCGGGGCGCGGATGCCGATTACATGCTTCAATCCCGACAGCTTTATCAGCTGCCCCATCGCCGCCTCGCTCTCCCCCATCGCCAACACCTTCTCCAGCGGAATCACGATTT
>CAIQIV010000428.1 GCA_903871905.1 uncultured Chloroflexota bacterium | reverse complement strand
GTTTCATACTCATCCAACATCCACAGCATATGTTGGGGGCTGGTCATAATATCGGGTCCCAGGACATCTCCATCCGGTCCGGAGATGTGGGCAATCTGACGTACAAAACCGCGACAGATTCGCTCCATTTCCTTCTGGCTCAAACCGTGGGGATCGCAAGCCACCCCGCTGCTGCTGCCACCCAGCGGTAAATTGGTCACCGCGCATTTCCAGGTCATCCACATTGCCAGGGCGCGAACGGTGTCGAGGGTCTCAGCGGGATGGAAGCGGATGCCACCTTTGTTGGGACCGCGGGCGTCGCTGTGCTGGACGCGGAAGCCGTTGAAAACACGGATGGAGCCATCATCCATGCGAATAGGAAGGGTGAATTTATATTCGCGAGCAGGCCAGCGCAGGATCTCAGCAACGCCGGGATCCAGGTTCAATTGCTTGGCGACGCTATCGAATTGGCTTTGGGCCATTTGAAACGCATTTAATTCTGCCATTCTTATGTACTCCTGTTTTATTGATATTGAATTGTGAAATAGATAAACGGGCACCGCCGGGGGCGCCCGTTATTGATGACATCGGAACTCGCAGCACTCGCTTCCGTGAAAATCATTAATGCATTTTCCTTGACCAGTATAGGATTAAGCTTAATGGATGCTCGTTTGCCGGTCAAGTGACGAAAAGCATATAAAATACCGATTATTCGCTAAAAAGTCATAATCTGTCATAAGTTAGCAGAATTTTTCATTTCTGCTAACTGGCGATCCAGTTCTTGCTGAACTACCTGTGGGTTTGCCTGGCCTTTGCCCAGGCGCATCACCTGGCCGAACAGCCAGCGCGAGAGGGTCTCCTTGCCAGCCAGGTAACCCTTCACCTGATCCGGATGGTCGGCCAGCACCTGGCGGACCCAGCCAGCGATCAAACCAGCGTCTGAGACCTGGCGCAGGCCTCGCTCCTGTACGATGTCCTGGGGAGATTTTCCAGTCTCAAACATTTCGGACAGCACGGTCTTGGCGGTGGCCTGGTTAATTTCACCTGCAAGGACCAGGCCAACCAGAGAAGCCAGGGATTCCGGCACCAGCCGCGCAGGATCAAAAGGCGTACCAGTCTGGTTGAACAGGCCAAACAAGTCCCCGGTCAGCCAGTTGGCAATGTTCTTGGGTGGAATGTGCGGAGAGGTTCTGACTGCCTGCTCAAAATAATCTGCCACAGCCATCTCTTCGGTAAGTACGCCAGCATCATAGCTGCTTAAGCTATACTGGATTTGAAAGCGGTGAAAGCGCATATTGGGAAGCTCTGGCAGGGCTTCACGGATCTGCTGGATCCAACCTGTATCAACAACCAAGGGCGGCAGGTCTGGCTCAGGGAAGTAGCGGTAATCGTCAGCATCTTCTTTGCTGCGCTGGGCAAAAGTTTCTCCCAGCGCTTCGTTCCAGCCGCGAGTCTCCTGAGTGACTGACCTGCCGCTGCGGAGCACGCCGGACTGGCGTTGGATCTCAAAAGCCACGCCGCGCTCCAGAGCGCGCAAGCTGTTGAGATTTTTAATTTCAGTGCGCGTGCCCAACGCCTGGCTGCCAACAGGACGGATGGACACATTCGGCTCAATTCGCATCACCCCTTTTTGCATATCCCCTGAATTGACGCCCAGGTAGCGCAGCAGGCTGCGCAACGCCATGGCATAAGCGCGCACCTCCTCAGCAGTGTGCATATCAGGCTCAGATACGATTTCCAATAGAGGCACCCCGGCACGATTGAGATCCACCAGGGAATATCCGCCCGTCTCCGAGGCAGAACCATCCACAGGGAGAATGGGCTCGCCGTTCACATGGGTCAACTTCCCGGTATCCTCTTCCAGGTGAACGCGGCGGATACGGATCATCTTTTCCCCCTGGGAGGTGAGAATTGTGATCCTGCCGTTGCGAGCCAGGGGTTCTTCATATTGGGAAATCTGGTATCCTTTTGGCAGGTCTGGGTAAAAGTAGTTCTTGCGGGCAAAAATACTGGCTGAGGCGATCTCGCAGTCCAGCGCTATAGCAACGCGCAGGCCATATTCCACTGCCCGCTGGTTGATCACCGGTAAGACACCTGGCATCCCAGAACACACCGGGCAGACAGCAATGTTCGGTTCGCTTTGGGTTGGGTCAACCACAAGGCAGGCACAGAACATCTTGGAGCGCGTTTCCAACTCGGCATGGATTTCCAGCCCAATTACAGCTTCGAATTCAAGGGTCATTGAAGATTATCCATGGCGGCGCATGAAACGTTCCATCCGTCGCAGCGCCTCTTCAATTTTCTCGTAAGATGTGGCATATGAACAGCGCACAAAACCCTCGCCACCAGCACCAAATGCTGATCCAGGGACTAATGCCACCTTCTCTTCCTCCAGAAGTTTTTGGGAGAAAGTCTCACCATCCATGCCGGTGGCAGCAATACTGGGGAAGGCATAGAAAGCACCTTGCGGCTCAAAGGTTGGCAGGCCAAGGCTGTTTAAACCCGGCACAATCAACCTGCGCCGCCGGTCGTATTCGGCGCGCATTTCATCCACATAGGGCTGGCAATTTTTCAGAGCTTCGATCGATGCGGCTTGCGCCATGGTGGGGGCGGACATAATCGTGTACTGATGCACGCGTAGCAGGCCCTTTAAAATTTCAACCGGAGCAGCAGCAAAACCGATACGCCAACCGGTCATGGCATAATTTTTGGAGAAGCCGCCCAGCAAGATGGTTCGCTGGCGCATTCCAGGCAGGCTGGCGAAACATTCATGAGGAACATCGTAAACCAATTGGTTGTACAGCTCGTCTGATATCACTGCCAGATCATACTTCTCTGCAATATCCGCAACCTGCTGCAGCCCCTGGCGTGTGGCCACCGCTCCTGTTGGGTTATTGGGATAGCCTAATAAGATGGCCCTGGTCCGTGGAGTGACAGCCGCCTCCAGCACCTCCGGTCGAGGCTGGAATTTGTCTTCTACACGGGTCGGGATCTCCACTGCCACTCCACCTGCCAGGATGGCTTCTGCCTGGTATGCCACGAAGCACGGGGTGAGAATCAGGACTTCTTCACCCGGGTTTAACAGGGCGGTCAAGCTCAAGTAGAGTGCTTCCGAGACGCCTACAGTGATAACGATCTCGGTAGCCGGGTCGTACATCACGCCATAGCGATCGTACAGGTCCTGGCTGATCAACTGGCGCAGCTCAAACAGCCCAGCATTGGATGTATAGTGAGTTTCTCCTCCGGTGAGAGAGCGAATACCGGCCAGAAGGATAGGCTCGGGGGTAACAAAATCCGGTTCTCCAATGCCCAGGGAGATGACATCTTTCATGGTAGCCACGATATCAAAGAATTTCCTGATCCCTGATGGTTTGAGGTTTGCCACTCTGTCAGCTAAAAAAGTTTGTCTCATGTCTGTATCTCCTGGAATTGTTGCTTGAAAGGCTGGCGGAAGAAAATCTGGTTCCTGTTCTGGCCGGCCCTTTGATTAGTTTATATCGTGACTTCGCTGTTATCGCCGGCGTTGATTGTGCCGGGGCGCCGGCGCAGGCGTGCACTGCGCCCGACCAGCGAGTTTTCCATCACCACCCCAGTGATATGGGCTTCGTCCTCCAGGATGGAGTCGCGGATAATACTGCTTTGCACCACGCAGCTGGCACCCAGGGAAACGTTGGGGCCGATGATAGATTCGTTCACCTTGGCACTGGGGTGAATAAAGACCGGAGGAATAAACACGCTCCCGGTGCGATGGAAATAGTCATGAGGATTATCTTTGCCATGTTCCAACAGAAAGCGGTTGGTTTCGAGCAGGGCTTCCGGGGTTCCGGCGTCCAACCAGGTCTCTACCTGGCAGACGCGCATTTTCAAGCCCTTCTCCAGCATCAGGTTGATGCCATCGACCAGGTAGAACTCACCCTTTAGCTGCAGGTTCTGCTGGATCTGCTGTTCAAGGGCGCCGATCAAAGCCTCTCCATCCCGGAAGAAATAACCTCCTACCAAAGCAAGATTATTGCTCATATCCTGGGGTTTTTCCACCAGACGGTGCACACGTCCATCCCGGCCTAATTCTGCAACCCCAAAGCGGCGAGGGTCAGGCACTGGTTTGACCCACGCGACCGCGTCGGTGTTGGTATCGGCAATATAGCACATATCGGCTTTGATTAAAGTATCTGCAAAAAGCACCATGGTGGGGCCTTGGATAACCTCGCGCGCCAGGACAACCGCATGGGACTGGCCAATCGGATTATCCTGTACGATGTAGTGTGATTTCAGGTCAGGATAGTGTTCGCCAATGTAATCTTCAATTTGTTCGCCGAGATAGCCAACAATATTGATCAACTCGTAGTCCCAATCTTGTGGCAGAAAAGCCAGGGTATCCAGGACATGATCAATCACCGTTTTTCCGGCCAGGCTGATCAACTGCTTGGGCTTGCTCCATGTCTGGGGACGCAGGCGCGTTCCCAGACCAGCCATGGGGATGACTACTTTTAGCGTTGATTTTGGCATCTTGTTTAAACTCCTCCGTTGGGAGATAATAGAATGATTTTTCAAACCGCAGCAATTATTATACCTTGTCTTTATCATGCGCGCGACTTCGACCTTATTAGCCCTGACGGCGATTCTAATCTGGAGTTTCTTGGCTTTCCTTGGAACGCGGGTTAACCAGGTTCCACCTTTTCTGTTGTTAGGGATTGCCTTCTGTACCAGCGGCCTGCTCACTTTGGTTACCATACGCTCCTGGCGGGTGCCCTGGCGAACGTTCCTGGTCGGGGTGGGAGGTATATTCGGTTATCACTTTCTCTATTTCCTGGGTCTTCGATATGCGCCGCCGGTAGAGGCCAGCCTGATGAATTACCTGTGGCCGCTGCTGATTGTGGTTCTTTCCCCGGTGTTTCTGCCTGGCTACCGCTTGCGGCCATGGCATATCCTGGGGGCGCTCAGTGGGCTGGTTGGCGCTGGCTTGATCGTCACAGGTGGGAAGTTGAGCCTGGATCTCGACAGCCTGCCTGGCTATCTTTTTGCAGCTGGCGCAGCATTGATCTGGGCGTGTTACTCACTGATGACCAAGCGCCTGCCGCGTTTCCCAACTGCTGCAGTAGGCGGTTTCTGCCTGGCCTCGGGGGTGTTCTCCTTCCTGATTTATTTCATTGAGTTATACCCGATGGGGACGTTTTATTGGCCAACGCCAGGTGAATGGCTGAGCCTGGTGCTGTTGGGGGCGGGTCCAATGGGAGCGGCATTTTTTGCCTGGGATGCTGCCTTGAAGAGAGGCGACCCACGTATCATTGGCTCGCTGTCCTACTTGACCCCTCTGTTCTCAACAGCCATCCTGGTGCTTCTTGGAGGGGGGGAGATTACCCCCGTGTCTTTTGGGGCTATGGTGTTAATTGTCACTGGTGCGGTGATCGGTTCTTTGGACTTGTTCCACACCCCCGTGAGCCAAAGACAATCCGCTTGATTCGATCAACTTCCCATGCTCCCGGTAAATGCGGATGACGCGCGGGAGGAGAGCCGTTGTGATCTCGTAGTTAATCGTCTCTGCCAGCCGGGCAAGCTCTTCTGCTCGAATGGCATCCGTCCCTTGTTCGCCCAATAGAACGACCTCATCTTCTATCTGCGCTTCAGAAATGTGGCTGATGTCGACCACGAATTGGTCCATGCACACCCGTCCCAGGATTGGGGCGCGCTGGCCGTGGACCAGCACACTGCCGCGATTAGATAAGAGACGGTGATACCCATCTCCGTAACCAACCGGAACCAGGGCAATACGTGTTGGTTTTTGGGTGATATAGGTTCGGCCATAGCTGATGCCATGGTGGGGGGGGATGGTGTCCACCCGGGTCACCAGACTTTTCAAAGTCAGCGCGGGGCGAAGCTTAAATACAGGGGGACACTCCTCAGAAGGCAGCATCCCATACATGGCGACACCCAGGCGTACAGCATTGAAATGTGCCTGGGGCAGGCGCATGATGGCCGCGCTGTTGGCGGTATGCAGCAGAACCGGGTGTATGCCGGCAGCCTGCAGATCCTGTGCCACAAGCCGAAAGGCGGTGAGCTGTTCGAGTACATGCCTCTGGTCGCGCCAATCGGCGGTGGCAAAATGGGTAAACAAGCCTTCGATTTGGATCCCGGGCAATTCTCCCACCTGCCGGGCAAAAGCGGTCACCTGGTCTGGAGTGATGCCGAAGCGGCTCATCCCGGTATCAACTTTGATGTGTATGGGCATCAACCACCCGGCACGCCTGGCGGCAGCGGCATAAGCACTGGCACATTCCAGGGTAGTCAGGGCAGGCGTCAACCGGTTGCGAGCCAGGACATCTGCGCCTTGAGCTGGGGTATACCCCATGATCAGGATGGGCGCCTGGATGCCGCCTCTGCGCAGTTCTACACCCTCCAGGGCACGATGAACTGCCAGGCGCCTGGCGCCTGCGCGCAGCGCGGCGCGTGCCACGGGCAAAGCGCCATGACCGTAGGCATTGGCTTTAACAACCGCAAAAACCTGCACGTTTTCACCGGTGTAGTGAATACATTCCTGGACGTTGCTGGCAATAGCATCCAGATCGACTTCAGCCCAGGTAACAGTCCCCGAGTACATAGAGGGATTTTACCATAATTCAATTTATACCCTCCCATAAGCAATCCGATCAAGAGTATAATGTGCGGCAAGCCAGGCACAGCATGTCTTGGATGATAGATGAGAATGGCTGGCGTATTGAATAGAATTGTTTTCAGAGGTCCACAGATTCAGGGGTGAGACAGGGTTCGAATGGTGGTAACCAGCCTGGGAAGCCAGTAGCAAGCCTGTTACTGGAGAATGGGCTGTAAGATGGTTTCGTTTGCTTTGCTGAGAGGAGGTGAGTGCTCCCCACGCAGATCTACGGCATATTTATTCATGTATTCGATTGAATAGCAATTTGAACCAGAACCATATTTCGAGGAGGACGAACGGATGAGTAAGAAACTGCTTTCCCTGTTGTCGCTGTTGGTTGTAGCCAGTCTGGTACTGGCGGCCTGTGCCACCCCACCCCCTCCGCCTGCGGAAACTGCGGCTCCCGCTCAGACCCAGGCCCCAGCTCCTGCTGAGACCCAGGCCCCGGCTGCATCATCGGGTAGTGTGATCAAGATCGCTTCCCAAAGCCCGTTGTCGGGTGGCCTTTCTGTTGTGGGCGTTGACATTAAAAACGGCGCGCAACTGGCCCTGGAGCAGCTTGGGAAGCCCTTAGCCGACATGGGCTTCAAAGTCGAGTTAGCCCCATATGATGACCAGGCGAATCCTGACACCGGTGTCGCCAACTCCAAGCAGATCGTCGCTGATCCGGCAATCTTGTGCGTGGTTGGTCACTACAATTCTGGTGTGCAGATCCCTTCGTCTGAAAATTATCACAGCTCTGGGCTGGCCAATGTTTCACCAGCAAACACCAACCCCAAGGTTACCGAACGGAACTATAAGGAAGTCAACCGCATCGTGGGTCGCGATGATATGCAAGGCGCGACTGGCGCCCAGTTTGCCAGCGGTGAGGGTCTGAAGAGCGCCTATGTACTGCATGACAAGACGACCTATGGCCAGGGAATTGCCCAATACTTTAAACTGGAAGCTGAAAAGCTGGGAATGAAGGTCTTGGGTTTTGAGGGTACTGAAGAGAAAGCCAACTTTGACTCGATCCTCACCCCCATCCTGGCAAGCAACCCAGACGTGATCTATTTTGGCGGTATGTATGACCAGGCAGCAGTCCTATTCAAGCAGGCCCGTGAAAAAGGCTACATGGGCATGTTCTTGAGCGATGATGGCTTCGACTCTTCTGACGCAGCCAAGATCGGTGGGCAGACATTGCTGGATGGCAAGGGCACCTATTTCTCCACTGTGTCTGGTCCAGCCAGTGTATACCCTGGAACGGCTAAGTTTATCACCGATTTCAAAGCCAAGTTTGGGTCTGACCCGCAGCCCTTTGCAGCACAGTCTTATGATTCGATGGCTATTTGCTTGAAGGCGATTGAAGATGCAGCCAAGGCAGCCGGCGGAAAGATGCCGACCCGCCAGGCGGTCACCGATGCTGTGCGCGCCTTGAAAGACTTCCCTGGTATCACCGGGACGATTAACTTCAACCCGAAAGGCGACCTGACGCAGGCTAAATACTTCATCATCCAGGTTACCTCGGCTGACCCGGCGAAGTGGGCTGAGAACAAGATCGTTAAGACGATCGAACTCGCACCGCCTCAGTAATCGACCCTAACCAATGCCCGGCCCTCTTGTACGAGAGGGCCGGGCTTTATCCAGGGAGCTCCCATGCAACAGACTTTCCGCAATTCAAAATTGTATGAGCTTCTCCGCCCCATCGGACAGATTGTTGTCTTTGTTGTCGGGACCTGTGTTGTGCTGTCCTCGATTCTGCTCCTGCTGGCTTTTATTTTGAGCAAGACGCCGTTGAACCAGTTATACCTGGATGCCAACATAGATATTGTGAGGTTTACGGTTGCCAGCCTGCCGCAGGTGCTGATTGATGGGATTACGCTTGGGTTTGTCTATGCCACCATTGCGTTGGGATATACCATGGTCTATGGTGTGCTGGAGTTTATCAACTTTGCCCACAGTGAAATCTTTGCCATTGGCGCTTTCCTGGGAGTTGAGTTTCTCCTGGGTATGGAATCGTTGGGGCTGCTTGCGGGTATCCCAAACTCGCTGGCTTATGCTTATCTCGGCCTGGCGATCCTGGTGGCTATGGTTGGCGCAGGAACCACTGCCGTGTTGGTGGAGCGCATTGCTTACCGCCCACTGCGCGGCGCGCCACGCCTGGTGCCGCTCATTTCCGCCATTGGTGTTTCATTTTTCTTGCAGGACGCCATCCGCCTGGTAGAGAGCCTGACGACCGGCCAGTTTCATCGCATCTTTCCCACTTTTGGTAATTTTGACCAGCGGGTGACGCTGTTTACCTTCCAACTGGGCGAAACAACGATCAATGTGACCATGCAGGTGAAGTCCATTATTGTGATCGTCATCGCGGTGGTGATGTTGGTGGCCTTGAATTACCTGGTCAATGCAACCAAGCTGGGCAAGGCGATCCGCTCAGTAGCCCAGGACCGGCCAACAGCCAGCCTGATGGGGATCAACGTCAACCGCATTATCTCCATGACTTTTCTCATTGGTGGATCGTTGGGGGGGGCAGCGGGTGTGCTGTACGCCTTGAAATTTACTCGCATCGATCCCTTTGTTGGTTTTTTCCCGGGCTTAAAAGCTTTTACTGCGGCTGTGCTGGGAGGCATCGGCAATTTGGTCGGTGCGCTGTTGGGCGGTCTTGTCCTGGGGGTATTGGAGACGTTCGCTGGCTCTTATCTCTCGGTCTACACCCTGGGAGCTTTCGGCGCCGAGTATAAGGACATTATCGCCTTCCTGATCCTGATTATGGTGCTCATCTTCCGGCCATCTGGTCTGCTGGGTGAGCAAGTTAGCCAGAAGGCATAGGAGGAAGCATGGAAACGACATTTTCCTCCCGCATTATTGAGCGTATCAAATTGGGCTGGGCATACCTGAACCGTGGAAAAACCGCTTACGTGGTGATTTGTGTTTACGTTTTGATCAGCACGCTGTTGGTATATTCCGGTCCACGTTCTATGCTGCCATTCTTGATGTTCGTCGCTGCACCGCTGCTCTTGAACTACATGAACTTGAGTAAAGAGTTTAAACTGGTGATGGCGTTGATCATGGCCCTGGTCCTGGTTCCAGTGTTGGGGTTGCGCAATATCTTTTACCTGGAGATAATCTTCCAGATCTGCCTGTACACCGCGCTGGCCTTGGGCCTCAATATCGTGGTTGGATTTACCGGCTTGCTGAACCTGGGATATGTAGCTTTCTATGCTGTTGGCGCATACCTTTGGGCTTTCTTTGGCTCGCAGCAGCCGTACCTGTTACATTCGGTTCCCGGCACTGCGCCCCCAGGCACTCCCTTCTTCCTGCCTCCCAACTTCTTTTACCTGTTTCTGTTCCTGGGCGTGATTGTAGCGGCGATTACCGGCTTGCTGTTGGGCCTGCCGGTGATGCGGCTGCGCGGCGATTACCTGGCAATCGTGACCCTCGGTTTTGGCGAGGTGGTCCGCCAACTGGCTAATAACCTGGATAAGCCTTTGAATATCACCAACGGACCGCAGGGTATCACTCCCATCCAGAGGCCAACTCTACCAGAGCCCATCCTGAATGCTCTGCGTTATGTGCTGGATCCCCTGGTGGGACATGTGGTCAGCCTGGAAGAGTTCTACAATCTCTTCTTTTACCTGCTGGCCCTGGTGGTGATCGTGGTTGTGGTGGTGGTTACCCGCCGTCTGGATGATTCGAAGGTCGGACGTGCCTGGACCGCCATCCGCGAGGATGAGCTGGCGGCACAGGCTATGGGTATCCCGCTGGTGCGTCTCAAGCTCACTGCCTTTGCCTTCGGCGCTTCATTTGCCGGGGTCATGGGGGTGATCTTTGCGGCCAGCCGTACCTTTGTCAGTCCTGAATCGTTCAACTTCATGCAGTCCATTGGTGTCCTCTCCATGGTCATCCTGGGAGGTTTGGGATCAATCCCAGGGGTGGTGGTCGGCGCGGCCTCGGTCGTTTTACTCAACCTGGTTGTGCTGCAGGGTTTCTCCCTGTATCTGAGCCAGCTCAGGCAGAGTGAAGCGGTGATCCCGCTGATCAATTTTGCCTGGAAGGACCTATCAACACAGCTTGATCCAGCTAAATACCAGCGCCTGCTGTTTGGCGCTATCCTTATCCTGATGATGATCTATCGCCCGGAGGGCCTGATCCCTGCTGAGCGCGCCAAACGGGAGCTGAAAAAGGAAGATGTAGAGAAGAATAACGAGGCTGAAGCAAATGGCCAGGAGGTGCAGGATGCCACTTCTTGAGACCAAGCAGGTGACCAAGCGCTTTGGCGGGCTGCAGGCAGTGGGGCACATGGATTTTGTGTTGGATGAGGGGATGATCTGCAGTATTATCGGTCCAAACGGAGCGGGTAAGACGACATTTTTTAACACCCTGACCGGCATCTACAAGCCCGAAGAAGGCGAGATCATCTTCAATGGCCAGCCGTTGGTGGGGTTGCGTCCAGACCAGATCACATCCAGGGGAATGGCTCGCACATTCCAGAATATCCGTCTGTTTGGAAATATGACCGTGATTGAGAATATCCTGGTTGGGATGTATTCACGCTTGCGCCAGTCGACGACCGGGGCGCTGTTCCGTTCGAGTGGTTTTCGGAATGAGGAAGCGCGCTCATTGTCCAGGTCACAAGAACTGATGGCCTTTTCCGGGCTGGCTGGCCTGGGTGATGAACTGGCGAAGAACCTGCCGTATGGTGCGCAGCGCCGTGTGGAAATTGCTCGCGCCCTGGCTTCCGATCCCAAGTTGCTGCTGCTGGACGAGCCGACGGCCGGGATGAACCCGCATGAAACGGACGATGCCATAGCCTTATTCCGCCGCCTGAGAGATGAGCTCAAGATTACTATCCTGCTCATTGAGCATGACATGCGCGTTGTAATGGGAATCTCTGAGCGAATCACGGTGATGGATTACGGCGAGAAGATTGCAGAAGGACTGCCCCAGGAGATCAGCACAAATCCGCGGGTGGTCGAGGCATACCTGGGCCGTGGCGCAGCGACGGCGATGGCTGCAGAGGAGGCCTGAGATGAGCCTGCTCGAGCTTGAAAATATACACTCATATTATGGGAAGATCCATGCCCTGCGTGGCATTAACCTGGATGTCAACGAGGGAGAGATCGTCAGTCTGATTGGAGCAAATGGCGCCGGGAAGAGTACTACGCTGCGGACCATTTCAGGGTTGATCCGTCCACGTCACGGCAGCATCCGCCTGGCAGGGAAAGAGATGGTAGGGCTGCCTCCGCATGAGATTGTGGTAGCTGGGGTTGGACATGTTCCAGAAGGTCGGGGGGTTTTTCCCCGTCTGACGGTGCGTGAAAATCTGGAGATGGGAGCTTTTGCCGTCAGCAGCCAGGCTGAGGTGGCGCGGCGCATGGAGGTGACCTTCACCCTGTTCCCGCGTTTGAAGGAGCGCATCAATCAGAAGGGTGGCACGCTTTCGGGAGGGGAGCAGCAAATGCTGGCCACTGCACGCGGGCTGATGCTTAAGCCCAGGATTATGTTGATGGATGAGCCTTCCATGGGACTGGCGCCGGTGCTGGTAGATGCCATTTTTGACGTGATCCGCAACCTGAACTCAAGCGAAGGAACCACGATCCTGCTGGTTGAGCAGAATGCCTTGATGGCCCTTTCTGTTTGCCATCGCGGGTATGTGCTGCAGACCGGCGAGATTGTGCTGAGTGACGCGGCTGAGAACCTGAAGCGTAACGAGATGGTGCGCAAGGCCTACCTGGGGCTGTAGCGAGCCATTCTGGATTCCAAAAAGGGCGCTCCCACGAGCGCCCTTTTTCGACCGATCTTATCAGATTGTTGACATCCTTCCCTGCTCATGGTATTATCCGTTTACAATATACACAGCCCCTTAGTGGCACTCTTATCCAGAGAGGTGGAGGGACCGGCCCGATGAAGCCTCGGCAACCCCGGTGGGGAGTTATTCCTACGGTAGGTGCCAATTCCGGCAGACGGAGGTTCTGGGAGATGAGAGGGCGACCATTTCATGTCTATTGCCCTTTCAAGTGAACCGGAGGGGCATTTTTATTTTTTGGAGGATGTGGATGACTACGACTTTTATGAACTCGGCTCACCTGTTATTTACCAGCGAATCGGTAACAGAAGGCCACCCGGATAAGATCTGCGATCAGGTTAGCGATGCAGTTTTGGATGCCTGCCTGGAGCAGGACCCGCGCTCGCGCGTTGCCTGTGAGACCGCGACAAAGACGGGTTTTGTTGCTCTTTTAGGGGAGATTACTACCAATGCCCATCTTAATTATGATGAGTTGGTGCGCAAGGTGGTCAATGAGATTGGTTATGATGACAGCGCAAAGGGTTTTGATGGGAACAGTTGTGGTGTATTGGTAGCTATTGCCAAGCAATCCGGAGACATTGCTTTAGGTGTTGACAAGGCTTTGGAGGCAAAAGTTGGCGAGATGACGGATGCTGAGGTGGAAACCATCGGCGCCGGGGACCAGGGGATGATGTTTGGTTATGCTTGCAATGAAACGCCAACCCTGATGCCCATGCCGATCTACCTGGCTCACCGGCTGACCCGCCAGTTGAGTGTGGTACGCAAGAACGGTACCCTGGATTGGCTGCGCCCGGATGGCAAGAGCCAGGTGACAATCGAGTACCGCTATGGCAAACCTTACCGGGTGGATACCGTGCTGGTCAGCACGCAGCACGCGCCTGAAGTCAGCCAGGAGGAGATCCGCAAAGGGGTGGTGGCGCATGTGATCAACCCGGTGCTGCCGCAGGAGATGGTGGACGATCGCCTCAAGATCTTTGTCAACCCGACCGGGCGTTTTGCCATTGGCGGCCCGATGGGGGACGCTGGTGTGACCGGACGGAAGATCATTGTTGATACTTACGGCGGGATGGGGCGTCACGGCGGCGGCGCATTCAGTGGTAAGGACCCCACAAAGGTTGATCGCTCAGCGGCGTATGCCGCCCGTTGGGCGGCCAAGAACATCGTGGCTGCTGGCCTGGCGGAGCGCTGCGAAATCCAGGTGGCTTATGCCATCGGCGTGGCTCATCCTTTGAGTGTGAACGTGGAAACCTTCGGCACGGGCAGGCTCTCGGATGATGAAATTGCCGAGATGATCACCACTTACTTTGACCTGCGCCCGGGCGCCATCATTCGCGACCTAAAGCTGCGCCGCCCGATTTACCGCCAGACGGCGGCTTATGGGCACTTTGGCCGGGATGACCTGGACCTGCCCTGGGAAAAGACCGAAAGGGCTGATCAGCTGCGCCAGGCGGCAGGCATCTCTGCAGATGTCCTGGTTCCAGCCGATTAGCAGTCACCAGGCATTCTGGTTAGTTTAAAAACGCAGGAGCTGGTCCGAAAATGGACCAGCTCCTTTTGGTTCAATTTGGCATCCGGTAAAGGGCCCGGCGCGGCTGGCAGGCAGACGGTTCAGCCCAGGTGAGGTTTGAACTTGTTGACCAGGCGGTCCTTGGGCTGGTAGCCGGTGACGCGCTCCACGGGTTTGCCGTTCTGGAACAGGATCAGGGTCGGCACACCCATCACCTGGTAATCGGCGGCAAGCTGGGGGCTGTCATCTACGTCCAGCTTGACCACTGTTACCTTACCGTCCCAATCCTGGGCAAGCTGCTTGACGATTGGATCGAGCATTTTACATGGGCCGCACCAAACCGCACCAAAGTCAACCAGCACCGGGATGGACGAATCAAGCACCACCGGTTGGAAAGTCGCTTCTGAAACATCTTGTATGGTTGCCATTATTCCCTCCGCAGAGATAATCTGAAGTTCATCCTACCCCAGCCTGGCAGGAAAAGTCAAGGGTGACAGAGTGGGAAAATGGATCTGATTTTCGGTTGACGGGAATGGATGAGCGTGATAGAATGCGCTCTGCGTTTCGGGCGTGTAGCTCAATGGCAGAGCAGTGGCCTTTTAAGCCATTGGTTGAAGGTTCGAGTCCTTCCACGCTCACTAGAAAGAAACCGTAGTCCTGAAGGCTACGGTTTTTTGCTTATCCCGAAGTTCTGTTTACTATCTCAATCCACTGACCTGAGCGCCCACCCCAAAAACTGCCGGGGAGGCTGGTGCAACAGGCAATATTTCTTGTTCAGCTGGGATTAACTCATAAGCTCCCGATTTAATCATTGCCAACGGTCTTGCGCCAACCGAAACGCAATAGCAACAAGGCAGCTATACATAGGTCAAACGCCTCTTATTGGAATAGGGTTTTGAGCAGGTACAGGTAGCTGTCATCCCAGGCAGCTTTGTGGCGTTTGGCTTTAATACCCACCGTGGCAGGTTTTTTCATGTTTGAGCAGGTGATTGGGAAACCCTAGCGGTTAAGCGTTTTCTTCTACCTCTTGCCGCCTAACAACCTTTGTGTGCTCCCCTTAACAGAGCTGTAAGGCATCTAATCATCTTGAGAAAGGGCAATTTGATCATGGGAATTGAAAACAGTCCTGGCAAATTTCCCGGTGGGATTCGTTTTATCAAGATATCATGAATGTATGATCGCGCGCTTCTAAAAACAAATGAAATTGCAATTGCGACAAATGACGTATTGACGATAAGCCCCTACAGGGAATAATATGGACAATAGTGCAGCGAACAGGACTCCCTTAGTTATAAAATGATATGCATGGTAGCATATCCCGCAGCACAGAAAGGATAAATCCCATTAAAATTCGTTCCGAGATTCATGCTGGGGCATAGATGAAAATTAGAACAATGTCAATAAAATCGGAGGAAGCTATTTTGAAAAACGATCAAAAGCCTAAAAACGACTTGAGACCATCCCTGGTTGTCAGAACGAAGATAAAAGCCGGAGATGCATGTACACCTTGTCGCTTTATCGATGGTCAATATCTGACGTATTGTGAGTTTGTGGATTGTCCACAATGTGCTGAATGGAGAGACTGTAATATTTACGATAGTCCCATTTGAAATAAACGTGGTGGGGCGTAGGTCTTTACAAAGAATGTGACGATCTTCAATCGACTGCGCACAGACCCGAAAAGTGTGTTGCAGGTTATCACGAGCAGGCAAACATTGTCAGCGAGTATATGAGCAACAGGTGGCGCAGGCTCAAGCACACATTGAAAAGGGGTGCTCATGACCACGTTTATGTATAGTTATACCGAATAACAGGGATCCGGGTTTTATCAGATGCGGGAGAGAACGCATTTCAAAATATTATAGCTGATGATCAAAAGACCCTGCCCTGGATCTTTTTGCCAGGACAGCGCCGGAGATCAAGACGCCGAGAAAGGAGAATTCATAGGTTATGAAAACAAAAGAACAAAGCAACTTGCAGGTCGCGCTCAAGGTTAGAACAGGACTCAAAGCGGGGGAAGAAGGGGACCCGACTATTCGCTGCACATGCCTGACTGCAAACGGCAATGGGGGATTGTGGACGAATTATATTCAGGATGGCCAACTCGCGAGAATGTGTAGACCGGGCGCCTGTTCATAAGAGATGCTTTCTTTAGGCGTTGGCCGTTGGCGGTTGAGGCGAGCGAACTGAAAAATGCCTGGATTAACGAATGGCAGGAAAATCCTCTCAGCGGGTTTGCTGATAGCTGTTCATCTCTGCCTGGAACTGCAGGGGGAGCGGCTGGCATCCGTTTTCGCAGTCGCCGGGGCACAGGGTGTTGGACTGGTCCGGCAGGCAGCGCCAGCTTGCTGCCTGGTTCTTTCCATGTTCCTTGGCAGTTTGCAGCGCCCGGTCTGCCCGGTAGACCAGGGTGTCCGGATCTTTGCAGTTCAGGCCGAATTCCGCAACCCCCAGGCTGGCAGAGACGTGCAGGCGCCCCGCTTTGGTTTCAACCGGCCTGCTTGAAATGGACAGGCGCAGCCGTTCTGCAATGGCTTGTGCGTCGTCCAGCGCCGTCTCAGGCAGCAGGATCACAAACTCCTCGCCACCGTATCTCCCCAACACATCTACCTCGCGAATAGCCTGGCGGCTGCGTTCGCTGATCACCTGCAGCACGGTATCCCCGGCCTGGTGCCCATAGGTATCGTTGACATCTTTAAAGTGGTCCATGTCAAACATAATCAGCGAAAAACGGGAACCATAGCGCCGGGCGCGTTCGGTTTCTTTATACAAGCGGTCAAAGAAATAGCGCCGGTTGTAGGCCAGGGTCAGTGGGTCGAGGATGGATTGTTGGCGGGCCTGGTCAAAGCGCAGGGCATTGTGCAGCGCCAGCCCGGCCTGTTCCGCCAGGGCCTGCAGGCGGCGGACCTGCAGCGGGTGGTATCCATGTTCGTGGGCGGATTCAAGCAGGATGATCCCCTCTATCTGCCCGGCAAACTCCAGCGGCAGACCCAGCCAGGAACCTCCACCGGCTTGCTGGGTGACCAGCAGCGGCTGGCGGCTGGCGATGATGTGGGCCGCGGCGTTTTCCAGGTCAAAGGCGGATGCAGCGCTCTGCGGCAGCGTGGAAACGCTGGACAGGACCAATCGTCCTCTGCGGTTTTCCACCAGGTGAATGCTGCAGGCATCGAAGGGCACCAGGCTGGAGATAACTTCGACCATACGCTGCAGCAGGGTTTGCAGGTCCAGGCAGGCATGCAGATCCAGGGCGGTTTCGAGCCAGCGGGTGCGCCAGCCGCGCTGCACGGCCAGGTCAACCGCGGCCAGCAGCTCCCACTCGTTAAAGGGTTTGGACAGACAGGCTTCCAAAGGCAGCCCGGCGAAGGCTTCCAGCAAAGACGGAACGATTTTATCGGCAAGCAGGATCAGCGGGGTATGCCACCGACTCTGGAGCAATTCCCCTGCCAGGCAGGCTCGCGGGGCGTCCTCCAGGGTTGTGTAGATGATTGCCAGGTCAGGGGCAGCCCGTTCAGCCAGGACCTGCTCAACTTCACCGGTCTTGACCGGGGCGGAGAGGCGGTAGGCGGCGCCGGAAAAAATGCGTCGCAGCGCCTGCCCGCTGTCGGGGTCGTTACAAAGAAGCAGCACATTGGCCTGGATCATACGAGCCTCACCGGATGGAATGTGCAGATGCCCCCGGCCTCTTCCGGGTTCATCTGTTTGACTGGCTTACTATAGATTAAGTCGGATCAAAGCTCTAATAGATACGGCATTCGTGTGAAATTTACATCAGGATTCTTTAATCATTTTCCCCAAAAGATCCCATCGACCCGATACCCGGCGGCACTTCTGCCTGGACGATCCACCAGCTTGAAGGGGTTTCATCTTCAATGTCCATCTGGTAGTATTGGCTGGCGATACCGGTCAGGGAGCGCGCCTCAATCATTTGGTATCCCATCTGCTGCAGCCCGCCCTGCAGCCCCGGTGTACTGACCGGGAAGGGAAAGGGCTGGAACATGCGCAGACCGATGTGCGCCTCCACCCGCCGGTTGAGGCGGGCAATCCGCTCTTCAGCCCAGCAGTCAAAGACCAGCCGGCTGCCCGGCGCCAGGAGCAGACGGTCGGTTGCCAGCAACTGACGGGTGAGATCAGGCGGCAGGTAAAACACCAACCCCTCGGCCAGCACCAGGGCCGGCCGGGAAAAATTCAGCCCGGCGCCGGCCAGGAGAGCAGTGGGGTCATCTTTGCGCAGGTCGCAGGGGATGAGATGGTCCCAGGCAGGGAGTGGGACACCGTGCTGCTCGAGCAGCGTCTGTTTTTGCCCCAGTTTTTCCTGTGTGTCCAGTTCGAAGACCTGGCAGCGCCCGGTGTTGATCTCTGCCAGCCACAGCGCCCGGCAGTCGAAACCGGCGCCAAGGAGGATAAGCTGTGAATGCTGCGGGGCAGCCTGGCGAAGAAGAGCAGTAGTGTAAAGATAGCGGGCCAGGTTGCCGGGTTCGAACAGCGGGTCGACCTGCCTGCCCAGGTGGGCCAGCCTTTCCCCCTGCGGGGTGACGAACCATTCAGCATAGGGATCCTCTACCCCTAACAAGGCTGCTTGTGGACTGGAGCGAAGGACAACCAGGCCATCTGCAGTGGAACCGACCGTTGTTTCAAGTTGTGGCATCTCTTATCTGTTCCTGACAGGTGCAGGTTTAGGAACTCCGCCGTTGCCTGGATCGCGGAGGTGAGCGGTAGAATCTGCTGGCAGCTCCCGCCGGAACTGGCTCATATACAGGTCATAATAGAAGCCCTTCTGTCCCATTAACTCGTCATGCTTACCGCATTCCAGGATCTGGCCTTTGTTGATCACCAGGACCAGGTCTGCGCTGCGGATGGTGCTCAACCGGTGGGCGATGACGAAGCTGGTACGCCCCTTGAGCAGGTTCTCAAGGGCTCTCTGGATCAACCGCTCTGTGCGGGTATCGACACTGGAAGTTGCCTCGTCCAGGATCAGGATACGCGGATCGGTCAGGGCAGCGCGGGCAATGGATAGCAGCTGGCGCTGGCCCTGGCTAAGGCCGCTGCCGCGCTCGCCCAGGATGGTCTGGTAACCCTGCGGCAGGCGCTGGATGAAGTCATCGGCATGCGCCAGCCGGGCGGCAGCCATGACCTGCTCATCTGAGGCCTCCAGCCGGCCAAAACGGATGTTTTCCATGACCGATGTGCTGAACAGGAATGTGTCCTGCAGGACGATGCCAACCTGGCTGCGCAGGCTCACAGCGGTGACGCGGCGCACATCCATTCCGTCAATGCACACCGAGCCGGCGGTGACATCGTAGAAGCGGGGGATCAGGTTGACCAGCGTGGTTTTACCAGCACCGGTGGGGCCGACAATAGCGATAGTTTGCCCGGGCAGGGCAGTGAAGTTAATGCAGTCCAGGACCGGCTCATCCTCCTTGTACGCCGCCGAAACGTCGATAAATTCCACCCGGCCCTGGACAGGCGGTATTTCTATCGCGTCGGGTGCATCCTGCAGCTCGGGCTGCGTGTCAAGCAGATGAAACATGCGCTCGGCGCCAGCGACAGCATTCTGAATATTGGTCCACAGCACGGCGATCTGCTGAATGGGCATATTGAAGCGCTGGACATAGGCCAGGAAGGTGATCACCAATCCCAGGGTGATGGTGGTGCCCCATAAGGGCTGCTGCCGCAGGATGAAAAAGCCTCCAACGCAAACGACAATGGCCATGGATGTATACCCCAGAGCTTCCAGGCTGGGAGCCAGGGCGCTGGTGAAGGCCACGGCGCGGATGTTGGCGTCCCGGTTGGCGGCATTGACCCCACGGAAGTTCTCCAGGTTCTCGCGCTCGCGGCTGAAAGCCTGGACTTCACGGACCGCAGATATGCTTTCCTGAAGCTCGGCATTGACGCTGCCCAGCTTCTTGCGCGAGTGGCGAAACGCTTTACGCGCCTGAGACGAGAACCACAGGGTGGTGATCACCATGAAAGGGATCACCGATAGGCTGACCAGGGCATAAACCGGGCTTTTTTGGAACATGGTAAAGGCGATCCAGGCTACAAGCAGCCCGCCAGTCAGGACGTTGATCAGGGCAAAGTTGATCGCCTGCTGGATCGTTTCAGCGTCATTGGTGATGCGGCTCATCAGGTCGCCGGCCTCATTTTCAGCGTAATAGCTCAGCGAGAGACGGTGCAGATGTTTGAACACTTCGACGCGCAGGGTGCGCAGCACCCGTTGGCCAACCCAGGTCATCAAGAAAAATGTCAGGCCTGTCAGCAGTGCGCCTAGGATGAAAAGAACCAGGATGCGCAGGACAAGGCCAGTCAGACCCGCCAGGCGCTGCTGTTCATCCAATTGGCTGCTGTTCGGATCGTACCAGCAGTTCTTTGGCTGCCCCTGGGGAATAAATTTAGCCAGCACCTGGTTGATCTCAGCTGAGGGGGTGAGCGAAGTTGCTGCCGCCGGGCTTAAGTAACAATCCACAGTCTGGCCAATTAAATCTGGTGTAACGACCTGGGTCCAGGTGGTGAAAACTGCCAGGGCTGCGACGATCAATAATACCCACCAGAAGGGTTGAAAATACGCCCCCAGGCGCGCCAGGGTATCGCCGACCGCCTTGGGTTTTAGTGTTTCCTGTCGTAAGGCGTGGCCCAGAGGGCCGCCGCCGCCGTGTCCACCAAACATGGGCTATCTCTCCAGTTTTTGACTCAATACTTGATTCGATTTCTGCTCTGCGGGATTAGCCGGGGGGGCTTGCAAAGCTACTGCTGCAGGAGGCTCCGGCTCAACATCGCCGATGAGCTGGGAATTGTAAATTTCCGCGTAGATCTCGCTTTCTTCCAGCAGCTCTTCGTGCTGGCCGTGAGCAACAATCTGCCCTTTTTCCAGCACCAGAATCGAGTCAGCGTTGATCACCGTGCTGATACGCTGGGCGATGACAAAGCTGGTGCGATTCTTCATTAACTGGTCCAGAGCTTTCTGAATCTGGTATTCCGTAGCCAGGTCGACACTGCTGGTCGAGTCATCGAGGATTAAGATGCGCGGGTCCAACAGCAGAGCGCGGGCGATGGCAATGCGTTGTTTCTGCCCGCCGCTCAGTGTGGCGCCGCGCTCTCCCACCGGCGTGAGATAGCCATCTGGGAAGGTCAAGATGAAGTCATGCGCTGCTGCAGCTTTGGCTGCAGCAGTGATTTCTTCCATAGACGCCTCAGGGCGCCCAAAAGCGATGTTATCCCGGATGGTCCCAGAGAAAAGAGTGGTTTCCTGGAGGACAATGCCGATCTGGGAGCGCAGCGACCCCAGGGTTACCTGGCGTAGGTCGTGCCCATCGATGCGGATCCGCCCTTCGCTGGGGTCATAAAAACGCGGCAGCAGATTGATAATCGTGGTCTTTCCTGAGCCGGTAGCACCCAGCAAGGCAATGGTCTGCCCTGGCAGGGCTTCAAAGCTGACCTCTTTCAACACAGGCTCGACGCCGCCGAAGTAGCGGAAGGTAACCTGTTCAAAGCTCACCTTGCCGCGAATAGGAGGCAGGGGGAATGCGCCCTGAGCATCGGTGACATCGCTTTTTGCGTCCAGGATCTCAAAGATGCGAGTGGCAGACGCGGATGCCTGTGCCATTTGGGCGATGATAAACCCCATCATGCCGATCGGCATGATCAGAAAGACCAGGTACATGCTGAATTCCTGCCATTCGCCAATGGTCAGGGTGTGTGACAGGATCTGCCGCCCGCCAAAGTACAGGATTGCTGCCTGGCCGAGGTTGCCAATCAGGAAGATGGCCGGGAAGAGGAACATAAACAGCCGTGCCAGGCTGATCTGCTGCTCCATCAATTCATCGGCGGCGTGGGCGAACTTTTTTTGCTCAGACCGTTCACGGGTAAACGCTTTAATCACCTTGATGCCAGCCAGGTTTTCCTGAAGGATAGTGTTGAGAGCAGAAAGACGCTGCTGTACCTGGGTGAACATGGGATTGCTCCAGCGGTTGAAAGCCATAAACACGATCAGCGTTACGGGGAGGATAGGAAGCACGATCAGGGTCAGGCGCAGGTTGGTGGTGAGCAGGAGGAGCAGCGTGCCGCACAGCAGCAGGGCGGCGGTCACCAGTTGCAGCAAACCCTGCCCGATAAACAATCTCAGTTTTTCCACATCATCTGTCGCTCTGACCATCAACTGCCCGGTCTGGTTGCGGTCATGATATGAGAATGACAGGCTCTGGATCTTGCTGAACAGCTCATTGCGCAGGTCAAAGGCCACAGTCTGGGAACTGCGCTCGGCTGTATAAGCCTGGAAGAAGGCAAAGATGCCGCGTACTGCAGCCAACACCAGGATGATCATCCCGGTGCGCAGCAGCAGGCCTTCGGCGGTGGTTGTGTAAGAGGCGAGCTTCCCCGCAGTGGTTCCCAGGGATTTGAACAGCACATCCTGGGCTGCAGTTGGGATTTCAAACAGGTGGGGGAGGATTGAGTTTGCCGTTTCACCCTGGGTGATGATATCGATCGCCCGGCGGAGCATGCTTGGAATGAGTAATTGAGAAAGCGTGGCAAACACAACAAACAGGTAGGGCATGATGGATGTCCAGGGGTGGTTCCCCAGAAACCTTACTGCTTTGCCCAATGAGTTGGGAGCCTTGCTGGACGGCTTGAATTGATTCAATCGGTTGTTTCCTTTAGCTTTGTGTTTCGGACTGATGGACTGGCACATTTGGATGCCAGGGCAGACCATCCTGGTTTATCTGCAGATTGGATGGCATCAACCAGCATACCCAAGGCGGCGACGATGTGTGCCTGCTGGGGCGGATCCAGAAGTAGCCTGACTTCTTCAAACCACTGCTGCCGCGCCTGTACCACCTGGTTAACCAGTTCTATGCCTTTATTGGTGAGCACAATGTGCTTGGCCCGCCGGTCGAGAGGGTCTTCGGACCGTTCCAGCAAACCCAGCGCGACCATACGGTCGATCATCTGGCTGGCAGCCGCGCTGGTGACTCCCAGCGACTCGCCGATATCGGATACGCCGCAGTGTTCTTGCCACCGCAGGTAGAATAGCGTGCTGAGCTGCGGCATGGATATGCCCCATTGGCGTGCGCTGCGGCTGAGGTCGGTCATCACGTGATGCATGAAGACATGAGACCACATCTGGAAAGCATGGGAGAAAGGTGAGATTTCTGGCAATTAGACCTCGAAGTTATTTAATAACGCTTAAATATAAAGATGACTTAACTAATTGTCAAGGGTCATGATCCTTTATTTGCCAAAGTTCTCATATTCAAAGGATATTTACCAGGGGTCTACGAAAGGACTAGAAGGGCTGGTTTGAAATAGTCCCTTTTTAGTCCTGGTGAGTGGGGGCAGGGTGATAGACAGATACCTGTAATTATTTTATCCTTATCAATAATAACTCTCTAATATTTTTTACACATGATCCCCGCCAGAAAGGATTATAGAGCTACAGCATGACTCTTGATGAAACAAGGACAGCAGTTGACCAGGCAGCCATAAAAAAGGTTTTGATCATCCAAAACACAAACCTTTTGGGGTTTGTTGTGGAAAACATGCTGACCAGCT
>CAIQIV010000427.1 GCA_903871905.1 uncultured Chloroflexota bacterium | reverse complement strand
CTCCATCATCCCCGCATACAGCTGTTTCATCTGCTCGTCGTTGCCAAAGTCGAGATCCTCCACCAGCTGGTACAGCTGCGGGTATTTCGACTGCAACTCTCGCCCGCTGGGTCCCGTCGGCAGGATTGCCCCAAGATCCGCCGGACTGGTTCCCGCAGCCGCCAGGGTCGGCGTGGCAAGCGCAGCCTGCCGCTTCTGCAAGCTTAGGACTAAAACCGTTGCAGCAACGAGCAGCAGGACCGCCAATGTCAGGAAGATGTATACTTTTTTCAATCGGCTCATGCGACCACCTAGGGTTGGTAATAAAATTTTACCCAGTCTGAACTGGCCAGCTCAGCCCAGGTCTGCGTGTCTTGTATCGAAAGATACAGCTTGAGAGGATACCTTGGTCCAGGGGAAAGGTGCAATTCACGGTAAGGGATGAACAACGTGGCATCCGAATAAGCCGCAGTATCGCTTTCAGGGATAAAGAACTGGCTGACAGCAACCTGACCAGCGGGGGTGTTGTAAGCGGAATTGACATCCCGCAAAGGTTGGTTTCCAGGCGCATCATAGTAGAGATAGGCAATGAGCTGCCCTTCCTTGCCTTTAAAACCATTTACGTTGAAAGAGACTTTGATCTCCATTCCTTTGACCTCACCCAGCAGCACATCCTGGCTCACCTGGATATTGGAGAACTCGGCGTGCAGCGCGCCCTGGTCAAGCTGGCTAAAGGTGAAGGTATTGGGCTGTGAGCGGACCAGTTCTGCGCCGCTACTCTTATTGGTGATGCTGACCACAAAATACAGGCGGTATTCGCCGCTGGTCAGGTCCAGTTCATTATATGGGATAAACAGGGAAAAATCTGTAAAACTTGCCGCCGGATATGCCGGGGTGAAGTCCTGGTAAACAGCCACCTGGCGATCGGAAGTGGCATACGATCCATTCTGGTCTGGCAAAGGTTGTCCAGAGTCCTGGTTAAAAAACAGGGCAGTCAGGGTGCCAGGCTGATCCTGGGCATTCAAAATATCGAAGGCAACGTGGATATTCATACCCTTTGAACCCGAAACGAAGACATTTTGCTCCTGCCAGATCTTCTGGATCACCACCGAATTTCCCGTTGGTTGGGGAGCCGGCGGCGGGCCACCCTCGGGCGGTGCAGGGAATTGCAGACGGCCGGCACCGAACTGGTTATCCATCCCGGCAGGACCCAGGTCCAGAGCATTCTGCTGCAGGTAATTGATCACATCGCCCCCCGAGAAGGTGGGGAAAGCACTCAACACCAGTGCCGCGGCTCCCGCCACATGAGGCGTTGATGCCGAGGTGCCAGGAAACTCACCAAAAGCCACGGTATTCACCTGATCCGGCGCAGAAATATCCGGTTTGTTGCGGCCATCAGCCGTTGGACCCTGGCAGCTGTACTCCTCCAGGCTGTCATCGCGCCAATTGGTGGCGCCTGTGCACAGAATCCCGAAGGCGTCACAGGGCGACTTGACACTGCCCTCCGCCATCCAGGAAGCAAATTCGGTGGAGTTATCTCCCAACAGGTTCAGGCGCCCTGGGCGGGTGAATTTTGTCCCTTTGACTGCCAGATAGGTGATCTGGTCTTCACCATAAGCAAAGCTGATAAACTCCACCGGCCGGTCCTGCTGGCGGCCTTCCTGTACATCCCGGGCGCTGGTGGCCACGTCATATCCCGAGCCGCTGGCAGCCGGCGTCAGAATGTACAGGTCATAATCCTCCTGCGCCCCAAACCACTGGTCGTCCCAGGTCAGGCTGAAAACCCGCTCACCGCCGGCAACCGCCACTTTCAATACCTCGGCGCCATCAGGAAATTCATGCCAACCATCCTGGTCGGTATCGGTGAAACTCATGTTCAGGTGCGACTTGGCTGCATTCCCCGATGAGTTCACCCATACCACCCCCTGCTGCACAGCCTTGTTCACAATATCCACCATCTCCCCCGTACCATCGCGCGGGCCAACCATGCCCGTTGAGGAATGAGAAATGATGCGCACCTGGTTGCTCAGCATCCAGTCAACCGCGTTGCCCAGCTCAATATTATCCCCACCGGTATAAGCCAGGTATAAATCTACCCCGGGGGCAACAGCGGCAACGATCTCGGCACACCCGGTACCGTGGTTGTCAGGGGTTTCGTTGAGCTGCTCCAGAGAGTAACCCGGCTGAGTAAAAATATGCTCGCGTCCCGGCAGCGAGCTACCTACCTGGTTCAACAGGCCGTTGAAACCACCGGGGTCGATGACCCCCACCTTGATCCCTTTCCCCAGGAATCCGGCTGACTGCCAGCGGTCGGCGCCGATCACCTGCACCCCTTCCTGGAGACGAGGGCTCTCATCAGCCGACGCTTTTTGCGGGGCGCGGATGCCGATTACATGCTTCAATCCCGACAGCTTTATCAGCTGCCCCATCGCCGCCTCGCTCTCCCCCATCGCCAACACCTTCTCCAGCGGAATCACGATTT
>CAIQIV010000426.1 GCA_903871905.1 uncultured Chloroflexota bacterium | reverse complement strand
CTGTCATCCCCGGTGACACCCATCTTGTTCATCAGCTGCACGGTGGCCTGGCGGGCGATGGGCACCGCCAGGGTGGCGAATAGAGGCGAGATCGGCTCGGGCACAAATTCGGCGAAGCTGCCGCGCGCCAGGACCGCTTTCGGATGGGGCAGCGACCACTCCAGCGGAGGCTCGGGGAGAGCGGTGATTGGACGCGCTTGCAGGATGGCAAACTCCTCCGCTGATCGTGCCCATTCGATGTCCATCGGCATGGCGTACAGCGCTTCGATCTCCCGGCCCAGCCTGGCCAGCTCAGCCGCCTGGTCCCTGGTGATCACCGCTTTTTTCCTGCGCAACCGGGGAACCGGGACTTCCTGCGCCCCATCCTCCGTACGGACGGTCATCACCTGCTTCTCCGCCACCTGGCGCTCAACCACCTGGCCGCTGGTTTTGTCCAGAACCAGGGTGTCCGGCGTGACGGCGCCGGAGACGATGGCCTCGCCTAAGCCCCAGGCGGCGGTGAGCAGCATCTCGCTGCGCCTGCCGCTGACAGGGTTGGCGGTGAACAATACACCCGCCGCATCGGCAAATACCAGCTCCTGCACCACCACCGCCAGGGCCACGGCGCCCTGGTCGATACCCTGGCGGGCGCGATAGGCAATAGCCCGCGCCGTCCACAGCGAGGCCCAGCATTGCTTGACCGCGGCGAGGACGGCCTCGACACCCTGGATATTGAGGTAAGTTTCCTGCTGCCCGGCAAAAGAAGCGCCGGGCAGGTCCTCGGCGGTAGCGGATGAGCGCACCGCCACAGGAAGCTGGAACTGCCCGGGCGAGGGGAGGCGGGGCTTTTGTGCGGGGTGGTGGACCAGGGATGAGTCCGTGCAAAGCTGCGCATAGGAATTGGAGATAGCCTCGGAAATGTCTGGAGAAACCTGGGCGTGGCCAAAGAGAGCCCCGATCTGCTGTGAGGCAGTCTCGAAGGAGAGCGGGTTGGAGAGGTCCAGTGACTGCAGGATTTTCATTATTTGCGGTTGGAGCTGATTCTCCTGCACGAAGCGCAGGTAAGCAGCGGTGGTAATGTGAAAACCGGGTGGGACGGGAAGACCGGCGCGCGCCAGCAAGGCCAGGGACATCCCCTTACCGCCTACATTTTCGAGAACGGATTGGGGATCAGAAAGTGAGAGAACTAGTGAAGTCATGGCAGCCTCCTAAGTATATTTATTCTTGCTGCCCCTCCCTGACCGGGTGGTCTCTACCGATTGGGGCGATCCTGCAAGCGTTCAAAAGCGAATATCGGTCGCTTATGAGAGCAAAAAAATATCAGGCCAGCACACCTTTATAAAAGATGTCCAGCGCTTCATCCATCATCTGCTCCGGGGTTCCGGTGGGGCGGTTGGTGAAGACCACCGGGGTGATCAGAGTCAGGATGGTGCGCGCCGCCAGCAGTGGATTGACCGGCCGGAAAGCGCCTTCCTGGATGGCTTCTTCCACCAGCCGGCGCAGCAGATCCTGGTAACCATGCCGGCGGGCCTGGATCCGCCGCTGGCTTTCCAGGTCGAGGCGCTGAACCTCGTAAGACAGCCGGGAGTAGAACTCTTTATTGGCCAGCAAAAAATCCAGGTGGTTGTGCATGAGGCGGTGGATTTTCTCTGTGGCGGGCAGGTCCTTTCCGGCCACATCCTGGGCAGCTTCGGTCAAATCATAAATGGCGTCCTCCACCACCGACGTCAGGATCTCATCCTTGGTCTTGAAGTAATCGTACAGGGTGGATTTTCCCATCCCGGCTGCGGCAGCGATCTCGTGCATGGTGGTCTCGCGAAAGCCCTTCTCCAAGAACAGGTGCACTGAGGCGGCGAAGACTTCATGCCTGCGCCGGTCCTGTTCTTGGGGAGTGAGTGGAATACCCTTGGGCATATGAACCTTCCTGGATGGATAGATCTGAAAGCGACCATCGGTCGCTTATAGTATAGCACTATTTGGGTGGGCAGTCAAGCGCGACGATCAGGGACAGCGTTTCCAAAACGACTTTGCGGCAAATGATCCGGATCACCCCCGGCTGGCACCGCTTTTCTTGCCTGCTTTATGCTACAATGATTGTACTTGATTGGATTGAACTTGAATGGGCCAGCTTTATGGGGCCACCACAGATGTCCATGCAAAATTGATGTCCAGTTATTCATTCCAGAATACTCCATACGCTTGTGGGAATCCAGGAGGGTAAGAAATGTATCTGCGAATTTTGCGAAGAGGCCTGTTCCTGTTTTCTCTTATCGTTTTAGCCGGTGTTGGAATATTGTCGCGTAATTATTTCCCTGCCCACGATGCCAAAATTGAAGTAGCGACACCCCCTCCCGCGACCTCAAATTCAATCGAGATGAAATTATTGGCTTACCAACAGGAGCTTCAGAGGAAGGATCTCAGCATTGGACGCAGAGCCCAATTAGAGAGTCTGATTGCAGAAATGAGTAATTTGGCAACCATGAAGGCTGCTACGAAACCACCGAAGTACTTAGTCGAAACATCCATTGCTAAAAACCCAGCGCGATGGACGCAGATGGCACTTCTTACATCTCCATATCCCACCGAGACTTTAGAATTAGGGATTCTTGTATCGGGACAATTATTCCAAACCCATGAGACAACCCAGTTAAAAGTCATCAACATTTGGCAAGGCTTTGTTGATGGCAAATTGGTCCGGGTTCTGGCTGGAAAGTTAATGCCCAGCCCCGAGTCTCCGAAACCATATCGGATCACCAATTACGGGGCGCTTTTCATACGAAGTAACGATTCAAGTATGGATAGGAAATTTGTCGTTACTGATGAAGAACGAGGTGAGTTGCGCATCCTGATGTTCAAGGATGACAAACTGCTATTGATCTCCAGCGGAACAAAATCGCTGGCTGCAAAGAAATATCTGTTTAACTTGCGAACCTTGAGTTTCGAAAATTTACCCGATGAATAAGAGTCGGGTTCCAATAAAATCACCTGGCGCAGCGGAAGCCCAGGCTGCTGCTGCTCTCCTCGGGCAGGCTCCAGTTGCGCACCGCAGCTCGGACGAAGACCCAGTCGTCGTTCCACGAACCGCCGCGGATCACCCTGCCCGGCCCTGACCGGGGCCCAGTGGGGTTGGCAGTCGGTGACTGAGGATAATATCTCCGGCTGTACCAGTCGTTGACCCATTCCCATACATTTCCGGCCATGTCCATCACGCCGTAGGGACTGGCGCCGGCCGGGTGCGAGCCCACCGCGGTGGGGTCTTTATTGTCCCACCCATCCTGGGTGTTAATATTGGCCCAGGTCAGGTCAGGCTTGTGCTGGCCCCAGGGGTAAATCCAGGCCTGGACGCCGCGAGCAGCTTTCTCCCACTCGGCTTCGCTGGGCAGGCGGCGGCCGGCCCACCGGCAGTAAGCCTGCGCCTGGTACCAATTCACCTGGATCACCGGGTAGTCCGCCAGCCGCGCGTCGGTATAATACCCCGGACGCAGGCTTGAGGCGGTGCTTTTTGGGGGGCTGCAGCCTCCGCTGGCAACACAGCGGGCGTACATGGCATTGGTGACCTCGGTCTGGTCGATCCAGTATGCTTCCAGGGATACGGTGTGCTGGGGCTGCTCATCCTGGTAGGCGCCTGGGCTGCCGGGTGAGGAGCCCATGACAAATTTCCCCGCCGGGATACGCACCAGGAGCATGCCGTCGGCTTCGGAAACCGCGGTGGCAGGCGGCCCATCCTGCGCCGGATGGGAGGCTGCCGCGCCTGGAGTTTTCTCAGGCGAGGGGGTGGGTTTGGGCTCCGCCAGGGTGGGCGAGGGCTGGGGGGTAGGGACAGCCGGGAGCGGTCCCTGCGCTGGGGTGGCGCGCAGGGGCGGGCCGGCATCCCGGGCGCAGCGGAAACCCCAGGCCGGGTTGGAATCCGGGGGATACCCCCAGGATACGGCCGCAGCGTGAATATCCTGCCCGGCATCCGCCCAACTTCCCCCTCGCAGCACCCGCAGCCCGCCTGCGCGTGTGCCAGTGGGATCAGATTTCG
>CAIQIV010000425.1 GCA_903871905.1 uncultured Chloroflexota bacterium | reverse complement strand
TAATGGGAGAAAATATGGTTAGTGTTGATTTGTTGGAAATTCTAAGGTGCCCGGTCTGTGTACGCGAACCCGGTAAAGAAGGGAACTTAAAGCTCCTTAAAGACACCTGGCTGGTATGTCAGGATTGTAACCGTAAATATCCAATTGTCGAAGATATTCCGGTCATGTTGATCGACGAAGGGGATAAATGGGCTCAAACCCCGGCTGACTCCTTACCCGTGCCTCCTCCGAAGATCGAGTAAGAACAGCCAGTGGTATCTGGACCTTTTCTTGCATCTTACTAATCAATGTTCGATCTTCTGCAATAAAAGGGTTGAAAATTAGCATGTCACGTGTTCCTGATCATTTGTCTCGCCCGCGTCCTGTATTCGACCGCATTACTGTGATTGTGTTGGCGGCATTTCTTATTGTTGCTTCAATCACAGCAGTTCTGATTTTTCAATGGGTTAGAAGCTTTGTGGCATCCTGGAGCATCAGCGATCTTCCAGGTATGCCGGTTGTGGATGAAGCTTCTGCTCAGGCTCTGCCAACACCTCCAGTCAATAACCTTTCCAATAATGTACAGGCGCCCTCTGGGGCGCTCGATCCACAACTCGGCCCCACGCCTGTTCCCTGGGACGGGGCCATCCGGGTCACTATTTTGGTAATGGGGCTAGACTACCGCGACTGGTCCGAGGGTGTCGATGTTCCTCGCACCGATACCATGATTTTGTTCACGGTAGATCCCTTAACCAAAACTGCTGGTATGCTCTCCATCCCACGTGATCTGTGGGTCACAATCCCAGGCATGGAAAATAACCGGATCAACACAGCCTACCGGTGGGGAGAAATCTATAAACTACCCGATGGCCCTACGCTCGCCATGAAAACTGTGGAAGGTGTGATTGGTGTACCTATCCAGTATTATGCTCTGTTGGATTTCAACTCTTTTGTGAGATTCATTGATGAAATGGGCGGCCTGGATATGCACATCAAGGAAGAAATCGTTGTAGATCCCATTGGCCCAGGAAATACCGTCCGCTTAGAGCCAGGAGTACAGGCATTAGATGGCGCCACGGTTCTGGCCTATGCCCGTCAGCGCAAAGATGGCGATGGAGACTTCTCACGCTCAGCCCGCCAGCAGGAAGTCATTATGGCCGTGCGTGATCAAGTTCTGACGCTAAACATGATGCCAACCCTGGTGCAAAAAGCGCCGGCGCTGTACCAAGAAATCTCGCAGGGTATCCGCACCAACCTGACTCTCGATCAGGTGATTAAACTGGCCTGGTTGGCGCTTCAAATCAAAGATGAGAACATCAAAAAAGGCGTGTTTGATCCTCACCAGGATGTGCAATATGCTTCCGTAGACGGCCCGGATGGACGGCAGGATGTTTTGATCCCCAATCCAGATCAAATTCGCCTGTTGCGAGACGAAATCTTTGCCACCGGCGGAGCAGTTGGCCCTGCCGCAGTGGCCGGCGACCCAACACAATTGATGGTTACCGAGGCCGCCAGAGTCATGATTCGCAATGGCACGGCCACAGTTGGCCTGGCCGCCAAAACCGGCGAATTGCTACGCGCTCAGAACCTGAACATTGTTGGAGAAGAAAATGCCGATGGTCTGTATGGGCAGACGGTCATCATTGATTACACCGGTAAACCCTACACCATCAACTTCCTTATTCAACAATTAAACATTAAAGACTCTGTTCAGGTCAGAAACCGTTTCGATCCCAATGCCCAGGTAGATATCGAAATTATTCTAGGGCAAGATTGGGCTGCTCAACAACCGTAGAAAAGCAAACGATACTCTCACCGATCAAAGTCTCAATAGAGCGAAAGCACTTTCGCTCTATTATTTTTTTTGAGAGGCAGCCCAAGCAAGCTCATTCATCACAATTCCATGAGCATCAAATTGCATTACCCCCAACCAACTTTCTTACTCCACCTGTGAGGCCAGCGGCGCATTCGTTTTGACAAACTGAGCAAACGTTGTGCTGCGCAGGCGCTCTATCAGTTCAGATTGCGTTTCACACCACAAGGGCCGTAGCGGACAATTCTCCCC
>CAIQIV010000424.1 GCA_903871905.1 uncultured Chloroflexota bacterium | reverse complement strand
GGGTAGCCCAGGATACGGGCGAAACCGCAGACCAGGGTGGCGCCGTAGCGCGCCTTAAACTCGTGGAATTCTGAGCCATCCACCAGGCGGGCGATCATCTCGCGCACGTCGTAAGCCTGGCGAATCGAGGAGGGCAGAATGCCATAGATCTCGTCGGGCGGATACAGGGGATCCGCAGGAGGCAGGATATCCAGGGATGAAAGCATGGAAGGCGCTCGGGCAGAGCGGCGGCGGGGGATGGCCTCCAGGATTGAGCGGCAGATGTGCAAGGCGTGGGCATCATTTTCGGCAAGGTGGTCGGCAACACCCGAGCGGCGGGTGTGGACCTCGGCCCCCCCCCAGTTCCTCGGCGCTGACTTCTTCGCCGGTGGCTGCCTTCACCAAGGGCGGCCCGCCCAGGAAAATGGTGCCGCTGCCTTTGACGATGATCGTCTCGTCGCTCATGGCGGGTACATATGCCCCGCCGGCGGTGCATGAGCCCATCACCACGGCGATCTGGGGGATGCCCCTGGCACTCATGCGCGCCTGGTTGTAAAAGATGCGCCCAAAATGGTTGGCGTCTGGAAATACCTCGTCCTGCATGGGTAGGAAGGCGCCTCCTGAGTCGACCAGGTAGACGCAGGGCAGGTAATTTTGTTCGGCGATCTCCTGGGCGCGCAGGTGCTTCTTGACGGTCATGGGATAATAAGACCCGCCCTTGACTGTGGCATCGTTGGCCACCACCATGATTTCTCGCTCGGCGGCGCGGCCGATACCGGTGACGATGCCGGCACCTGGCGCCTGACCATCGTACATCCCAAAGGCAGCCAGCGGAGACAACTCCAGGAAAGGTGAGCCTGGGTCAAGCAGGAGCTCGATGCGTTGGCGCACGAACAGCTTCCCCTGAGCCTCGTGGCGCTGGCGGTACTGCGAACCGCCACCCTGGAATGCCAGCGCCTGGCGCTGGCGCAGCTCTTCAGCTAGTTTTTTTTGATAAGCGGCGTTAGCCAGGAAGGAAGGATCAGATGGGCGGCAGGAGGATGAGATGACATCCATCACAACCTGCCGGCTTCGGCAAGGCTGGCCAACCCGACGCTGAGAAAATATAGAACACTCAGCGGGGCCATGACCAGACTCATGTTAACGGGATCGACGGTGGGGGTGATCAACGCAGCAGCGACAGCGATGATCACGATCGCCAGGCGCCACTGCTGCCGAAGGAATTTCGCCTTCACCCACCCCAGTTTTGCCAGCAGGTAGATGACCAGCGGAAACTCAAAAGCGACGCCCATCCAGAACATCAGGGTGGTCAAGAAGCCAATATATGAGGATGGGCGCGGCATGGTATTGATGCCCATGAAATTGAGCAAGAAGGGCAGCGCAGTGGGCAGCACCAGGTAAAAGGCGAAAGCCATCCCCGCCACGAAAAACAGGGTGGCAATGGGAATGGCCAGCAAGCCGTACATCCGCGAGCGGCGGCTGACACCGGGGGCAATGAACATCCAGATCTCCAGGGCGATGTAAGGGAATGCCAGGGTGAAGCCGGTGAGCAGCGCCACCTTCATCACCGTCCCAACCGGCTCGGTCACGTCGATGGCCTGCAGCGATTCCAACCCACCCTCCAGGGGCGTGGAGAGATAGTTTAACAGCGGGTGCATAAAAATCATTGCCAGGGCGGTGGTGATCACCATGGCAAGCACACAACGCAGCAGGTGTTTGCGCAGGGCATCGAGATGCACCATCAGCCCCATGGGATTCTCAATGGTCTTGGCGACGGCATCCGGTAGGGGGGTGTCTTCTTCTTCTTCGGTGAAGAAGGCATTGACCCTTTGGAAGGTGGAACGGATAAACTTAAAAGGGGCGGTGATCAGCCAGCGGATGAAGCGGAAAGGAGCAGTGATCAGGCGCACAACGGGGTTCTGGCTCTTGGGCATGGTCAGTTGTTTTGTTCGGACGGTTTAATATCTCCGGAAGAGGACGCAGGGTTGTCTGCGCCGGGTTCCTCGACGGGGGCAGCCAAGGATGCTTCAAGGGATGGTGGTGGGGGGGAATCGATCACCGGTGCCGGGGTGTTATCTTCTGCCGGGCTTGTTGGCATCCTGGCAATTTCTTGCTGGATGTCGAGGCTGCCGATCTGGTTCACCTGGAGATCTTGAGCCGTTTCGCGCAGCGTTTCATTAATCTCATCAATGCCGGCTTCGCGCATCAGTTTATTGGGCAGGTAGCGCAGGTCACGTGAAGTCTGCTGGAAAATTTGCCACCCTTCCGATGTGACCAGCTTACGCAGCCAGCGCCCCATCGTCTTGCCAGCCTTGACCATGTCGTTTGGACCAAGGACGATCAAGGCGATCAAAATGATGAATAATAATTCTAGCGGCCCGATTCCCAGAAATTCCATTTTGCCTTTGTTCCCTGTTCTCGCAGAGCCGGATTACGCTGTGCCAGGCGGACGCTGCTGGTGCAAGGAGTTCTGAATTTCGCTCAAGTGATTCGCCAGGCTGCCCAAGACCCCATTGACAAAGCGGGGTGTGCTGTCCGAGCCATAGTCCTTGGCCAGCTCGACAGCTTCGTTGATCGCCACTTTAACCGGTGTCTTTCCATAGACTGCAAACTCCCAAAGGGCAATACGCAGAATATTGCGGTCCACGGTGGCTACCTGATCCAGCGGCCATTCGGGAGCATGGTGGGCAATAAACTCGTCGAGCTTTTCCACCATGGGAACCACCCCCAGAACAATCTGCCGGGAGAACTGTTCCAGCGTGTCGTCCAGGTCTGCCTCCTCCAGCCGCTCTTCAAGAACTTTGCCAGGGGGATGACCGACGACATCAATTTCGTAAAGTGCTTGCAGGGCGACTGCCCGAGCCCTGGTGCGAGGTTTCATCACGGGTCAGGCCTCGGTCTCCTTGGAATAGTCAATATCCTCGATATGGACGTTCACCCTGCCAACCTGCATACCAACCATTTCAGAGATGGCACGCGCCACGCCATGCTGGATATTGCGGCTGACATCGCGGATGTTGGTGTCGCTCTTGAGCACGACGTAGATATCGGCGGTTACGGTGTCATTCTTAAGCTCAATCTGCACGCCCTCGCCCAGGTTGCGGTTGAACAGGCGGTTAACCTCACTGGCGACATTGGCCATGCGGCTGACACCCGGAGTTTCCAGGGCGGTCAGCCGGGCGATGGTGAGCAGCACCTCGGGCGCAATGGTGGTTTTACCGGCTGTGCTTAGATAAGTTCCCATCTTTTTTCCCTTTCCCGGGTTGCTAGGCCATGGTCAGGCCGCCGTCAACTGCCAGCACCTGCCCGGTGATGTATGCAGCATCCTCCGAGGCCAAGAAGGCGACCGCGTAGGCGATTTCTTCAGGCTGTGCCCAACGGCTGAGGGGGATCAGCTTGAGCATCTGCTGCTTGAGCTCATCCGGAAGATCATTGGTCAGGCGGGTGGGTACAAAACCAGGCGCCACAGCATTGACCGTGATGTGCCGGGAGGCCACCTCGCGCGCCAGGGCTTTGGTCAGCCCGATCAGGCCCGCCTTGGACGATGAATAATTAACCTGGCCGACCTGGCCGATAATGCCGGATACGGAAGAGATATTCACGATGCGGCCAGAGTGCTGCTTCATCATCTGGCGGATGACTGCCTTGCAGCAGTTGAAGGCGCCTTTCAGGTTGATGTCGATGACTGCATCCCATTCTTCTTCACTCATGCGCATCAACAGATTGTCGCGGGTGATGCCGGCGTTGTTGACCAGGACATCGATGCGTCCGAACTCAGATGTGACCCGTTCAGCCATGGCTTTGGTTGAAGCGCTGTCAGTGACTTCAACTGACAACGCCAGGGCAACAGCACCAGCGCTGCGCAGCTCAGCAGCAGCCTCTTCGGCCTGTTCCATGTCGCGATCAACCAGCACCAATTTAGCTCCACGCTGGGCAAACACCTGGGCCGTTGAGCGTCCGATGCCGCGCCCGCCACCGGTGATGATCGCTATTTTTCCTTCCAGCGGCTTGGCTGCGCTTGCATTGTCAGTGCTCATGATGTAACTACTCCTTGTCTCGGGATAACTACCTATAACTGGACCATTATACCTCGAATCAGGGACGTGGGCTGCTTCACCGCAGCTTTCCCGAGCCCCAGGAGGGTGAGCGGCCTTCTGCCTGAAAAGATTTCCGCGCTAGACCAGCTTCTCGAAATCAGCCGGGGTACCCAAGGCAATGCTGGCTGCGTTGGGCTCAATACGCTTGAGCAGGCCGGTGAGCACGCCGCCTGGGCCCATTTCGATGAAAGTGGTCACGCCCAGCTGCACCATCTGGCGCACGCTCTCAACCCAGCGCACGCGAGAGGTGAGCTGCGCTTGCAGGTCGGCCTGGATCTCTGCAGCAGCGATCAACGGAGAGGCGCTGACATTCCCAACCAGGGGGAGGCGGGCATTGGTGAATGGGGCTTGCTGGACAGCGCGGCTGAAGGCTGCTTGAGCCTGGGTCATCAACGGCGAGTGGGCGGCGATGCTGACCGCTAACGGAATGGCGCGCCGCGCCCCGGATTTTTGAGCCAGCTCCAGGGCGCGCTCCAGGGCGGGTTTTGCCCCCGAGATTACGACCTGGCCGGGAGAATTGTCATTGGCCACCTGCACCACCTCGCCGGGCTGGCTGGCTTCAGCACAAACCCTGTCCAGGGTGGGGATATCCAGTCCCATGATGGCTGCCATGCCGCCGGGATTGGTCTCACCAGCCGCTTTCATCAGCTCGCCGCGTCGGCGCACCAGCCTCAGGGCATCCTCAAAGCCGAGGGCTTGAGCTGCTACCAGGGCGCTCAACTCCCCCATCGAATGACCGGCGGTGTATGCGGGATGGAAGTCAGGATATTTTTCCTGGAAGACGCGCAGCACCGCTGTCGAATGCACCAGCAGCGCGGGCTGGGTATTGAGGGTATCATTCAATTCCTGCTCGGGTCCATTCCAGGCCAACCCGGAGAGTGAGAACCCCAACAGCGCATCGGCCTGCTCGAATACCTGGCGGGCAGTAAGGAAGGTCTCTGCCAGTTCGCGGCCCATCCCGATCGCCTGGGATCCCTGTCCGGGGAAGACAAAAGCGGTTTGTTCTGGGTCCATCGGTTCTCCTCGGAAAAAAAAGTTAGCAGGCACTCCAGGCAGACTCTAACTGCCCGAACTGCCTGCTCATACGATGCTCCCTCTGCTTGAGTGGAGATGGGAGAAGGCTTATTTCTTTTTCTGGTCTTTTTCGATTTCGATCACCTCACGACCGTGATAGTGACCGCAGCTCGGGCAGACAGTATGCGGCAGACGCATCTCGCCGCAGTTGCTGCACTGGACGAGTTGGCGGGCCTGCAGCGCGTCATGGGAGCGCCGGCGGTCGCGACGGCCGGAAGTGTGTTTGCGCTTGGGTTGAGGGGGCATGGTTTTACTCCTGTTTGTTGAATCGAGACAATAATACCATAAGAATGCCTGCCCATTAGGCAGGCGGAACGATTATACGCCGGTGTGGTAGAACTGTCAAGCAAAACTGGAGAATTTTCGGCAAGCGCCCTGGCAAGCTGCCAGGGCAATTTGCCAGGGGTTAACCGGTCGCTGTCAAGATTTGCTCCAGCTCGTCCAGCGCCGCCTTTTCCTGGGCGTCGATGGGCTGAGGGTGGGCGCCGATGCCCAGGAACCCGCCGCGCGACGACTCTGCTGCTTTGCAGGCTGATTCCAGCAGCCAGCGGCGGAAACCATCGGCATCCGGCATCGCGCTGGTGGCTGCTGCGGCATCGCAGACGACCTGGCGCATCAGGGGGCGCAGGTCTTGTTGGGCGTCGCGATCGAAGCTGATGGTATTTTCGACGATCTCATCGCGGGTCATACCAGCCATCTCGGCCAATAGGGCATCCACCAAGGATCCATAAGTGCTGGATCTGCCTTCTTCACTGGCCAGGGCGATAAATTTCCCGGCGGCGAACATTTCATGAATGAACTCCCATACCCCACCGCTGGCAGATGCGGCGTAGGCTGCGCTGGCCGCCGGCGCATTAAATACGGCTATCCATTGTTCGGGTGTGAGTTGTTCCCTCAGGCTCATGTCATGCCTCCTATACGATATGCTCCAGGTTTACCTCAGCCCGCTCCAGGATGCGGAAGGTGCTGGGGTATTCGTTTTTCTCGTCGGCTGGTATGAAGTGCTCTTCGAGCAGCCACCACTCGCCAGGGGTGATGGGGGGGAAAAAGGTATCGCAGTGGGCGAAAGTATGGACCGAAGTCAGGTAGATACGCCGGGCAAGTGGCAGTGCCTGGCGGAAAACCTCTCCGCCGCCAATGATAAAGACTTCACTCTCGCCATGCACGGCGCAGATATCCAGAGCAGCCTCCAGGGAGTCAGCCGGAAGGCAGCCAGGCGGCAGGTTCTGGGGATAGCGGGAGATCACCAGCATAATGCGTCCGGGGAGCGGTCTGCCGATGGAGGCGAATGTCTTACGCCCGGCTACCAGGTGGTGGCCCCAGGTGAGCTGTTTGAAGCGCTGCAAGTCGGCAGACAGCCTCCAGGGCAAGCGGTTTTCCACCCCAATGCCTCCAGCCTGGTCGATGGCGGCGATCATGGAGATGATCACACGGAGACCTCGGCTTTGATGTGGGGGTGCGCCTGGTAGTTGAGCAGCTCAAAGTCTTCGTACTGGAAATCGAAGATGGAATGGACCTGGGGGTTGAGTCTCATCTGCGGCAAGGGGAACGGCTGGCGGCTGAGCTGCAGGCGCGCCTGTTCAATGTGGTTGAGATACAGGTGGGCATCCCCGAAAGTGTGGATAAAGTCGCCCGGCTGCAGGCGGCACACCTGGGCGATCATCAGGGTGAGCAGGGCATAGGAGGCGATGTTGAAAGGCACACCCAGGAAGACATCGGCTGAGCGTTGGTAGAGCTGGCAGGACAGGCGGCCTTCGGCGACGTAGAACTGGAAGAGCACATGGCAAGGCGGCAGGGCCATGTGCTCGATTTCGCCGACATTCCAGGCGCTGACGATCAGGCGCCGCGAGTCGGGAGTGCGCTGGATCTGGCCAATGACCTGACTGATCTGGTCGATCAGGCGCCCATCGGCAGTAGGCCAGGCGCGCCACTGCCTGCCATACACCGGGCCCAGTTCGCCGTCGGGGGAGGCCCACTCATCCCAGATGCTTACCCCGTGCTCCTTCAGGTAGCGGATGTTCGACTCGCCACGCAAGAACCACAACAGCTCATAGATAATAGACCGCAGGTGAAGCCTCTTGGTGGTGAGCAGGGGAAAGCCCTGGGACAGGTCAAAGCGCATCTGGTAGCCAAAGATGGAACGGGTGCCAGTGCCGGTGCGATCGCTTTTCTCTGCACCGTGTTCCAGGATGTGCTGCAGCATATCCTGGTAGGGTTTCACTGCAGCCTGCTCCTGGCGTCGGAGATGTCCTGCTGGATCTGTTCCAGCAGCGTCTGCACACTGGGGAAACGACGCTCTTCACGCAGGCGGGCGATAAAAGACAGGCGCACTTCCTGGTCATAGAGATCGGCGTTGTGGTCAAAGTCCAGCAGGTGGGCCTCAACCCGCGGCGGAACCGGCTGGCTTTCAAAGGTGGGGCGTACACCGATGTTAGTCACTGATCCCCAGCTGCGACCGCCAACCAGCGCCCGGCAGACATAAACCCCGGCCTGGGGTAACGCTCTTTCCCCCCACACTTCCAGGTTGGCGGTGGGGATGCCCAGGGGCCGGCCGCGCCCATCCCCATGTGCGACAACCCCTGAAACAGAGTAATGGCGGCCCAGCAGTTGTGCAGCCTGTTCCACGTCTCCCTGCGTCAAAGCGGCCCGCACCCGGCTGGAGGAGATGACCTGGCCATCCAGTACAATCGGGTGGAATTGATCCAGGGTGTATCCCAGCTCCCGGCCCAACTCCCGCAGCACATCGACTGTTCCCTGGCGGCCTCGGCCCAGGGCAAAGTCGTAACCTACCCACAGGTGGCTCAACCCAAGGTGCTCTTCCAGGCGGGTCATAAAATCAACGGCAGTCATGCTTGCAACCTGTGGGTTAAAGGGATGGGTGACCAGCACATCCACGCCCAACTGGCCCAAAAGCTCTGCCTGCTCTTCTGGACTGGTCAGATAGATGGCATCTTTGCGGCCGCGCAGCACCTGGTCAGGATGTGGAAAAAAAGTTAAAACTACTGCCGGGCAGCCCTTCGAATGGGCCCCGGCAGTCAGACTGCGAATAATTTCCTGATGGCCGCGATGGATGCCGTCGAAAGATCCGATGGTCACCCACGCGTCATTCAGATAGACAGCCTCAAGAGACCGGTAATGCTGCATGGCGGACGAATACGCTGCGTTGAGGCGAAGCCAGGACCCGCGGCGGGCAGGGCAGATGGCCCAGAGAAAACCGCCTCAGGATTGGAAGAAGACCTTACGCGGCTGCCACTCGTTGGTTTCGCTGCTGAATTCCAACAGGGCAACCAGGTCTCCCTGCTGACTGACGCCCCGCGCCCAGACGGTCTCGGTGGGCTCGCCAGGGATGCGGTGACCATGACGGATCAGCTCCACATCATCTGCATTCAACTCAACCATTGGCCAGTCCCCCAGGGCTTCAGCAGCCGGGATCAGGTGACGGTACCAGTTGCCAGCATCGAAGGATTCCTGCAGACGGCGCAGCGGCACAGCGTCCCGCAAGGTGAAGCGTCCGCTCTTGGTACGGCGCAGGCCGACCAGGTGAGCTCCGGTGCCTAACGCCTTGCCCAGGTCATTCGCCAGCGAGCGAACGTAGGTTCCTGACGAGCAGTAGACATCGATCACCGCTTCGGGCGGCGCCCATTCCAGCACTTCCAGGCTGTAGACGTTAATAATCCGCGGCGCCAGGTCAACTTCTTCGCCTTCACGCGCCATCTCATACGCCTTGCGGCCCTTCACTTTGACTGCCGAGTAGGGCGGCGGCACCTGCTCCATTTCACCGACGAACTGCTGCAAAATTTCAGTGAATTCTTCTTCGCTGAGGTTGACGGCGGAGGTTGATCCAGTCACCACGCCCTCTGAGTCATAAGTGTCGGTTGAACTGCCCAGGCGAATGGTTGCCTGATATCGTTTATCAGAAGCAGAAACGTACTCGCTAAGGCGCACAGCCGGCCCAATCAAGATGACCAGGACACCAGAGGCCCGCGGATCGAGAGTTCCTGTGTGACCGGCGCGCCGGATTCCGGTGCCGCGCCGGATGATCTGCACGACATCGTGAGAGGTCAAACCAACGGGCTTATCAACGACCAGCACCCCAGAAACAACGTTCTTGATATTTTCATTCTCCATACTATCTTATCTTCCCATCTACAGAGTTGATGAGTTGTATTGTAGCACAACTCTTTGCGCTGTAAAGCATTGGGCGAGATCCGCCCAGGAATTAATATTTTGTAAGCTTCACAGGTCCGGTTCAGATCCGCTGGGGATTGAGATATAGTCCTCGCCGTCCCGAGCCGGGTGGGCCTGTTCATCCAGGGCGAAAGTGGCTGCCAGCACGCGTTGCTGTACCTCAGCCAGTCCGCCAGATATTTCTGCCCCAGCAGCAGCCGGGTGCCCTCCACCGCCAAAAGCCAGGGCAATTTTCGAGACATCGATGCCCGGCTGGGAGCGCCAGCTCACCTTTACCCGCTGGCTGCCCTGTTCAACAAACATGATTACAATGTCGATGTCCTCAACGGTGGACAGCATGTTGATCAGATCTGCATCATCGCGCCCGGGGTAGCCCACCGCCTGGCGATGCTCCAGGGTCAGGCAGGTCCAGGCGACCTTACCCTGGCGTTGCAGCTGTCCAAGGCCGCAGCCCCAGTAGCGCAGGGCCTCAAAGGAATGACGGTGCAGCGCCTGGCGATACAATTCAGGCAGGTGAGCGCCGCGCTCCATCAGGTCAGCTCCCAGGCGCAGCGCCTTGGGGGTCATATTGGACGTGCGAAATCCCAGGGTGTCGGCTAGCAGACCGGTGAGCAGGGCAGAAGCGGCATCCTGTGTGAGCGGCAGGTCCAGAGCCTGGATCAAATCAGCCAGGATCTCTGCCGTGGCCACTGCCTGGGGGACAACCAGGTTAATGCGGCCGTAGTTCAGGTTGGTCACGTGGTGGTCGATATTGATGTCAGGTGCTGCTGCACCAGGGTAGACTTCGCCCACGCGCAGCGGATCGGAACAGTCGACGACGCACACCAGGTCAAAAGGGCCTTCAGGTCGGCGGCGCACCCGGTCACTGCCTGGCACATGCCGGAAGCTGCCCGGTACGCCATCCGCCAGGCCGGAGGTCACCTGCTTGCCCGCGGCGCGCAGGGACAGGCTCCAGCCCAGTACAGAACCCACCGCGTCGCCATCCGGGCGGATGTGGGACACAACCAGGATGCGCTGCGCCTGCCGCAGGCGCAGCGCGATGTCTTCAACCAGCCGGGGATCAAGCGGCATACTATCAATCACTCACTGGTGGATTTATTCTTCCACTTTCATACTGCTGCTGTCTGGCGGCTCGCCGGGATCTGCAGGTTGGTGAAGGGAGGCGATTAACTTCTCGATGCGTTCTGCTTTTTCTGGCGTCGGATCCCAATGAAAGCGCAAACGCGGGAAAGTGCGCAGATCGATGCGCTGCGCCAACCCGTGGCGCAGGTAGCCATTGGCGTGGTCCAGCCCGTTACGGATTTCCGCCCAGCGGTCAGCTCCTTCCAGGGCCGAAACGTACACATCAGCATAGGCCAGCTCGCGATCCACGCGCACGTCAGTAATTGAAATACCTGACAGCCGGGGATCCGAAACTTCCTGGATCAGCATCTCAGATAACTCTTCCTTGATGCGGTCCCCAATACGCTGAATTCTTGTTTTTGCTACCACAGTAGACTTCTCCGAGATCCTCTCTTCATAACTTACTCGACCGCTACTTTTTCGACCGTATAGCATTCCAGGGAATCGCCTGGCTGATAGTCCTCAAATCCCTTGACTGAAATGCCGCATTCATAACCAGCCTTGACTTCGCGCACATCGTCCTGGAGGTGCTTCAAAGAGTGGACATTACTCTCGTGCAGGACTTCGCCGCGGCGGATGACACGCATGCGCGCCCCACGGCGGATCTCGCCGTCCAGGACCCGGCAGCCGGCAATATTGCCTACTTTCGAGATGCGGAATACAGCGCGCACTTCAGCATGCCCGATGACCGTCTCTTTTTCCTCGGGCTCCAGCATTCCCTTGAGAGCCTTTTCCACATCCTCCATCAGGCGGTAGATGATATCGTAGATGCGGATGGAAACCCCCTCGGCTTCAGCCAGGCGGCGGGCGGCTGAGTCGGCCTGGACGTTGAAACCCACCACGATCGCCTTGGAAGCCGAAGCCAGCATGACATCGTTTTCTCCGATATTTCCCGTTTCGGAGAGCAGGACGCGTACCTTGATATCTCCTTTATTCAAGTCGTTCAAGGAGTTAATGATCGGTTCGAGTGAACCCTGGACATCGGCCTTGATGATCAGGCGCAGCTCGCGAACTTCGCCGGCCTGGAAGCGGTCAAAGAGCTGTTCCAGGGTGATGGCGGCCTTGGGCGCCGCGGCTGCCTGCTGGTGAGCAAGGTTCCGCTCTTCGACCAGCAGCTTGGCATCTCTTTCTGTGTCTACAATCTGGAACGGGTCGCCGGCGGAGGGAACGTCGCTCAGGCCCATCACCGCCACCGGTGTTGAAGGCCCGGCTTTGCGGATTTTGCGCCCGCGGTAATCAAACATGGCGCGCAGGCGCCCGTAGCAGGTGCCCGCTACAACCACGTCACCTACTTCCAGGGTGCCATTCTGAACCAGCAGGGTAGCCAGCACACCTTTCGCCCGGTCACGCTCAGCTTCGATTACCGTTCCAATCACCTGGCCGCGCGGATTGGCAATAATCTGCATGTTGTCGCCCACCAGGTTGATCGCTTCCAACAGGTCTTCCAACCCGCGGCGCTGCTTGGCCGAGATGGGGACGATGATCGTATCGCCATCCCACTCATCGGGGATCAGGCCGATCTCTGCCAGCTGCTGCTTCACCCGGTCGGCGTCAGCATTCGGTTTATCAATCTTGTTCATGGCGACGATAATGGGCACATGGGCAGCCCGGGCATGGGCTGCGGCTTCCTTGGTCTGGGGCATCACGCCGTCATCGGCCGCCACCACCAGGATAACGATATCCGCTCCCTGGGCGCCGCGGGCGCGCATGGCAGTGAAGGCTGCGTGACCGGGCGTATCCAGGAAGGTGATCAAGCGCCCGTTATGCTCCACCTGGTAGGCGCCAATATGCTGGGTGATCCCGCCTGCCTCTCCTCCCGCCACATCGGTGTGACGAATGGCATCCAGCAGGGTAGTTTTTCCGTGATCGACGTGGCCCAGGATGGTGACCACCGGCGAGCGCGGGGCTAACTGCTCGGCCGGCTCGTTGGCAATGATCCGCCTCCAGAGAGGAATTTCTCCATCCTCTTCTTCATGAACCTGATCAGGGACATCCAGTATGGCTTCAAAGCCCATCTCGGATGCGACCACGGCAGCGGTATCGAAATCGATCTGTTGGTTAATATTGGCCATTACACCGTTGAGCATCAAGTTCTTGATAATCTCAATCGGGCTGGACTGCATAGCCTGCGCCAGGTCACGGATGGTGATGCTGGCTGGAAGCTGGATAGTTTTACTTCGCCCGTTCTCGCTCATTCGATACCTCCAAAATTCGTAATTCCATCTGTGTATGCCCCAATGAGCGGTCAGGCTAACGGAAGCAGTTAGCGAACTTCTCAAGCGTATCCGCTGGCGGATACGCCTGCGTATGTCGCTCCGGAAAACAGGTCTCAGGTTTCGTCGCTGGCTGGATCTGGCTCCTCAACAGGTAACGTAGCCATAAAGCTGAGCAGCGTTTCCCGGTCCTGGGCAGTGAGTTCTGTTCTCAAGGCCTGGGCGAGGGCGCCTTTCATCCCGCGCTCCCAGCAGGAGCGCTGGTCGTGCAGGTAAGCCCCGCGCCCGGCCAATTTGCCCGTTGGATCGACCTGAATTGCTTCGGTTAAACGCACCACCCGGATCAGTGCTCGCTTGGCAAGAACCTGGCGACAACCCACGCAGGTGCGTTGGGGCACATGTTTTGGTTTACTCTTTTTCCGCGGCACCTTATCTCTTTACAGAAAAACCGGTTACCATTCTTCTTCCCAATCGCCGGCGCCACGTTTGCGTTTTTTCTTCACAACCATGACATCTTTGTCGGGGTCATATTCCATCTCGACGAATTTCTTCTTGCCTTTCTTCTTTTTCTTGTGCAGATCGTCTTCATCTTCATCTTCGGAAGTAGTCGTATCTACCATATCCTCAGGACGGATCTTGTCCCAAAGCTCATCCAGGTTGGATGCGTCCTCTTCCTCGGATGTGGGGGCAGCGGGGGGCGTGCCTGCATCCGCTGCAGCCGGGGCGGCTTCCTGGGCTCTTTCTGCTTCTTCTGGCTGTGCCACCACCGGGGCAGCAGCAGCCTCAACCGGGGCGGCCACCGCAGGCGTCTCAACAGGCTCAGCCGCCTCGACCTGTGGCAGTACTTCTCCAACCGGCTGGGTCTCGACCGGAGCAGGCTCGATAGGCTCGGCCTGTACCGGCTCAGTTTCCGTGATGACCGCCGCCTGCTCGACCGGGGTGGCCTCAACTACCTCGAGTGCGGCTGGCTCGGGCTCAGGTGCGGGCGGCTGTAGGGCTGCAGTCAGCTTGTCCAGCGCTGTTTCCAGTTCTTTCATCGCCTTGGGACCCATGCCAGACAGTTTGAGCAGCGAATCGGGGTCGAGCTTCATCTGGAGCATCAGGTCGCCGACGGTGGCAAACCCGGCTTCACTGATCACCGCATACAGGCGGTCTGAGACCTGGAAGTCCTGGATTTGGATGTCAAATGCCGCAGGCGGGATGTTGGAACGCACTGATTTTAGCTGCTCTTCTTCCGCCTTGCTCTCGGTCTGACGCTGGCGGACCACGCCGCGCTCCACCCGGTCGACGAACTGGGTCATGGTGTGATATTCTTCAGGAGTGACCGGGCGGCCCTCAGCCTTCTTGTCCAGGATGGCTTCCACCTGACGGACAGTGTCCGCTTCATGGGAGGCCATGGTAAGGAACTGCGGATCGGTGCGCAGCTTGGTGAGAGCGTCGGTGGCAGCTTCTGGCAGGCTCTTGATATCAATACGCCAGGAGGTCAGCTTGGCTGCCAGGCGGGCATTCTGGCCATCGCGCCCGATAGCAAGGCTGAGCTGGTCTTCCTGGACGACCACGGTTGCGGTCTTGGCGCCCTTGGCGTGTTCATTGAGATACACACCTGCCACGCGCGCCGGGCTGAGAGCCTTGGCGATGTAGGCTGCAGGATCAGAGTTCCATTCGATGACGTCGATTTTTTCATCGTTGAGTTCGCGGACGATGGCCTGGATGCGCACGCCGCGGATGCCGACGCAGGCGCCGACCGGGTCGACGCCGGGCTGCAGGGCTGCCACGGCCACTTTTGAGCGCTGTCCTGGTTCGCGGGCGATGGAACGGATCTCAACCATCCCATGATAAATCTCGGGGACCTCATTTTCCAGGAGGCGGCGTAGAAAATTGCGGTGGGCACGCGACAGGATAATCTGCGGTCCGCGGGGTGAGTCTTTGACCTCCAGCAGCAGCGCCCGCACCCGGTCATGGACACGGAAACGCTCACTTGGGATCTGCTGGTTGCGGGGCATGCTGCCTTCAGCCTTCATGTCCATGCCCAGGGTGACGCCCTGGTTATTGACGGTCTGAATGATGCCGCTGATGATCTCACCCAGCTGTTTGCTGTAATGAGAGAACTGGGCATTGCGCTCTGCCTCGCGAATACGCTGCTGGATCACCTGGCGCGCGGTCTGGGCAGCCACACGACCGAAGTTGTGCGGCGTGCTCTCAACAATCACCATGCTGCCGAGCTTTGCTTCGGGTTCCACTTTTTGGGCATCCCGCAGGGTGACTTCGGTGCGGGGGTCCTGCACGCTGTCCACCACTTCCTTCTCGGCGAAGATGATTACTTTTCCCGTGTCCGGGTCAACTTTGGCGTCAACGTGCTGGGCATTTGAAGCATTCACTGCTCGCCGGTAGGCAGACACCATGGCCGCTGCCAGGGCATCTAAGACGACTTCCTTTGGCAGTTGCTTCTCTTCCAGAACCTCGTTAAAAGCCAGTACAAACTCGTTCTTCATGCCTTCCCTGTCTCCACCTGGAGTAAACCTTGCCTATTACGCAGAAAAGTGGGGGTTGCCCACTTTTCGTCCGCACAACATCATGATTTGCTGTAAAGCGAAAGAAATTTTAGCATATTCTGCTTATCGTGGCAAGGGCTGGCTAAGTGGTTCTTAATTGTTTTTGCATGCGCCAGGCTGGCTCGTTGACGTCGCGCCGCTCCCCTCTGTCATCGATATAGGACCAGATCCCGGGCTCGGCGGCAATCACCGTGTAGCCCAGGCGTTCGTACAGGCGGCGGGCATCAGGGTTGTCGCGCCCAACGTTAAGCGTCACATAGTGGAAGCCGCGTTTGACCAGATCTTTCTCGACAATGTGCATCATCTGGGTGCCCAGGCCGCAGCCGCGATACGCCGGCTTAATGCGGAAGCCATAGAGATAGGCGCGTAACACGCCATCAGCCAATTCAGGCCGATTGCTGTTGAGCTGGATGAAGACCTGCCCGATGACGCCTTTCTCGGGCAGCTCTGCCAGCCATAATACCGATGTCCCTTTACGGGCGTGCTCAAAGATGTCGGCATACATGCGGCGGAAGTGTTGGAATTCTCCTTCCCACTCCAGGGCGATCAGATCTGCCTGGGTGACGTTGCGAATGATGACCTGGTGAAGCCAGGTGGGAGGTGGGGGAAGGGTGATCGTCATAGTGGGGGTGACCACATTCCTTTACTAGACTGCCTCGTCCAGGATCAGTTGGTTTAACAAGGCAACCTCCTGCTCGGAACTGTTGATGTCTCCGTCCAGCCAGGCAGAGCGCAGGCGGCTCAGGATGCGGCGATATGCCGGGCCAGGCGGCAGGCCTTTCTGGCGCAGGGACAGCCCATCGATCATGGGTGATACATTCTGCCATTTTGTAACATAGGAATACAGCACCTGCCTGGTTTCTGAGTTCTCCTCAGCAAGGTAGCAGGCATAGCGCGATAGGGGGGGCAGGTCATCAAGAATGGAGACAACCTCGCTGGTACGAGCGCTGACAAACCTGGTTTGCTGGCGCCACAGGCGGCAGGCAGCCTGGATGGCCTCGAGCAGGTGGGTGGAGAGTTTCAGGCGGAAGGCCAGGGACTGCACGTGTTCATCCGTCAGGTCGAGCATCCACAGAATATATCCCAGCTCGGTGCGCAGGGCAGGCCAATCGGCGCCGCTGAGCCCCCAGAAGGGTTCAGGCGGCTCAGCGGGGCGGGAACTTATCCACTGGCAAAGCTGCTGGTTCCAGGTCAGGGAGGGGTGAATTGCTTTGAGCAGAGCCAGCTCGTCGAGTCGGCCCAGGATGCGGCAGACGAGCGGCTCTTTCAGGATGTGATTCAACTCATGCCGGATGCGGTCACCAGACAGGCGGTCCAATAAGGGGATGGCATTTCCCAGCAGCACCAGGGTGCGCTCTTCTATTTGAAAGTCGAAGCGCTGTTCAAAGCGCGCGGCGCGCAGGATGCGGGTCGGGTCATCCACGAAGGAGAGAGAGTGCAGGACACGCACCAGGCCCTGGCGCAGGTCGTTCAGCCCGCCCCAGTAGTCGTGCATTTCGCCGTAATGCCGTCCGTCCAGGCGCAGGGCCAGGGTATTGATGGTGAAATCCCGCCGGTGCAGGTCCAGCTTGATGCTGCCGCGCTCAACGGTGGGCAGCGCGGTGGGGTGAGTGTAGAATTCGGTGCGCGCCGAGACCAGGTCGAGCGAGGCTGGCAGTTGCTCAAGCGGCAGGGTATCAATACCCGCCCCGGGCATGTCGTCAGCCTGCCGGCGCAGGTGCCATTTTGCTGTTCCGAAACGGGAGTGGCTGGTCACGCGTCCGCCGTACCGCCTGGCCAGGGCGCGTGCCAGGTGGATGGCGTCGCCTTCCACGACCAGGTCAAAGTCCAGGCTGGGGCGCTCCAGGTACAGATCGCGCACAAACCCACCGACGATATACAGCGCCAGGCGCTGTTCGTGGGCTTCCCGGGCAACCAGCTTCAGCAGAGACAGGTGGGCAGGCGGCAGGGCGCTCTCCAGGCGGGTGGCCAGGTTCTGGTCGCCCGGACGGCGCGGCCTGGTTGCCAGGGTCTTCAAGATATCGGTGCGGGTGACGATGCCAATGATCTCCCCGCTGGCAGGATCGACGACCGGTACTTGCCCCCAGCCTGTTTCGGTCATCAGGCGCTGCAGCTCTTCGACCGAAGCGTCCGGAGTGATGGTTACCTCTCCTGCCTCCATCAGGCTGGCTGCGGGCAGGTTCAAGCGGTGCGCCAGGGCGCGGTCCACAGCCCGACGGGTGAGCAGCCCCACGACCCGGGCATGTAGCGGCCGACTGTCGCCATTTGCCTGGAGCGTGATCCCAGGAATGTGTTCAACGACCGGGTAGCCCTCGTAACCATAGCGGCGCATGCGTAGGGCGGCCATCTCAGCCGGGGTATCCGTGGTGAGCACCTGCAGCCCGCGCGACATAATCTGCGCCACGGTCACCGAACGCCGCACGTGATCAGGCAGGATGCGCACCAGTTCATCGCGCGCCATCTCAATATCCTGGCCGCGGATCAGCCCGGCGGCAGCGCGCTCATGGCCGCCTCCACCAAAATGGGTGACTATCTCGGCGACATCGATGTTGTCAGTGGTGGAGCGGGCGATCATCTGCACCCCACCGTGCGTGGTGAGCAGCACAAACAGGGCATCCGGGTCAAGCAGGTCGCGTAGTTTGTGTACGATGGTGGACAGTTCTTCTTCCACGCCGCCTGCGTCGCCGGTGGCGATCATGATGGTGTGCCCGTGAATATGATAATGCTCGCTGTGCGAGCGCAGGTAATCGTACAGCGCCTGCTGGGGCAGCGAAAGCGGGTGGTTGAGAAAGTCAGCGGCGATGGTCAGCTCGGCGCCCTGTTCCAGGAGGAAGGCCGCGGCGCGCAGGTCGCGCGGCGTGGTGCGTGAATAGGTCAGCGATCCGGTGTCTTCGTATATTCCCAGCAAGAGCAGGGTGGATTGCACGGTGGAGAGAGCCATATCGCGCTCGCGCAGTGCCTCAACCACCAGGGTGGTTGCAGCCCCCAGGTCATCGACCTTCATGGTCCAGTTTGGCGGCGGGGTGGAGCGCGGCGGGTGGTGATCGATGACGATATACTGCGTGGCATTGGTCATGCCGCGCACGCTGATGGCGGACTGGGTGTCGACCAGGGTGACCAGGTCAATGGCGGTGTTGGGCAGGTCGCGCGGGTCGATGAAAGGCAGCTCTTCGCCATACAGGGTGAGAAAAGCGCTCACATTGCGGTTGAGGCGCCGTGGCAGCACGGGCAAAGCGCTGTCATCCAGCAGGTGTGCGCCAAGCAGGGAGGCAATGGCATCGAAATCGGCCTGTTCGTGGGTTAATATAATGCGCATAGGATTATTGACCTGTCATCATGGGTATTATAAACCAATTGTGGGGGCTGAGGTCAGCGGCTGATTGTGGTATGATCCGCACACCTGTAGAACTGAGGAGTTTGGATAAATCATGGCGGTCGATCCTCTTGAATGGTTGTGGGACTGCCTGCTGTCGCGCCAGGCAGAGCGGGTGCAGGAAGCTTTTGCAGGGCTGCAGCCCGATGAGCAGCATGCGGTTTTAGAGCATTTGCAGCGCATGGCCACTGAGTCAGGCTGGCACCCGGAGCAGCGTCTTTCCGCCCAGGCAGCCCTGGAAGCCATTGCACTGCCAGGATTAAGATATAATCAGGCCCAATGAATATCGCTGAACTGACCGAAGAAATGCACCGCTTTGTGCAGGCCAAGGGCTGGTATGAGCCAGGCACCCCGCGGCCCCAGACCCTGCGCAACCTGGCTATCTCGCTGGTCCTGGAGTCGAGCGAGGTGCTGGAGCATTTCCAGTGGCGAAATGAGCTGAATGACCCGGCGGGGCTGGCTGCTGAACTGGCTGATGTGACGCTCTATTTACTGCAGATTGCCAGCGTGGCGGAGATTGACCTGGAGCAGGCTATCCTGGACAAGCTGGAACGGAATTACCAGAGGACCTGGGATAGGGATAAATGAAACGGGTCACGGTCTTTGGCGGATCGCAAACCCGGGAGGGCGAGCCAGACTATCAGGCAGCCATGCTGCTGGGCCAACTGCTGGGGCAGGCGGGTTTTACCGTCCTGACCGGCGGGTATATTGGCACGATGGAGGCTGTTTCCCGGGGGGCGGCTGAAGTCGGGGGGCAGGTGATCGGGGTGACGTGCGATCAAATTGAAGCCTGGAGAGCGGTGCGCCCGAACCGCTGGGTGCAGCAGGAGATGCGATATGCCACCCTGCGTGAGCGCATGTTTGCCCTGATCGATGAGAGCGACGCCGTGGTCGCCATGCCGGGTGGGCCCGGCACACTGGCTGAGGTGGCGGTGCTGTGGAACCACCTGCTGACCAACTCGGTTGCCCCACGCCCGTTTGTCCTGGTCGGGCCTGGATGGCGCCATACCCTGGAACAGTTCTACACGGCATTTGACGCGTATATCCCTGATGCTCAGCGCAGATGGCTGAGCTTTGCCTCTGACGTCCGGGCTGCAGTCCAACTACTGCTGGACGCCAACCACGCCCAGTGAGGGTGGTGTAATCTTTTTCATAAGTTAAGATTGGAATTCGAACCATGACAACCGATAAGCTTCCTACTCGCAGTGAGAACTTCTCCGAATGGTATAACCAGCTGGTGATTAAGGCCGAGCTGGCGGACTACGCCCCGGTCCGGGGGTGCATGGTGGTACGCCCATACGGCTGGGCACTGTGGGAGAATATTCAGCAGGCCCTGGACCGGCGTTTCAAGGCAACCGGGCATGTCAATGCTGCTTTCCCGCTGTTTATTCCCATGTCCTTCCTGGAAAAGGAGAAGGAGCATGTGGAGGGCTTTTCGCCGGAACTGGCAGTCGTCACCATTGGCGGCGGCGAGAAGCTGGAGGAGCCGCTGGTTGTGCGCCCGACATCTGAGACGATCATTGGCTCGATGTATTCCAAGTGGATCAAGTCCTATCGTGACCTGCCGGTGCTGATCAACCAGTGGGGCAGTGTGGTGCGCTGGGAAATGCGCACCCGCCTGTTCCTGCGAACGCTGGAGTTCTACTGGCAGGAAGGTCACACTGCTCACGCAACGGCGAAAGAGGCCGAGGACGAGACCCTGCAGATGCTCAATATTTATGCTGACTTTGCGATCACTGATGCCGCCGTGCCGGTGGTGCCGGGGGTGAAGTCAGAACGGGAGAAATTTGCAGGGGCGGTGCGATCCACCACTATTGAAGCCATGATGGGCGATACCCGCGCCTTGCAGGCTGGCACATCGCATTTCCTGGGTCAGAACTTTGCCAAAGCTTTCGATATCCAGTTTCTGGATTGGAATAATCAGCTTGAATATTGTTGGACTACCTCCTGGGGACTTTCCACACGCTTTATCGGGGCAATCATTATGACCCACGGCGATGACCAGGGATTGGTGCTTCCGCCCAGGCTGGCGCCCATCCAGGTAGTGATCGTGCCGATCTATAAAAACGATGAAGAGATGGGCAGGGTCCTGGAGGTGGCTGAGCGCGTGAAGAAAGAGTTGGGCGCCTTCCGGGTAAAGCTGGACGACCGCAAAGAGCTCACCCCGGGCTTCAAGTTTAATGATTGGGAGTTGCGCGGTGTGCCACTGCGTGTGGAAATCGGTCCCAAGGATGTGCAAAATGGCACGTTGGCGCTGGCTCGCCGCGATATGCCCGGTAAAGCGGGCAAGAGCTTTGTACCCCAGGCGAACGCCGCGGTCCAGGTAGGTGAGATGTTGGAAACCATCCAGGCCTCCCTGTTTGAGCGCGCCCTGGCGTTCCGCAAGGCAAACACCAGCGAACCGGAGAGTTACGAGGACTTAACCCGGGCGGTGCAGAAAGGCTGGGCGCTGTCCTGGTGGTGTGGTGGGGCAGAGTGCGAGGCACAGGTGAAAGAGGATACCAGGGCCACCACGCGCTGCATTCCGCTGGATCAGCAGGGCGGTGAGGGGCCCTGTATCGTGTGTGGGCACAAGTCCAGCCGGAAAGTGATCTTCGCCCGGGCTTACTGATCTTTTCAGCCTCGATGCCCGCCATATTGCCGGCCCGTCTGAAACAGCAAGCTGCACTGCTGGCCGGGCAGTATGACGATCCGCCGGCGTATGTGCGCAGCCTGCATCACCTGATGGAGTTCTATTCGGAGCGCGCCATCAAGCCGGGAGCGGCGATGGAATCACATTCCCTGTTACCCAGCTACCATGTGCGCCAGCCGGTGTTGCGCCAGGTGCTCTTTGAACTGTCGCCTTATGTAGAAGAGGACTCACAAACCTGCCTGGCTTTATTAGACCGGTTGTGGGAAGAACCATACCTGGAGTTTCGCCTGCTGGCGATCGGTGTGCTGGGCCAACTGCCGGTCGAAGAGACCGACCAGCTTCTTGAACGCCTGGAGGCCTGGCTGCGCACAAACCCGGAAGAGCGTATCCTGACTGCCATGCTTACCCAGGGATTATCTCGCCTGCGGCGAGAAAAGCCGGCTGAGCTGGACCGGCTGATTGAGAAATGGCTGCTCAGCCCAGACCTGCTGGAGAAACAGCTTGGATTGCGGGCTTTAATCCCGGTTTTGCAAGATCCTGCTTTTCAGAACCTGCCTGTTTATTATCGACTTGTGATGCCGCTGGTGCGCCAATCCCCCGGCGTGCTGAGGCCTGATATCCTGGATGTGATTGATTCCCTGGCGCGCTGTTCACCCCAAGAGACCGCATTTTTTCTGAGGCAGGCTTTGATGATGGCAAACAGCCCGGACGCGGCCTGGTTTATCCGCCAGTCAGCTCGCAGCTTCCCCCCTGGTATCCAGGAAGAGCTGCGCCGCAGTGTGCGCGGCATGGGGGCATAAGTTCTTTCAGGAGAGTTCGGGTATAATTCCTTTCATCACAACCATCCAGTCGGTGCTGAGATGGGCGCCTGGGTGGGGTGGCAGAATTCGTAGCTTACTCGAAATCAGGAGGTGATCCATGTTAGAGTTTTTTGAGCGCGGTTTTATGGCAACCATGGGCGCGGTATCGCTGACCCGCGAGAAAACCCAGGAAATGGTGGATGACCTGGTCAGACGCGGGGAGATCTCCAAGGATGAGGGCAAACAGCTGGTTGACCGCATGGTGCGCAAGGGACAGGAAGAGCAGGAATCTTTCCGCAAGATGGTGCGCCAGGAAGTGCAGGTCATGTTGAAAGAATTAGATCTACCGGATAAGCAGGAGATCGAATCGCTGAAAGAAAAGATTGATACATTGACCCGCAAGTTGGACGAGGCTGCCCGCAAGTCCTGAGCGAGCCCGGCAGCCAGCTTTTATGTATAAGCACATCCGTCGGACGCGCAACCTGGCACGCTACCACCAGATCGTCAGCGTGTTGGCGCGCCATGGATTTGGCTCGTTCCTGGAGTCGCTGCGGGTTGATCGCTATCTTCCGTTAAACCCGATGCTCTTCCGGCAAAATGCACAGCCCACCCACCTGAGCCCGGCCGAGCATTTCCGCATAGCCCTGGAAGAGCTGGGCCCAACTTTTATCAAGCTGGGCCAGGTGATGAGCACGCGTCCTGATTTGTTTCCTCCGGATTACATCTTAGAACTGGCGCGCCTGCAGGATAATGTTCCCCCGGTTTCCTGGCTGGTAGTGCTCGAATCGCTGCGCGCGGAATACCAGTGTGACCCGGGTGAGATTTTTACCGAGATCGACCCGCAGCCACTGGGTTCAGCCTCGCTGGCCCAGGTCCATGCGGCGGTGCTTCCAGATGGCAGCCGGGTGGTGATCAAGGTCCAGCGTCCCAATATCCAGGCGCTGATCAATTCGGACCTGGATATCCTGGCGGACCTGGCCAGCCTGGCGCAGCGCACCTCCTGGGGGCAGTTGTACAACCCGGTGGAGATCGTGGCTCAGTTTGCTTTTACTCTGCAGAACGAGCTGGATTACCGCCGGGAAGGATTGAACGCCGATCGCTTCCGGGTCAGTTTTGCCAATGACCCGCATCTGTATATCCCAAAGGTGTATTGGCCGCAGTCTACGCAAAAAATACTGGTCTTGGAGCGCCTGGAGGGGATCAAAATCGATCATTTTGATGAGCTGGATGCGGCGGGGTATGACCGGCACCAGGTGGCGACCCATGCGGCGCGCATGCTGGTGAAGGAGGTCATGGAGGACGGCTTCTTCCATGCCGATCCTCATCCTGGAAATTTTGTAATTATGCCGGGCTTTGGACCTGGTGAGGCGGTGATCGGCGCCATGGACTTTGGGATGGTGGGTCACATCTCACGCATTGACCGCATGAACCTGATCCAGGCTTTTCTGCAAGCCTCGCGCCAGGATGCAAAAGGAATTGTGCACCACATGCTGCGCATCGGGGCGGTTTCGGGGCGCATCGATGAGCAGGCGCTTGAGCGTGACATTGACCGCATGTTGAACCAGTATTATGGTCAGCCGTTGGAGTATATCCAGACCGCCCGGGTGGTGGAGGAACTGATGCAGATCGCCTTCAGCTACCAGATCACCCTGCCCGCAGACTTGTGGCTGTTGTTTAAGACACTGGCGATGATGGACGGGCTGGCGCGGCGCCTGGACCCGCAGTTTGACCTGTTCCAGGTTTTTGGCCCGCCGGTTCAGCGGCTGGTGATCAACAGCCGCATGCCCTGGGAGTGGGGGCCGAGCCTGCTGTTGGATGTCGAGAACCTGGCTTATGCCCTGCGCGATCTGCCCAATATTGGGGAAAGTATGCTGCGGAACCTGCAGCGAGGTCTGCTGCCATTTTCCCTTTCAGTTGGGGCGGATAAGGACACGCTGGACCGCCTGGATCGCATCAGCAACCGCATTTCGGTGAGCGTGATTGCTGCAGCGTTCATCCTGGGCCTGGCCCTGCTTTTCCCCGTTGCCCGTGAAAGCCAGATGGCGTTGGCGTTGGTGATCGTGGCGTTTATCATCTCATTTGCGATTGGGCTGTGGATCATTTACTCGATTCTTCGCTCTGGTAAGTGAGTATCTGTTTATTTATCTGCAAATATCCTTGCCCCAGGCGAAGCTGTTTGGTATAATCTCTGTTCTCTGACTAGACCGGTGGGCGGTTTTTTACCATGAGTGGGAGGCTGCCTGCCTGGAGACCTGCTGGAGGCTATCCTAAAGAAAGGAGCATGCAGACGTCATGGCACTTGACAAAGAATCCAAGACCAAGATTATGGAAGAGTTTATGCGCCACGAAGGCGATACTGGATCGCCGGAGGTGCAAATTGCTCTGCTTACCAACCGAATTACCACGCTGACGGATCATTTACGCTCGAACAAGCATGATGAGTCCTCCCGGCGTGGACTGCTCAAGCTGGTGGGTCAGCGGCGCCGCCTTTTGGCTTATATCCGCCGTGCGGACTTCCAGCGCTACATGGCTTTGACTGAGCGGCTGAACATCCGTCGCAAGTAGGCCGGGTATCGTGTCCAGAACGAGTAGATGGCGAGCAGGTCCCCCATCTACTCGTTTTTATGTGATGAGTGTTGGCTTCAATTCATTGGGGGTGAGCGATCCTGCTCCCTGCTGATGATTGTTGCTAAAAGAGAGACTACAGTTTTTATTAACATCGCCTGCTGGTTGGGAATTGAAAGGAGAAAGCAACCTTCTCAGAGGATGTCTAAGGTTGCGAGCTGCTTTCAGTCCCTGACCTGGTGGGTGAAACAATTCAGGAGAAACTATGCAACCCGAAGGAAAGCAATTTACTGCTGTTGTGGGCGGTAAGCCCGTTATTTATGAAACCGGCAAGCTAGCCGGACAGGCCGGTGGGGCGGTCACTATCCGCCTGGGCGATTCGATGATCTTTGCCGCGGCTACGATGAGCACGACTGTGCGCACCGGGCAGGATTTCTTCCCCCTGACCGTGGACTATGAAGAGCGCATGTACGCTGGCGGGCGCATCCCCGGTTCCTATTTCCGCCGCGAGGGACGGCCAACCGAAGAGGCGATCCTCACCGCGCGCCTGACTGATCGGCCGCTGCGTCCCTTGTTCCCCAAGGACCTGCGCAATGATGTGCAGGTGATCCTGTACTCCTTCTCGGTAGACACCGAGAACCGGATCGATGTCCTGGCGGTTAACGCCGCTTCTGCGGCTTTGATGATCTCTGATATTCCCTTCAACGGCCCGGTAGGCGCTGTGCGCGTGGGACGGGTGAATGGGGAATTCGTGGTTAACCCCACTTTTGCCGAGCAGGAGGTCTCTGATCTGGATCTGCGCCTGGCAGGCACCCGGGACGCCATCTTGATGGTGGAGTGCGGTGCGCGCGAGGTGAGCGAAGCTGATATGGTCAACGCGCTGGAGTTTGGTCACCAGGCGCTGCAGCCGCTGGTGGACACGCAGCTGCAGATGGCGGCTGAGATTGGTAAACCCAAGCGAGCTTATACCCCCTTTGCGGTGGAAGCTGAGCTGAAGTCGGCCGTGGAAGCGCAGGCTGCCCCGCGCCTGGCTGAAATCCTGGAGCGGCCTTTTGTAAAGGCGGAACGCCAGGAAAGCGTGGATGCACTGCAGGTGGAGATCGTCGCCTCCTTTGCCGGTGAGGAAGCTGACCCGGTGAAGGCGGCGCAGGCCACCGAGGCTTTTGAAGCTGTGTACAAGAAAGTCGTGCGCCAGCGGATCCTGGAGCAGGGTGTACGCCCGGACGGGCGGACAAAGACCGAGATTCGCCCGATCTGGTGTGAAGTCGGCATCAGCCCGCGTGCCCATGGCTCGGGCCTGTTTACCCGGGGTGAGACCCAGGTTCTGACTCTGGCGACGCTGGGAACGCCGCGCGAGGCGCAGGAATTGGATGATTTGACCCCATCGGATACCAAGCGTTATATCCATCATTACAATTTCCCGCCCTTCTCCACCGGTGAGGCGAAGCCGCTGCGCGGCGCCTCCCGCCGCGATATCGGTCACGGTGCGCTGGCTGAACGCGCACTTGTGCCGGTCATCCCAGCGGAGAACGAATTTCCGTATACTATGCGCCTGGTGTCCGAAGTCCTTTCATCAAACGGCTCGTCCTCCATGGCATCTGTGTGCGGTTCTACACTGGCGCTGATGGACACTGGTGTGCCGATTAAGGCGCCGGTGGCTGGGGTGGCGATGGGATTGGTCAAAGAAGGTGAGCAATACACCATTTTGACCGATATCCTGGGCGCAGAAGATCACCTGGGTGATATGGACTTCAAAGTTGCTGGCACCGAGAAGGGGATCACGGCGCTGCAAATGGATATCAAGATCGCCGGGATCACCGGTGCTCTGATGTCGGAAGCCCTGGAACAGGCCCGCCTGGCTCGCCTGTCTATCCTGGGACAGATCCTGGCGGTGATTGGCCAGCCGCGGCCGGAGCTGAAACCACATGTGCCGCGCATCACCGTGGTGCATATCCCTGTAGACAAGATCGGCGCGGTGATCGGCCCGGGTGGCAAGATGATCCGCAGTATCCAGGAGGAGACAGGCGCCAAGATCGACATTGCCGAGGATGGCACGGTGTTCATTGCTGCCGCCAACGGTCTGAGCTCCGATATGGCTCGCGAGCGCGTGGAAGCCCTCACCGAGACGGCTGTGGTTGGACGGATCTATACCGGGAAGGTTGTGCGGGTAACGGATTTCGGCGCCTTTGTTGAGATCTTGCCAAACGTGGACGGTATGGTGCATATTTCCCAGCTTGACTCGCAGCGGGTGGAGCGCGTTGAGGACGTGGTGCAGATGGGGGATGAGATCACGGTGATGGTAACCAACGTGGACAGCGATGGAAAAATCCGGCTTTCGCGCCAGGCTGTGCTGGAAGGTTGGACTGCCGAAGAGGCTGCCGAGCGTGACCGCAAAGGCGGTGGGCGCTCCGGCGGGAGCCGGCCGGGTGGCGGGCGGCCAGGCGGCTCGGGCGGGCGTGGCGGTCCGTCGCGGGGTGATGACCGCCGCGGTTCGGGTGGAAGCCGCAGCCACCGTTAGATGAGAATCCTTGAGACCCTGAGGGCCCGCCGGCCCTTGGGGTCTCTTCTTTCCCCAGGCCAGCAAATGAATCAGGAGGCATAAGATGAAATCTGGACGAACAGTTTTTCAGGCAAAGCGTTTCGGAATCTTCAGCTGTAAGAAGTATCAGCCCCTGGGACAGGTCGTGCGGCTGATGGTGGATGAGGACATCAGCGCCCTGGTTGTGGTAGAAAATGATGGAGCCCTGGCTGGGATCATTACCCGTACAGATCTGCTGCGCGCTTATAAAGAGTTCGATGACTGGGCGGCGCATCCGGCAGAGGAATTTATGGCCCGTGAGGTGATCACCGTTGGACCGCACACCCTGTTATCTGATGTGGCCTGCCTGCTGCTGGAGAAGCATGTACATCGTGTTGTGGTGGTGCATGAGGTGGAGGGCAGGATTGAGCCGATCTCCGTGGTCTCAGCCGCCGACCTGGTATATCATATGGCCAAAGATCTCTAGGATAGGTTTGCCAACCAACAATGGGGTTTGCCAGCCTGCCACCTGCTTTGAGGTTTGGGGATCGTTCGCGGCCAGGCCGTTATTTCTATCCTTATTTGAGGCTGTATTCTCACAGGTGTCTGGTGACAGATGTAACTATTCTGCCTCTTTTGCATCTGATAAAATAAGCAGGACTCACAGATCCTCGCTAAAACTGGATTTCTAAGGACTGAGAGCAAATGATGGACTTTAGTTTTACAAGCTTAACACCTGGCCGGTCAACGGAATCTGAAAAGCCGGTCAAGGTGCTGGTTCTAGGTTCTGGCCCGGCAGGATTTGCTGCTGCCTTATATGCTGCCAGGGCTGAATTGTCCCCGGTGCTCCTGACCGGCATGGAGCTTGGCGGCCAGGTTTCCCTGACCTATACGGTTGAGAATTACCCTGGCTTTCCTGATGGGGTGGGGGGATCGCAGCTGGTGGAATTGTTCCAGAAGCAGGCGGAGAAATTTGGTACAAAGGTTGAGATGGATACTGCTACTGGGATAGATTTGTCCCAACGGCCTTTCCGTGTCAAGACCTATAACACTACTTACACGACGGAAGCGTTGATCATTACGACCGGCGCGACGCCTCGGCACTTGAATGTTCCTGGAGAGACTGAGCTGACCGGGCGCGGGGTTTCTTACTGCGCTACCTGTGACGGGTATTTCTTCAAGGACAGGGATGTAGTTGTCGTTGGCGGCGGCGACTCGGCATTGGAAGAGGGACTGTTCCTTACCCGCTACGCGCGCTCGGTAACCATCATTCACCGCCGGGATACCTTCCGCGCCGGTGCAGTGTTGGTGAACCGCGCCCACGAGAACCCCAAGGTGAAATTCTTGATGAACTCGGTGGTCACCCAGGTTGTTGGCAACGGGGCAGTGAACGCGGTCAAAGTGAAGAATGTGACGGATGGGAGCGAACAGCTTTACCCAACAGACGGTGTGTTTATTTTCATTGGGCATGACCCGAATACCGAACTCTTTAAAGGCCAACTAGCTATGGACGAGCAGGGTTATATCCAAATCGATATGAAGATGCACACCAGCGTCCCGGGTGTATTTGCAGCTGGTGAGGCAGCCGATCCCAATTACCGCCAGGTGATCACCTCGGCTGGCATGGGAGCTGCGGCGGCTATCCAGGCCAATCATTACCTTGACAGCCTGGCTGGATAAATGGCATATTCCCCTGCCGGTGGTTGGCAGGGGTTTTACAACTTGAACAGGAGAGAATCATGCGGAACAAGGTATCTATTATCGGCGCAGGTCAGACTGGCGCGACCACTGCGCATTGGCTGGCAGAGCGCGAGATCGCGGATATTGTATTGCTCGATGTTCTCGAGGGAATGCCCAAGGGAAAAGGGCTTGATCTGCAGCAGGCGCTGCCGATCATTGGCAAAGACGTTGTTGTCACAGGCACCAGTAATTACGCAGACACGGCTGGCTCGGACATTGTGGTGATCACGGCTGGACTGCCGCGCAAGCCAGGGATGAGCCGAGAGGACCTGCTCAAGGCAAATGCAGAGATTATCACCAAAGCGGCGGAGGAGACGAGCAAGGTCTCTCCAAATGCGATTTATATTATCCTGACCAATCCACTGGATACCATGGCTTACCTGACGATGCAGCTGACCGGGCTGCCGCGCGAGCGGGTGATTGGCCAGGCAGGCATCCTGGATTCGGCCCGCATGCGTGCCTTCGTGGGTATGGAGCTGGGCGTTTCGGTGGAAAATATCCAGTGCTACGTGCTGGGCGGGCACGGTGATGAAATGGTACCTTTAACCAAGGCCTCTAACGTGGCAGGTATCCCGCTGGATAAAGTGCTTCCGGCTGACCGACTTGCGGCGATCGTCGATCGTACCCGCAAGGGCGGCGGTGAAATTGTCTCTCTGCTCAAGACTGGAAGCGCCTTCTATGCGCCTTCCCTGGCTGTGGTCCAGATGGTAGATGCCATTCTCAAGGATAAGCAGCTGATTGTCCCCGCCTCCGCTTATATGCAGGGAGAGTATGGTCTGAACGGGATCTTTTTCGGTGTACCGGCGCAGTTAGGTCGCAAAGGCCTGGAGAAGGTATGGGAGTATGAGCTGAGTGAGGAAGAATCGGCGGCGTTAAAGAAATCCGCAGCTGCCGTTGCTGAGAGCATTGATAACCTGAAAACCCTGATTCCAAATATCTAAATTCGGAGGAGCCATGATCTTAAAGCAAAAGCTCGCCGCCCAGCTGCCAGCCTGGCGCGAGAGGGTCAAGAAGCTGGTCAAAGAAAGCGGCAACGTAAAAGTCGGCGAAGTGAATATCGGGCAGGTCTATGGAGGCATGCGCGATGTCAGGGGGTTGGTAACGGATATCTCGTATGTCGATCCGAATGAAGGCATTCGCTTCCGCGGCTTCACCATCCCTGAGTTGATCGAAAAACTTCCCAAGCCACCAGGGGCCGAAATGCCATATTCCGGCGGGCTGTACCACCTGTTCCTGGCGGGCGAGATCCCGACAGCGGAGGAAGCCCTCGATGTTGAAGAAGAGTGGAAGAAACGCGGCGAGGTGCCGGATTACATTTATAAGATGCTCCAGGCTATGCCTGCTGACACCCATCCCATGACACTGTTCTCGATGGCCATCCTGGGATTGCAGCGTGAATCGCTTTTTGCCCAGCGCTACCATGAAGGGATGAAGAAGGATGAGTACTGGGACCCAATGCTGGAGGACAGCCTGAACCTGACCGCTAAGGCCCCGGCGATTGCGGCTTATATTTACAGCCTGAAGTACCAGGACGGAAAGATCATGCCGGGTGACCCGAAGCTGGATTGGGGGGGCAATTTTGCGCATATGATGCGCGTGGAGAACAAGGGGTACCAGGATCTCTCACGCCTGTATTTCCTGCTTCATTCCGACCACGAAAGCGGCAATGTTAGCGCCCACACCACGCACCTGGTGGCCTCCGCGCTCTCCGATATCTATTATGCTTCCTCTGCTGGCATGGACGGGCTGGCTGGGCCGCTGCACGGCCTGGCAAACCAGGAGTGCCTGGGCTGGTTGCTGGAAGTCATGAAGAAATTTAATGGCCTGCCGAGCCGGGAGCAGCTTTCCCAATTTGCCTGGGACACGCTGAACAGCGGGCAGGTTATCCCGGGTTACGGACACGCTGTGCTGCGCAAGACTGATCCGCGCTTCACCGCCCAGATGGAGTTCGGCCTGAAGCATTTCCCTGATGAGCCGGTCTTCAAGCTGGCTGCCTTGGTTTACGATGTGGTGCCAGAGGTACTGCGACAGCTTGGCAAGGTCAAGGATCCCTGGCCGAACGTGGATGCAATCAGCGGCTCGCTCCAGTACTATTACGGCGTGCGCGAATTTGATTTTTACACGGTGATGTTTGGCGTCAGCCGCCTGCTGGGCGTGACAGCGAATGTGGTCTGGGGGCGCGCCCTGGGCCAGCCAATCGAGCGGCCGAAATCCCTGACCACTGCCATGCTCGAGGATGCAGCTGCCAAGGCCGCAGCAGCCTGATGCGCAGCTGCTCTCTGAAACGGTCAGATTAGTCAAACCAAAACCGGGGGCTGGCATGTGCCGGCTCCCGGTTTTTTTTAATATGGGGAAAGTGTTCTGTTTGCCTGGGATGGACTTAGGGCGCAGGCGTGGGAGCGCTTGATCCAATCCAGGTGAAGACGCGCTGAGTGCTGGTTGCCCCGGCTGATTCGCGCAGTGGGTTGCCCTCTTTATCCGTCCCAGTCTGGCGCACCACGCTGACCCACCAGCGGACCACGTGTGGGGTATTGCCTGCAGGGCGGAAGTTTACAGGGATCACATACTTGGTGTCGGCAACGTAATCGACAATCTTGCGTCCCTCGCCTTCGGTAACATCTTCAACTGTCACCGCGTACAGCTCGTTCTCGCGCAGTGTGCCAACGGACGCCCACTGCAGGGTCACCGTATCGTCAGCCAGGGTGAAGGGAGCGCCATCTGGGGGGAGCAGCAGGTTGGCCGGAGGGTAGGGCGGGGGAGGGGTCGGCGTGGGAGATGGGCCGGGGGTGGCGTTGCGCTTGCACAAGGGGATGGTCAGCTTTTGTCCGAAGCGCACGGTATCGTTGACCATGCCATTGTAATCCCGAATCTCAGACATCGGGACCTGGTAATTGGTGGCAATGCTGCTCAGGGTATCATTCTCCTGGACTGTGTATTGGGTCTTGGCACAGGCAGCTTCGGTGGCATCCGCCGGGCTGAGGGTGTTGGTGGGCAGCGGCGTTGGAGTTGAGGTGGGCGCCGGGATCAGCAGTTTCTGCCCTTCATAGAGCGTGGAACAGTCGGCAGGCAGGTTATTCAACATGACGATGCTCTGGATAGAGATGTTAAAGGCATAGGCGATGCCGCCGCAGGTATCCCGGAGCTTGACGGTGTAGTTCTGTGGGGTGGGGGTGGGCAGTGGGGTGTCGGTGGGCGTGGGGGTGACGGGGGTTGGGCTGGGTGATGGAGTGGGGGTGTTGGTGATGGTCGGGGTCAGGGTGGATTCGCCGGGAGACTGCCCTGGAACCTGGCGCAGGACAAAGTACACCAGCACGGCGCCAACCGCCAGGAATAAGGCGAGCAGCCCCAGGGCTGCCGGCAGGCTGAGGGTGATCTCGGGCATGCGAGACCCCTGGACAGGGGTTTTCCCCGGGCGGGACGGCTTCTCGGTAACGGCGAAACTGGTTCCGCATACCAGGCAGCGCACGGCATCTTCGCTGACGCGCGTTCCACAAGTGGGGCAAAGTTTCGTGGGTTTGGTAGATTTTTCAGGGCTCATTTTTACTCAATCGGAGGGCAATTATACCACTTGCATACCCTTCGTCCGGATTTTCTATGGAACGATTTATGCCGGGAGGGTGAAGAGGCAGAAAGCCAGGCCGCTTCGGTCGTTTTCCAGGCGGGCCTCCTGCTGCACCGAAACACCCAGCAGATGTGCCAGCATGACGGCATCCAGCTGGCACATCTCGGGATGTCTGGCTGGCAGGGGCTGATAAGGGCAGTGCCCCAGGATCAGGTGTGGTCCGGAGGCATGCGCCTCCCAGCGCGCCCGGTAGTGGCGCTCATTCAGCCATCGTACGGCAGCGGACAGGCGGCGGGTGAGGCTGCCGCCGGGGCTGCCTCCGCCGGGCAGTCCGCCAACAGCCAGGCGCCCGGCTGCCTGGTGCAAAAGCTCCAGGTAATCTGCCCGGTTGAGGCGGCCTGCCAGTTCTTCCAACAGGGCCTCCACCAGCTGCTCCAGGTTTGATCCCTGCGCTTGTTGAGACAGATCATAGAGATGTGCTGGGCGCCCACCGCCCGGATTGGTACGCCGGGCGCAGATTTCCACCAACCCCTGTTCCCCCAGGATGCCCAAATGGTGGCGCACATTAGCCGGGGTCATCTGCAGCGCCAGGCTGATGTCCTGGACGCTGACCGGTCGGTTCTTGCGGATATGCTCTAACAGCCGCTGTCGGGAGGTCTGCATGGGTTAATTATACCCGTAAAGCGAATAAAACAAATATATATTTGTGTTACTGGGCGTTTCACTGGCCTGGAAACGAGGTATAATCAATACGCTATTCTGAAATAAGGAGAAATGTGCCTGATGAGCAAACCGAAGGATACCACCCGCTATGATATCCCACCCGAAATGGAAGGCCAGGTGGCTATTACCACCATCGACAAGATCTACAACTGGGGACGCCGCTCCTCAATCTGGCCGATGATGTTTGGCCTGGCCTGCTGCGCCATCGAGATGATCTGCACGGCTGCCAGCCGCTACGATCTGTCCCGTTTTGGCATGGAGGTCATGCGTCCCAGCCCGCGCCAATCGGACTTAATGATTGTGTCTGGTACGGTCACCAAAAAAATGATCCCCCAGATCGTGCGCCTATACAACCAAATGCCGGAGCCAAAATATGTGCTGGCAATGGGCGCTTGTGCCTCGGGCGGCGGTCCTTTCAAGGAAGGGTACAATGTGGTCTCTGGGGTGGATGATTACCTGCCGGTGGATGTGTACGTTCCGGGCTGTCCTCCGACCCCTCAGGCGCTGCTGCACGGGTTGATCACCCTGCAAAAGAAGATCGACCGGCAGTCGATCCGCCAGGTAGCCTGGTATCGCCCCGAGCCGATCGAAGCGCTCCCTATCCCGGTGCTGGGACCGGACCTGATCGATCTGCGCCAGACCGATGAGATCCGCCGTAGCGCCCGGGAGGCGGCGGCGGTAGAGGCATAAAATCCCTGATTCAGCCAATACGGAAAAAAACGAATGACCGATCAAATATCATCCCCTACTTCTGTTCCAGCGCTTGAAACTGCTGCCGTTTCTGCTGATTTTGCTCATAGGGAGGGCCTCACCCCTGAGGACCTGCCGCTGCAGTTCCCCGGTGTGGTGACGGCGGATACTCGCAAGGGCTACAGCGGTTACCTGGTAAACCCGGATCGCCTGTTGGAGGTGGCCGCTTTTATTCGAGATGACCTGGGTTATGACTACCTTGCCTCGGTGACCGGGGTGGATTACCTGCCGGAAGGTAAGATGGAAGTGGTCTATCACGTCCAGAAGACTGCCGGTGGCTCGGGCTTCAACTTTAAAGTCCAGACCGGGCGGGAAAACGCAGAGGTGTCCTCCTTGACCCCGTTGTACCCGGGCGCAGATTTTCAGGAGCGCGAAGCCTGGGACCTGCTGGGCATCCGCTTTGATGGCCACCCGGACCTGCGCCGTATCCTGATGTGGGAAGGTTTTGCGGGATATCCACTGCGCAAGGATTGGCGGGAGCCATATTACGAAGAGGAGACCAAGCCTTTTAAGAGCCGCTGGCCCGAGGGGCGCGTATACCGCATCGAGGACAAAGTCCCCTATGCTCAGAACGTAGCTTACCCGGATGGCTTTGATCCGGATGGCTGGGCGCCGGATAACGATGCTGCGGTGTATGGTAGCCTGAAGCGCTCGCTGATGCAGAGCGGATCCGATTTGAAGACGGATCCGGTGGTTGTCAACATGGGGCCCCAGCATCCCTCCACACATGGTGTGTTCCGTGTGGTGGTTGCGGTGGATGGGGAGACGGTGCGCGCCTTGAAGCCGGTGATGGGATACCTGCACCGCAACCATGAGAAGATTGGCGAGCGCAATACTTTCCTGCAGAATATGCCCTATACCGACCGCCTGGACTACCTTTCCTCAATGAGCAACAACTTTGGTTACACCCTGGCGGTGGAAAAGCTGATGGGGGTCAGGCCTCCTGAGCGGGCGGAATATATCCGGGTGATGATGGCAGAACTGACCCGTATCAGCAACCACCTTTTTGCTATCGGGGCGTTGCTGAACGACCTGGGCGCGTACTTCACCCCGATGCTGTATGCGTTGGAAGAGCGTGAACTCATCCTGGACATTTTTGAGGCGGTATCCGGCTCGCGTATGATGTGCAACTACTTCCGCTTTGGCGGTGTGGCGCGCGACCTGCCGAATGGCAGCCTG
>CAIQIV010000423.1 GCA_903871905.1 uncultured Chloroflexota bacterium | reverse complement strand
CAACGTCTGGGAATGGACGGGCTCGCTGCTTAAGCCTTACCCTTATAACTCAAAGGATGGCCGGGAATCTGAGGATAGCCCGGGGCCTTATGTGGTGCGCGGCGGCTCATGGTATTACACCCGCAAGCTGGCGCGCGTCTCCTGTCGCGAAGGCGTCCTGAAGACGTTTATCTCCCCGGCGCTGGGCTTCCGCCTGGCGCGGGATGTGTGATCGTCCGTATTGTGCCGGGTATAAATATGAGCTCAGGCTGCCGCAGTTCTTCATGCGGCAGCCTGAGTTCATTTCCAGGTTTTATGCTTTGCTTACAGGAAGTTTAGCTTGATTTTACACGATTCGATCCGCTGACAGCTTATACTGAAAGGGCATAAGAAAGATCATCTTAGATTGCGAGGAATGATCATGGCAACCAGAATCCTTGTCACCGGTGGCGCAGGTTACTTGGGATCAATCCTGTGTGACCATTTGCTGCGCAAGCAATTTCACGTGACTGTCCTGGATAGCCTGGCTTATGGCCAGCATTCATTGTTTCAGTTTTGCGCTGATCCCAATTTCGATTTTGTCCTGGGTGATGTGCGGGATGAAGCTACAGTAGCGCGCCTGGTTAAGGATGTGGACGTGGTGATCCCCCTGGCGGCAGTGGTTGGCGCTTCGGCCTGTGCCCGTGATCCGTGGTTGGCTACATCGGTCAATTTAACGGCTATCCAGATGCTTAACCGCCTGCGCTCCCCGCGCCAGCTGGTAGTTTTTCCCATGACCAACAGCGGGTATGGTACCAAGAGCGGTGATGTGTTCTGCACCGAGGAGACCCCGCTGCAGCCCATATCCCTGTATGGCGAGACCAAAGTCCAGGCCGAACAGGAACTACTGCAGTCGCCCAATGCCATCACCCTGCGCCTGGCCACGGTGTTTGGTGTCTCGCCGCGTATGCGCCTGGACTTGCTGGTGAACCACTTTACCTACGCCGCAGTGAAAGATGGCTACCTGGTAATCTTTGAGAAAGATTTCAAGCGCAATTACGTTCATATCCGCGATGTCGCCGATGCCTTTGTCTTTGCCATTGAACATGCCGGCGAGATGGTGGGGCGCCCATATAACCTGGGGTTGGATGATGCCAATTTATCCAAGGAAGAGCTGGCCCTGGCGGTGAAGCAGTATGTGCCCAATTTCTACATTCATTATTCAGAAATTAACAGCGATCCGGATAAGCGCAACTACATTGTTTCCAACCAGCGGCTGCGTGAAGCCGGTTTTGAGGCGCACCGTTCACTGGACCAGGGTATTCGCGAGCTGCTCAAAGCATACCGCATGCTGGGGCGTGGAGCGATGATGAATGCCTGAAGCTGAGGTGCAGCCAGGCGATCTCACGGCGCTGATCCTGGCCGGCGGACTGGGTACCCGCCTGCGGGAGGTGCTGCCTGATCGCCAGAAGGTGGTCGCGGAGGTCAGGGGCCGTCCTTTCGTGGCTTACTTGCTTGACCAGCTTTGCGCTGCCGGGCTCAGGCATGCCATCCTGTGTACTGGCTACCAGGCTTCGCAGGTTTATGAAGCATTTGGGGATACATATAAGGGCATGCGGTTGGATTACTCGTTGGAGACAGAACCTCTGGGTACTGGCGGTGCAGTGCTGAATGCCCTGCCGGCATCCCGGTCGGATCTCCTGCTGGTCATGAACGGCGATTCATATTGTGATGTCAACCTGCATGACTTTTTACAATTTCACCAGCAGAAAGCTGCTGCAGCATCGATTGCACTGACGCATATTGAAGATGTCAAGCGCTATGGCCAGGTCAGGTTGGATGAGCAGCAGCGGGTGCT
>CAIQIV010000422.1 GCA_903871905.1 uncultured Chloroflexota bacterium | reverse complement strand
TGGGAATGGCCGTGGCGCCGCTGGACGCCTACACCGTAGTACCGTAGACCAGGCGCGAACCACGCACTGCCAGCCAGCGATATTCATTTTTCTATCGATTTTCGTTGGTTTGAGGCTATGAAGTTTGGGGCTTACAATTCTCTCCGCCACCAGGCTTCCGATGTGCCGCCGCGCTCTACCACGTTCACCCACTTTACAGATAACGCCGCCAATTCCGGGCTTTTTTCCCATTCATTGGAGATGCGTTCACATTCTGCCATGGAGGGATACTCAAATTCCAGGCACAATGTGAACATGGGAGCATAAGCCGGTGTGTAAATGCGGACTGTGACCTTGCGTTCCCGCCACCACGATTTATATTCGTCACAGAGCTTGACGGCTTCCTCCAAACAACCATACTTGATCTTGAAGATATTGCGCTCGACAAACATAGACTACCCTCCTTGCGAGTTGTCCATACAACCAGTTCATCTATAGTAGCACGCTATCAGGCTAATTTCAATCCATGCTATACTTTCTGAAAACATGAAAAAAGAGAACCGCGATCCAAACTCTCAGCACCTCACCCGCAGGCAGTTCCTGGAACTCACCGGTTTTGCCGGGCTGTCCCTGCTGCTGGCCAATTGCAGGCCGCCTTCTCAGGCAACGGCAAATCCGGAACCCGGCCTGACCCCATTCCCGGCACTGGAGGATACTCCCACTGCCTTGCCTACAGCAGCACCCACCGCCGCCCCAACCGCATCACCCACACCAGCTTTCAAGTCCCAGGTCGCCACCGCCCGCACAGAGGTATATGAACCCGCCCAGCTGCGCGTGGAATTGGAGCGCATGTTTGACGACCTGGGAGGATTGAAGGACCTGCTGCGTCCTGGTGCACGCGTGGGTATCAAGCCCAACCTCACCGGTGAGACCTGGACAGATGCCGGGCTGCCGGTGCCTGCCACGGAACTCTTCGTGACCCACCCTGCGCTGGTGCAGGCGCTGGCTGAGATCTGCCTGGATGCAGGGGTTTCGTCCATTACCATCATGGACGGGCTGGGTGACCCGCTGATCTTCGAGCGCTGGGGGTACCGGGCTGTTGCTGACGCACTGGGGATCTCCCTGGTGGACCTGTGCCTGCCCGCCCCTTATGCGTCCTTTACAACCTTTCCAGTGGGCGGGAAGTTCTCGGTTTACGACTCTTTCCAGCTCAACCCCAGCCTGGGTGAACTGGATGTGTTCATATCTGCCGCCAAGATGAAATGCCACTCTACCACCGGCGTCACACTTTCATTAAAAAACCTATTTGGAATCGCACCCATCAGCCTGTACCGCAATAGCTCCAACCAGAATTACCGTGCATCCTTTCACGGGGAGTATGCTTTCGACAGGCGCGTCCCGCGCGTCATCACTGACCTACACCTGGCGCGGCCAGTGCACCTGGCGATCATCGACGGCATAGCCACAGCGGAAGGCGGTGCAGGGGCGTGGGATACGGGATATACGCAGGTGAAACCCGGCGTCCTGGTCGCCAGCCGGGATCCTGTGGCAGCCGACACCGTGGCAAGCGCCATCATGGGCTTTGACCCCGCCGCACCTTCCGGCAGCCCGCCCTTCCTGTATGCCGACAACCACCTGGAGCTGGCACAGGCTGCGGGCCTGGGAACTCACTTGCTGGATGAGATCGGCATCGCCGGACCTTCCATCGAGGAACTGCTGCATCCCTTCCGCCCGGTGCAGCGGACCTGACATGGCTTCCTCCCAGCCCATTCCTTCCCCAGATGCTCTTCAAAACCTAACGAATAATGGAGGGGTGTGAATGAAACCTCGAACCCGTTCACAGGGAACAGACAGAATCATGCTGGATGCAGCTGCCCCTCTGATCCAGCCTGATCCAAGAACCATCGCAGACCAGATTGAGAACATGAGAAGGGGTTGTATGAATGTGGCCTGTCCTACGGTCGCCTCAATTGAAGATTCCTGTGCCACGTTCGAGCGCCTGGGTCGCTGGCATCATTACTTGAATACAAAAGATTGCCCTTTCGCACTCGCAACCACAGCCAGCCAAACGCGCAATGCGGTCAAGGAAGGCAAGATCGCTCTCTTGTTGCATTTTCAAGGAACGGAACCCATCGAAGACGACCTGAACCTGATCGATCTATACTTTGCATGTGGAGTACGAATCATGCAGATCACCTACAACGCTCGTTGCCGGGTGGGTGATGGCTGCACCGAAACACACGACGGGGGATTAAGTGACTTTGGGCGGCAGGCTATCGAACGTATGCAGCAGCTTGGGATTGTAATTGATCTGGCCCATGTGGGCGTCCGCACCAGCCTGGAGGCAATCCAATCAGCCCGCGCTCCGGTGATTGTCAGTCATGCCAATGCACGCGCAGTATGCGACAGTCCAAGGAATCTGACCGATGAGCAAATCCGGGCGGTTGCTGGAACCGGAGGCGTGATAGGTGTGTGTGCCTTCCCGGCTTTTGTCAGCAAAAAAGCGCGCCCCACATTGGAGGACCTGCTTGATCATGTGGACTACTTTCGCGATCTGGTGGGTGTGGAGCATATTGGCTTTGGTGCTGACTATGCCAATGAAAATGAAGAAGATTATGAATATTTTGGCTATGACCCGCGCGTTTACCCGAAGCCTCCCTGGCTATATCCGCAGGGGTTGGAGGGATTCGCGGATATGCCCAACTTGATCTCAGGGTTGCGACGCCGCGGCTACAAAGAAAAAGCAATTGCTGGCATTGCTGGTGAGAACTTCCTCAGAGTTTTCGAACAGGTCTGGGGGAGCTAATAAAAGAAAATTCAGTTCAGAATGCGCTGGACAACAGTACTTGAGTCACCAAAGCGAATGTTTTCACGGGAGAAGCAGGAATCCCTTGCATCCATTTAGGAGCAGCTTGCGCAAATGATCATCAACCTGATGAATATGTAGATTTGGATTGGCCCGAACTGACATCGAAACTAAACACAATGTTTGCTACAAGATTTCTAAGAATGCAGGTTTTTTTCTCGAACAACAGGATCCCCCACCAGCTGTATGAAAAGCTACAAAAATTAAATCGAGGATGTCCTAACTGAGGCATCCTCGATCGAAAGTT
>CAIQIV010000421.1 GCA_903871905.1 uncultured Chloroflexota bacterium | reverse complement strand
GTCTAGAATATCGTTAATCAACGACAGCAGATGTTCTCCGCTCTCCTGGATGTTGTGCAGGGCGGTGTACTGCCGCTCGTTGACCTCACCGTAAACCCTGGCTCTCAGCGCCTCGGACAGGCCCAGGATGCCGGTTAGCGGTGTGCGCAGCTCGTGGCTCATGCTGGCCAGGAAGTCATCTTTCAAGCGGGAAGCCCGCTCCAGCTCGGAATTGGCCAGGCTGAGCTCCCGTGTGCGCAGCGCCACGCGTTTTTCCAGTTCGGTATTCATTTCCTGCAGGTACTGCTCAAAACGTTTGCGATCGGTGAGATCTACGTGGGTGCCTACCAGGCGCAGCGCTTTGCCATCCGGTGCGCGGCTGATCGCCTTGCCTCGCGAGAGGATCCACACCCACTCACCGGTTTTGGCCAGCATGCGGTATTCCACCTCGAAGCTGTCGCTCCGATTTTCGATGCACTCCTGGTTGACTGCCATGACCCGCGGCAGGTCCTCCGGGTGGATGCGTGACTGCCAGGCCTGGGCATCATAGCTGAACTCGCCGGGCTCATAGCCCAGCATGCGGAAATACCCGGGGCTGTACTGCGACCTGCCGCTGGGGATATCCCAATCCCACAGCCCATCCTGCGCCGCGTCCATGGCCAGGCGGAAACGCTCCTCGCTTTCTACCAGGTCTCTCTCACGGCTCTTAATGGCGGTTTCCATGCGTGCAAAGCTGTCCGCCAGGCTGGCCACCTCGTCATAGGCGTGAGCCTGGGAGTAGATCAGGGTTTCTGCGCTGTAGTCCCCATCCGCCAGGCGCTGGGCGGCTTGACCCAGCTCCTGCAGCGGGTCAACCGCCTGCCGGGCGATAGCTTCTCGCTCACGCCAGATGCTGAGCAGAAACAGCAGGCTTGAGAGCAGCAGCCCCAGCAGCGCGGTAAAAAAGAACGGCCCATAAATATCCTGGATGGGTGCCTGGGCAATCGCCAGCCAGCCCGTGAGCGGCAGTTTCTCAATGATGCCGACAACCCATTTCCCATCGGCAGGGTAAACCTGCAATGTACGACCCTGCTGCAATCTCTCGAGGATTCCCAGGGGGCGGATGTCCTCCACCTGCTGCACCCGCTCCACCTGGGGATGAGCCAGCAGGTTGCCGAACTGGTCGGTGAGATAAAGCACGCCGGAAGCAAGGATATTTGTCTGCACGATGCTGCGCTGCAGGCGGTCCAGGTTGAGCTCTCCCACCAGGATCCCCCCGGTAGAGGGGATGGGGACGCTCATATAAACCGTTGGGTTCCCGGTATGCGATGAAATAAACGGTGCAGAGATGGAAAGGATGATCGGCGGCGGGTTGAGATAGGGCTGGGCAGAGAGATCCATGCCAGGAGGCATCTGAGGATTCTTTGGGGAAATCTCAACCAGGCGCCCGTTGGCGCTGATATGGTACAGCACGTCGAAGGTGCCAAAGGTCTGCTGCAGGGCGTCCATCTTAAACTGGGAGGGCGGCATCGCCGCCAGGGCTTTGAGCATATTCCCGGCAGACGAGACGTGTTCTGCAACCCGCTGCGAGAACAGGATCGCTGTCTGGCGCTGGTGGTCGATAAATTTTTGCCCGCTCAGGTAGGATGCCCCGATCATGACCAGGGCGATCACCACCATCAACCCAGCCTGGTGGACCACCAGCAGATGGTTGATGATGGACATCAAAGAGCGGGAACGTGCCGGCTTAATTTTCAATATACTGTCTCAAGGGAGTGGTTCGGTACGGTGGATGGTCTGAAATCTTCGCTCACCGATCTTCTGGATGTACAACGGGCGGATGGCGTCCCCATACTCATCCAGGCGGATGAGGCCGGTCAGCCCTTGAAAATCATTCAGGTTAATCAACGCCTGCGCCAGCCCCTGGCTCTTGCCTCGGTTGGCCTGTAGGGCAACTGCCAGCATCTTCATTGTCTCAAATCCTTCAGCCGCAATGAAGTTCGGCGCCTGGCCAAAGCGCTTCTCGTAGCGGTCTTTGAAGGCCTGGAGCGCCGGCGAACTGTCGTTCATGTCGAAGGCGATGATCGTCTCCATGTCTTCGACCGCCGATCCCCCGTTCTGGATCAGGCTGGCGCCCTGTCCCCAGGAGGAGGTGAACAAAGCCGGCTTCCAGTTTTTCAGGTTGATGGCCTGGGCAATCAGGGCGGTGTCAGCCGGCGAAGCAATGATCAACACGCCTTCTGGCTGATCCTCCATTAGCTGCTCCACCAGGGGGAAGAAATCAGGCGACTGCCTGGCCGAGAAGGGGAGCTGGGCGCTGATCTCGCCTCCAAGCCGGGTAAAAGTGTCCTGGAAGGTTTGCGCCATAGGCGTTGAATAAGCCGTGTTGTCCTGGTCCAGGATAATGGCGAGGCGCTTCAGGCCGCGCTCCTGGCGGATATAGCTGGCAAAACCGCGGCCCATGTCATCGGTAGAAACGACCGTGCGCAGGAACAGGTCGCGCTTGCCGGTCATCAGCGAGGTAGAGGCGGTGGCGCTGAGCAGGGGGATGCCGCCCGCTTCAGCTTCCGGGTAGCCGGCCAGGGTCTGGCTGCTGGTCATATGCCCCAGGATGGCTACCACGCCGGCTCCGAGCAGGCGTCTCTCCGCCTGCCTGGCCCCCTCCTCTGTGCCCAGGTCATCTTCCACCCTCAGCTCCAGGATGCGCCCATTCACCCCACCGGCTGCGTTGATCTCCTCAACCGCCAGCTCCACCCCGTTGCGCAGGTTGACACCCTGCTCATTCTGTTTCCCCGTCAGCGCCGCGGAAAAGCCCACCGGGATCCCGGGCTGCAGGCTGCATCCTGTGACCGGGACGATCAGGAGAAACAGGGTCAGCAGCCGGAGGAGAAAGTTCTTCCCATCAATCATCTGTTCCTCCATAAATCGCGTATTGCGGTTTTGAATAATAACCGTTTTATATTATCGGCAGAGGAAATGGAATCTTAAGTAGCTGGGCGCCCGAATGGTCACAGTTCGGGCACCCGGGTAGTCGTGTGTATTAAACTCTGTCAGGCTTGGGTGAGATGGCGCATTTGGTGCGAGAGCCGCAGGCGGAAGCGCAGCAGGTCGCGGAAAGCGCGCAGGATCACCCGCGGGTTGGCCCCGGTGGCTGCCCCATCCTGGCGCGGCAGGTGGGTCACCGGCACTTCGGCGATGCGCAGATGGCGGGCACGGGCCGAGGCCAGCAGCTCGGTGTCGATCATCGCCCCATCTGATTCCAGTGCTGCGGCGGACAGTACCCAGCGGTGGAAGAGCTTGAAGCCGCAGTCGATGTCCCTGCTCAGGTAGCCGAACAGCAGGCGCACCAGGCTGTTCCAGCCGAAGGCGTTCAGCCGGCGGATCCAGGGATCCTGGCGATCCTGCCGGTAGCCGCACACGATTTCCGCCTGGTCGGCATAGGCCAGCAGCAGGTGGATCTCCGAGAAATGAAACTGGCGGTCAGCCGGGAAGAAGGCCACCAGGGGATTGCCCGCCGCGGCAAACCCGGCTTTCAGGGCG
>CAIQIV010000420.1 GCA_903871905.1 uncultured Chloroflexota bacterium | reverse complement strand
CGCTTGACTACATCATACATAAACTGGCCAAACGCCTGGAAAGAAGCTTGTGCAACTGGACCACAAAAAGATCCAGAATATTTTTGCGCCCAGGTCGGGGTGCTGCGCACAATCAGGATCATTTTCATTCCCCGGCTATTGATATTACTCATCTCTGTTTCCAAATAGGAAACCGCGCTCCAATTCCGAGTACCCTGTGTGGGCTCAACAGAAGACCATAACAAACCATTCCGTCTAACCCAACTGGTACCAGCCTGGGTCATTTTTGTTAGCCCTCCGGCACTGGTAGCAGACATCTCAGCGCCAAATATTGTCTGCGGTGGATAGACATTTGCCACAATTGGAACATATACAGAATGTGTAATTGTAGGCGCCTGAAGCGGTCCGCCGACAGCTGATGCAGTGGATACCGGGACCTGGGAAACCAGGATCAAACCAGCAACTGCAATAATGGTCAACAGCCCATGCACTGATTTATATTTCATGAGGTACTCCCTTCTCTATTCCTGCTTAACATTCACATTCAAAAAATTCAGGGTCAACCAAATCACTTTCTAATAAGCCTGCCAATCTGGCTTGCATTCAATTCCAACGGTACGCGCCTCTGGCTGCCCAGAAACTCCAATAAGACTCGAACCCGCTCACTACCAGGAATTCGTGCATCGAATATTGCCTCATAGCCATAAAAAGGACCATCCTTGATCGACACCACATCTCCTGGCTTCAAGCCATCAAATAACTCACCTCCCATTTCAGCAATCTCGCCCACCCTTTTACGCAAGATATCGATCAAATTTTCAGGGACAACCGCTGGCTCGCCTCCAAAACTAACCAGGCCCAAGGTATGCGGCATCCATTGAAATTCAGACACCCCTACTGTCTCCAGATCGGTACGGATAAACAAGTAACCAGGGAAGTATGGCTGAAATTTTTTGGAGCGAGGGTTCACTGGGTAAACCCGGATGCGCGGAAAAAACAGTTCATAGCCTCTAGCCCTGACCTGGCGCCAGACCATGTCTTCTTTCCTTGCTTTACTTCGCAGTGCATACCAAAGGACCGGCATAATGAAACACGATAACGATCTAATAAGTGGACAGGTTGTCGGTCATTCAACATCTTCTAGAATTATACGCTAATATCCAAAGTTCCAAATAATACTTTGGTATTAATCGTATTAATATTGCTCATATTGCATATTATGTCAATTACATTAGACATAATTGGGAACCAAGGGTTGCCAACCAGCTGACGAGAACCCTGCAGTCAGTCCGTTGGAATTATCTCAACGAACCCCAGCTGCAAGTGACCGGCGGTTCAACAAGCCTATCCAAACATCCGGAAAGGCTGGAATTCATGCGCAAACTTAAAAGTCAGGCAGGAAACTTAACTTGCTGCTGCCTGCGTAATCTGGATAAAATCCATTGCCTTTAAGCTGGCGCCACCTACCAGCGCCCCATCAATATCCGGTTGGCGGAAAAACTCTGCAGCGTTATTTCCCTTGACTGAACCACCGTAAAGAATACGGACGCTTTGAGCAAATGCTTCTCCAAACATATCCTTAAGGGTAGGGCGAATAACATCTGCCAGGACAGCGTTTGCCCCTTCAGCCGTGGCTGCTCTTCCAGTACCGATCGCCCACACAGGTTCGTATGCGATCACCAGCAAATTTCCCGATGGATCAGTGCTTTCGCCAGCAGTGAAACTTCCCAGGTTTTTTAACCCTTCACGCAGCTGGCGCGTTACAACCTCGGCTGTTCTACCGGTTTCATTCTCCTCTAGAGTCTCTCCAACACAGACAATAGGGACCAGACCATATAAGAGCGCCGCCTGGAGCTTTCGGTTTACTGTTTGATCTGTTTCACCGAAGTAAGCGCGCCGCTCAGAATGGCCCAGGATGACATATTGGCAAAACTCAGCCACCATCGTAGGGGATACTTCCCCGGTGAAAGCACCCGCTTCTTCCCAATACATATTCTGTGCGCCTAAACCAATATCAGTGCCTTCTAATAGTGCAGCAACGGCCAGCAATGAGGTATAGGGAGGGCAAACAACTTTCTCCACCCCAGAAATGGACTGGAGGCCAGGGACCAGCTCTGAAACCAGGTGGCGCGCCTCAGCCACGGTTTTATACATTTTCCAATTACCAGCAACCAAAGGTATTCTCATGATCTCTCCCATGAACGCAAACTCGAATCACTATTAAAGAAAAGGGGCACAGCAGCAGCACGACACTATAACGTCGTATCCTGGACCGCTGAGCCCCTGAACCTGGCAACTGCTACAACACAATCGTTGTGTCCAGACAGCCCCCAATCAATATTAAAACCTGGTTATTTATCCTGCAGAGCAGCCACGCCCGGCAGGGTCAAGCCTTCCAGCATCTCCAGCGAAGCCCCACCCCCCGTCGAAATATGGGTGATCTTCGATTCGAGCCCGGATTTGTTGATTGCAGCAACCGAATCGCCGCCGCCGATTATGGAGACAGCCGAGCTGGCTGCAACTGCCTGGGCAACCCCAAAGGTGCCTTTGGAAAACTCCGGTACTTCGAACATCCCCATAGGGCCGTTCCATACCACAGTCTTTGCATCCTTGACAACCTTGGCATAGGAGGCTACTGTTTCAGGACCCACATCCAGGATTTTCCATCCATCCGGAACCGGACCCATCGGCATTACCTTGATCGTAGCATCGCTTTCAGCCTTGTCAGCAATCACTACATCCACAGGCAGACGCAGCTGGCTGGAGCCAGACTGCAACAGTTCCTTGGCTGTATCCAAAGCAGCATCTTCAACCAGTGAATCCCCAATCGAGTAACCCTGGGCTTTGAAGAAAGTATTCGCCATACCGCCGCCAATGAGGATCTGATCCGAGATTTTCAACAGGTTCTTGATCACGCCGATCTTATCGCTGATCTTCGCACCGCCCAGAATCGCTACAAAAGGGCGCTCCGGGTTTGCAATGGCCTGGCCAAGGTATTGGATCTCTCTTTCCATCAAGAAACCAGAGACAGCCGGCAGGAAATGGGCCACACCCTCGGTAGATGAATGAGCGCGATGGGCAGACCCAAAGGCGTCATTCACATACAGATCGGCCAGCGAAGCCATCTGCTTAGCCAGATTCATGTCGTTCTTTTCTTCCTCGGGGTGGAAGCGAGTGTTCTCCAGTAGCAAAATTTCGCCTGGCTTGAGCTCTTTGGCAGCAGCCTCGGCCTGCGGACCAACGCAATCATCAACAAACTTTACGGGTTTACCCATCAATCCCGCCAGGTGATCGGCCACCGGGCGCATGGAATACTTGGGGTCTGGACCGCCTTTTGGCCGGCCAAGGTGCGAGAAGAGGATCAAAGAGGCGTCCTGATCCAGCATATACTTCAGGGTTGGCATAGCAGCTTTAATGCGGGTATCGTCTGTGACTTTTCCTTCTTTGATAGGAACGTTGAAATCAACACGAACCAGCACCTTCTTGCCCTTAACATCAATATCCCGAACTGTTTTCTTGCTGAACATTTTCAACTCCATATGAGGAGCGCTATCCCTCGGCTCTAAGCGCTAAGGCCTGTCGAGGGACAGCGACCGGTTTATCTCATAAAATTGGCTATAGGCTCTTGGCCATGATGGCGGCCAGATCAGCAGTGCGCACCGAGTAGCCCCATTCGTTGTCGTACCAGGCCACGATCTTGGCAAAATTGTTCTTATCCTTGCCCAGGACCATGGTGAATGGCAGATCGACGGATGAACTGTGGCTGTCGCCTTTGTAATCAATGCTGACAAGCGGCTCATCTACGGCAGCCAGGATGCCCTTCAAAGGCGCTACTGCAGCAGCATCGCGAAATGCCTGGCGCAGTTCTTCTGTCGTTGTTTCCTTCTCCAGTTCCACAGTCAGGTCGATCACTGAGACTGTCGAGGTCGGAACGCGCAGACAATAGCCATCAATCTTGCCAGCCAGGTCAGGAAGGACCAACTTGAGAGCCTTGGCAGCACCGGTTGTAGTCGGGATAATATTCATTGCGGCAGCGCGAGCGCGGCGCAGATCGCTGTGAGGCATGTCCAGGATCTTCTGATCGTTGGTGTAAGCATGGACGGTGCACATAAAACCTTTGACAATCTTAAAGTTGTCGTGAACCACCTTCACAGCCGGGGCAAGGCCATTGGTCGTGCAGGAAGCATTTGACACGACATGGTGTACAGCCGGGTCATACTTGTCATCATTCACTCCCAAAACAACGGTGATATCTTCACCTTCCGCCGGGGCAGAGATGATGACCTTCTTGGCGCCACCTTTGGTGATATGATTCTCAGCACCCTTGACTTCCTTACCTTTCTTGTTGATGCCATCCTTCTTGATGGTAAACAAGCCAGTGCTTTCTACGACAATGTCAATTCCCAGGTCGCCCCAGGTGATTTTAGATGGATCGGTCTCTTTGAAAACCTTGACTGCCTTACCATCGATTAAGAGCTCACCATCGCCAACCTCAACAGTCCCGTCGAAGCGACCATAGTTCGTGTCATATTTGAGTAAATGAGCCATTGTTTTCAGATCGCCGATGTCATTGAAGGCCACCACTTCCAACGAGTCAGGATGGTAATCCCGGATCGCCTTCAGCACCTGCCGGCCAATACGGCCAAAACCATTGATACCAACTTTTACTGTCATTGTAAACCTCCATTTACATTTGAGTTGTCTTTTTCCACATGAATCATTCTAGTTTTGTTCCAAATGATTCAATATGGGGGTGTCCAATTTGAAAAATATTATATCTGCTATTCTGAACCTTCGCAGATATAGGTTAATCCAAATCCCTATTCTACCAAAGGTCCAGTCCTTTCTTGATATAAATCTATTAAAATTTTTGCCAGTTTTTGAGAATCGTGACGCCAGGGATGGAGCGTATCAATCAAATCGGTGCAATAAAGCGAATATTCTTTCTCCAATCCCGGCTCTGTCTTCACCCAATCGGTCCCATCAAACAGCTTACCTTCGTACCGCTGGTTGCATACAATCACATTGAAAAGCTGTGTGCCCACATGCCTCTCAATAGCCCGTATGTGGTCTCCGCAAGAGTAATGGTCAGTTTCGCCTGGCTGGGTGGCAATATTGCAAATAAACACCTTGAGGGCACGGCTCACCTGTATAGCAGCAGCCAGATCAGGCACTAATAAATTTGGCAGAATGCTGGTATATAAACTACCTGGACCAACAACGATTAATTCAGCAGAGAGGATAGCCTTCACTGCATCGGGAAATGCCGGGGGGGTATTCGGCTCTAACCAGACCCGGCGGACATTCCCTTCAACAGCCGGGATTCGGCTCTCCCCCTCCACCCGGACCTCATTAACCGCATATGGTAAAACCACATCAGCCACCAGACGTACATCATGGACAGTTGAGGGTAGAACCCGCCCTTGTACAGCCAATACCCTGCCCGACTCAGCAACCGCTTTCTCAAAACTGCCGGTAATTTCACTTAATGCCACAATGAATAAATTGCCAAAGGAATGCCCTTCCAGGCCAGGCTCTCCATCAGGAAAGCGATATTGAAACAGTTGGCCCAATAAGGCCTCGTCATTAGATAAAGCCGCAAGGCAGTTGCGCACATCTCCGGGAGGTAGGATATTCATCTCCCGTCGCAACCTGCCAGATGAGCCGCCATCATCTGCAACGGTGACAACCGCAGTGAGGTTATGCGTGGCATGTTTCAAACCCCTCAACAATGTGGCCAATCCATGACCTCCACCAACCGCCACAATCCGTGGCCCTTTTTCCCGCTGCCGGAAAGTGCGTAATGTATCCACCACACTTGACCCCGGTCGCAGGTAGGGTGACATGAGGGAGCGGTTTAACTCCCAAATGCCAATCGCAAACAAACCCAAACCCAGGATCCCAAAAACAATAATTCGGACCGGTCTATCCAGAAAGCGTAAGGATGCCGTTGATAAGACTCCTGACCACCATCCCTCTGGAGCTGTCCGGTATAACTCCAGCAGAAAAAAAGCCAACCCAACAGCGATGAGGGTTGTGCCCAAAAGGATCATCACCAACCAACGCTTAACTCCCAGGCCGGGTTTGAGCCACCTTTTAGACTCGCTGATACCTCCCAAGATCTTCCGGAACCAGGTTATATTTCTTCCCTTCATAAGTATTGATCATAATAGCAGTCTTTCCTACTCCCGTCAACCCATTCGATTTGTGCACCCCTAACCATAAGCAAATCAGCCATCGCCCTGCAGCAATAGCTTTATCCAGCAAGGCTTTGATCATCCGGATACGTCCAGAAGAAATTATGCTATACTTTACCATTGAATCCAGGGTTCAATGATATTCTAAAAAGAGTCGGTAGTGTGAATGCAACCTCTTAGAAAACGCTGGGACGTTTCCCCCCACATCACGTCTGAAGTTGATCAGAACCTGAGCCTCTACTCTCCGGTCCTGAGACAATTACTGTTTAACCGAGGCATTTCAACGAAGGAGCATGCCCAGGCATATCTGGAAGCGCAGCCCCCAGCAGAAAACGACCCGCGTAATCTATTGGGTATTGAACCCACACTGGATCGAGTCTACCATGCGGTCAAAGCTGGCGAGACGATTGTTGTCTATGGCGATTATGATGCAGATGGGGTCACCGCTACAGCAGTCCTGACCGATGCACTCAGGCGCATCGGAGCAAAAGTGCGCAGCCACATCCCAAACCGGTTTGATGAAGGGTATGGTGTAAATAAAAAGGCTTTAGAGGCTTTGAAGGAAGAAGGCGCCAGGGTTGTGATCACAGTTGACTGTGGCATCCGGTCGTTGGAAGAAGCTGAATTTGCAAAGGGGATCAACCTTGACTTGATCATCACGGATCATCACCATCCAGCCGCTGACCTTCCAGATGCGTTAACGATTATCAATCCCAAGCAGCCCGGTGACACATATGTTGAGAAAGAACTGGCTGGCGTTGGGATCGCCTATAAGCTTGTCACCGCCATCGCCCAATCCCAGAACGGATTCGGGGAGCGTTTTGATCCCGAAGAATATCTTGACCTGGTAGCGCTGGGAACTGTTGCAGACCTGGTTCCCCTTATTGGTGAAAACCGTTCACTGGTGCGCAACGGTCTTAGCCGTATCAATCAACCTCAACGGCAGGGCTTAACATCCTTAATCCATGCATCTGGTCTGATGCCGGGTAAGATTAACTCCGAAAATATTGGTTTTACCCTTGGACCGCGGTTGAACGCTGCAGGTAGGCTGGATACGGCCCTGGCTGCGCTGGAGCTGCTCCTGGCTACTGATGTGGCAACTTCTGCCCAGCTTGCGCAGAAATTGGACAACCAGAATAGAGAACGACAGCAACTGACCCAGCAGATCCAGGAAAACGCAAGGGCGCAGGTGGAGGAACATCGAGAAGCGTTCCTCATCTTTGCTGTCGACCCAGAATACAATCCCGGCGTGGTTGGATTAGCTGCCTCCCGTCTGATGGAAGAATTTTACCGTCCAGCAATTGTGGCCTTCCAGGGAAGTGAATTCACCCGCGGTTCCTGCCGTAGCATTCCGGAATTTCATATCACGCAAGCGCTGGATGAGTGCGCAGACTTATTGGAACACCACGGCGGGCACGCAGCTGCTGCTGGGTTCACCGTACGAAACGACAATCTGCCAGAGTTAATTGACCGCCTGCAAGGGTTGGCGCATGATCAGCTCGGTAAATTGGACTTGCGTCCGACCACCCAAATTGATATTGAAATTGAGCTGAAAGACCTGAAACCTGGGATCTTGGATGATCTCGAACTGCTCCAACCAACTGGCCGCGGCAACCCAAGTGCCCTGTTTGTTTCAAGAGGCCTGAAAATCCGTTCGGCACGTACTGTCGGCCAGGATCAAGCCCACCTAAAGATGACAGTTACTGATGGAGTGATCACCTATGACGCCATCGCCTTTCGCCAGGGACATTTGAAAGATATCCTTCCTCCACGGATTGATCTGGTGTATTCTTTTGAGTGGGATGAATACAAACGGAATTTAAACCGGCAGGACTCGTTTTATTCTGCCCCACCCTTTCAGCTTAAAGTCCGGGACATCAGGCCTACAGGAATCCAAGATTAGAAGAGGCGTGGTTTTTACATGCTGAACGAAGTCACCTATCCCATCATATTTGGACACCGAGGCGCCTCGGCTTATGCACCTGAAAATACGCTGGCTGCCTTTGAACTGGCATTGCGTCAGGAAGCAGATGCCATCGAATTAGATGCAAAGCTTTCCAGGGATGGGCATGTCGTCACCTTTCACGATCAGACCCTGGACAGGACGACGGAAGGAAGCGGACCTCTCAGGAAAAAATCACTGGCAGAACTTCGCAAGTTGGATGCAGGTTCTCACTTTGATGTGGCATTCAGCGGGGAACCTATCCCCACCCTTGACGAAGTCTTTAAAGCCGTTGGGAAATTGACCTATATCAATGTTGAACTGACCAATTACGCCTCGCCATTCGACAATTTGCCACACAAAGTAGCTGAGCTGGTGAAAAAGCACAAGCTCAGCCGGCGGATTTTATTCTCCTCCTTTAGCTGGATAACCCTGTATCGAATCCACCGGCTGCTGCCGGATATTCCGCTGGGCCTGTTAGCCGAATCTGGCTGGAGGGGGTGGCGCTCCCGCTCCTGGCTGGGACGGGTTTTGCCATACCAATCTCTGAATCCGGAAGCAAAAGACGTTACCCCTGATCTGGTCAACAACGCTCATCAGCGCGGCAAACGAGTATTCGTCTACACTGTGAACACTGAAACAGAGATGAGACGCCTCTTTGAACTGGGGGTTGATGGGATCTTTACTGATGATCCTGTCCTGGCCCGCAACGTCCGGCAGACCGTTCTGAGAAAAGAGAAAAATGGAAATATCACCAGATGATTTCATCGTCGTATGTATCTCCCGGCAGGTGAAGAACGGAGAGATTGTTGCCCAGGGCCTGGCAACTCCACTGGTGGCAGCCGGTTACCTCCTGGCGCGGCAAACCCACGCTCCGGACCTGTATTTTGCTTCTGCAATCGGACAGGGCATCTGCCATGAGCCAGCCCCTCTTGCCCTAACGCAGGTAGAAAAACTATGGTTGGATCGTTCTCTAACCAACGTCGGCTTTGTACGTGCGGCTGCAGATATGCTGCCTGTTCTGCGGCCAAAAGAGTTTTTCCGACCCGCTCAAATTGACGCTCAAGGGAACTTCAATAACATCGCCTTTGGCAAAGTCTATTCCCATCCCCGCCTGCGCTTGCCTGGAACAGGTGGGATACCGGATGTGACGACATTTATCAACGATATCCATCTCTATATTCCTCGGCATTCACGGCTAACCTTTGTCCCCCGAATTGACTTTGTTTCAGGAATGGGCTTTTCCCCTCAGCGAACTCGCGGCAGCGGTCCGCGTTACCTGGTAACTGACCTGGGACAATTTGACTTTTTACACGGGAAGATGCGGCTGACCCATTATCACCCTGGAGTGTCAATCCAGAAGATTCAATCCCATACCGGCTTTGAGCTTGAAATTTCTCCCGATGTCAGCGAAACCATCCCACCATCTGAAGAAGAATTTGCCTTATTGTCTCAGCAGATTGATCCCCTTGGCATCCGTCACCTTGAAGGGATGAGTGGAGCACAACGGCGGCAATTATTACAGGATATCATAGCGGCCGAATCAGCTATTTGATGAAACATCTTTCGCCAAGTTTGATGCGTTTTTTAGTAATAGGCCTGCTCTTGGCCACCATACTGCCCCCAGCAGCAGGCTTGGCCGCGCCTACTACACAGACTCCATCTCCAACGACCCAAGCCCAGGCAGTTCTGAACCAGCTCACCCCAGAAGAAAGAATAGGCCAGCTGTTCCTGCTTACATTTAAAGACAATAAGGTTGGATCCGGTACTATGATTGCCGATCTGATCACCAACCGTTTCATTGGCGGAGTTGTGCTCCTGGCTGCCAATGATAACATCCCAGACGGTAACCAGACTGTCAACCAAGTCTTCACCCTGGTCCGCCAGCTTCAACTGGTACGCCGTTCTACTTCTCAATCCAGCAAAATCAACCCGGCAAATGGCGAGCCATTCACGCCCGCTTACATCCCGCTTTTCATTAGCATTCCGCAGGAAGGGGATGGATACGCCTACGATCAGATTTTGAGCGGGTTGACTCCCCTGCCCAATGAAATGGCGCTGGGGGCAACCTGGAATCCTGCTCTTTCCACCCAGGTAGGCAGTGTGCTGGGAAAGGAGCTATCCATTCTGGGTATCAACCTGCTACTTGGGCCATCACTCGATGTTTTGGAGAACCCCCGCCAGGAAGGCGCAAACGACCTGGGTACACGATCATTTGGCGGGGATCCCTTTTGGGTAGCTGAGATGGGGAAAGCTTTCATCCAGGGTGTCCACGAAGGAAGCCAGGGGCAAATCGCGGTGGTTGCCAAACACTTTCCAGGTCAGGGGGGATCGGACCGGCTGCCCGATGAAGAGGTGGCTACGGTGCGGAAATCACTGGAAGAATTGGAAAGCTTTGAACTGGCTCCATTTTTTGCGGTCACTGGCAACGCCCCTTCCCCTGCAATGACCGCAGATGCTTTACTCACCTCGCATATCCGCTACCAGGGTTTTCAGGGCAATATTCGAGCCACTACCAGACCGGTCAGCTTTGATCCACAAGCACTCAATTTGTTATTAAGCCTTCCTCCGATCGACTCCTGGCGCAAAGCAGGCGGCTTGGTGATCAGCGACGACCTGGGGAATCGTGCTGTCCGCCGTTTTTATGATCCGACCGGGCAGTCATTCGATCCAAGGCGGGTGGCTTTGAATGCTTTTCTGGCTGGCAATGACGTACTTTACTTCGGGGATTTCTCCTCTCCCTCCGAATCTGATCCATATACATCAACCTTGCATACACTGGATTTCTTTACCCAGAAATATCGAGAGGACACAGCTTTTGCTCAACGAGTGGATGAATCCGTTACACGCATCCTTACCCTGAAGTTTCGTCTTTATGGAGAGTTTTCATTAAACAACGTCCTTCCACCCTCAACGCGTATTCGAGATGTTGGCCAATCGGGACAGGCGACTTTTGAAACCGCACGGCAGTCAGCGACCTTGATCAGCCCCCCACAGAATGAGCTTGATGATTCATTGCCGGATCCGCCTGGACCAGACGATAACCTGGTTTTTATCACTGATGACCAAACCGGTCAGCAGTGCACAACTTGTCAGCCCTATGCTTTACTCCCGGTTGATTCGCTGGAAAAGGTGGTCCTGAAACGCTACGGCCCCCTGGCGGGCAGCCAGGTCTCTCCCAAGAACCTTTCATCCTATCCTCTTTCATTACTTAAGAACATGTTGGATGGGATGCCAGAAGGAAGCCAACTGGAAACAGCACTGAAGCGATCAGATTGGATCATCTTCTCTCTTTTAAAACCCAGCAATGAGCAGCCCTCCTTCCTGATCCTGAGCAGGTTCCTTGCAGAGAGGCCGGATTTATTCCAACAAAAACGATTGATCGTTTATTCAATGAATGCCCCCTATTACCTGGATGCCACCAACATATCCAAGTTGAGTGCGTATTACGGGTTATATAGCAAAATGCCCCAGTTTGTTGATATCGCGGCTTATTTACTCTTCAAAGAACTGCAACCGATAGGAGCTTCACCTGTCTCTATTCCTGGCATTCGCTATGATTTGAATGCCGCACTTTTCCCTGATCCCAAGCAAATCATCCCTCTGGAATTTGATCTGCCCGTCACAGAAGCGATTTCAGGGACGAAAACCCCTATCCCCACTGTCGTTCCAAAATTCGGCCCTGGTGACGTCATTGCGGTTCGCACTGGCATAATCTACGATCACAATGGGTTCACGGTTCCAGATGGTATCCCGGTCGATTTCACCATGCGCTCAAACACAAATACCACAGAGCTTCGACAGACAGGCACCACCCAGGCTGGGGTGGCACGGGCCAGTTTTAATGTCGTGAACTATGGACTGTTTGATATTTCTGCAGAAAGTGAAACGGCGAAATCAACGGTCCTTCAGGTTGATGTACCCGCCCCTGGCGAAGAACCACCATCTCCTACCCCTACTACACCGCCGACACCTACCCCATCCCCAACACTTACTGCTACACCAACACCTACTCCCGAGGTGAAGCCTCCGGTTTCTCTTCCTCCCACTCCCAATTTTGGTGACTGGATCATGGCTCTGCTCATGACCGTCGGTATTGGATGGTCAGCCTATCGCCTGTTCTCCATTATCGGTCCTGCCAGATGGGGAGCCAGAGCCGGTCTGCTGGCAGTTATTGGTGGTCTGCTGGCCTATTGTTATTTGATCCTGCAATTACCGGGAAGCGAATATCTGCTGAAAACATCTGTATCAAGAGGGGTATTTGTCACTACATTAGCTGGGATTATCACCGGTCTTCTGGTAGCCTGGTTGTGGCAAAGCATCTCTTCCCCTAAAAATTAACGCAACAAAGTTATCGCCAGACTCACCAGGATAAGACCGACCGAGCAAAGAAGTAAAATTCGTTCGACCGGAGATGCAAGCACATCCTCAACATCGTTACGCACAGCCCGTGTCCTGGGCCTGGTAATCGGATTCCAATCTCCCAGCAAGGCTTGCCGAAATGTCTCAACATCCTGAGGTCTTTCGTCAGGATGAAGGCTCATTGCCCACAGCACCGCTCGTTCTGTACGTAAGCTGATTTCTGGATTGATCTGGCGCAGCGGAACCAGATTGTCAGGATGCAAGAACAATTCTCTCGCTTCCACAGGAGAGTGGTTGGTTAGTAAATGGTATAACGTCGCTCCAAATGCATAAATGTCGCTACGAGCATCGGTGTGCCCGGAATCACCGCCATACTGTTCCAACGGTGTATATAATGCTGTGCCTCTTCCCTGTAATATCGTGATGGTCACTTCTTCGGATGCCAGGATCTTTACCAACCCAAAGTCTACCAACTTTAGGAGCCCGGTTGGGGTAAGTTTCAAGTTGCTGGGTTTGATATCCCGGTGTAAAATCGGTGGTGCCTGATTATGCAGGTATGATAATGCGTCTGCAAGCTGGTTGGCCCAACCTAAAACTTCAGCTTCTGGCAGGAAGGACCCTTTCTGCCGTGCCTCATTCATGATCGCCTGCAGATCTTTCCCTGGAACATAATCCATAACCAGGTAGTCTCGACCACCAATGGAAAAAAAATCTGACACCTTGGGCAAGTTCGGATGATCAAGCCTAGCCAGGATAGTTGCCTCGCGGAAGAACTGTTCACGTGCCTGCTTCAACATATCAGGCGACATGGTGCGGTCATGCTCTACTTCCTTCAAGGCACAGGAACGGCCCTCAAGGCGTAGATCATCTGCCAGGTAAATGGAACCCATGCCACCTTGACCAATGATTCTTCTGATTCGATAACGAGATCGAAGAACATCATCCGTTCTTAATGGCGTAGGCATTGAAGGAAAACCTTTCCTGGTACAAAATCACTAGCATTGGTTAATCATATATCCGATCTGAGCCCAGACTTCTATGTTATTATACACGTGGAGATGCAAACATGGGAAAATCGAGTATCGATGAAGTTGCCTTTCTCGTAGCCCAGGCAGGCCCGTTAATTGGGCAGCGTTGGGCTTTAAGAGGGAACCTTGTCCTGGGTCGAGATGAGACCTGCGACATCGTCATTGCAGATCGGCAGGTTTCACGCCAACATGCTCGACTCAGCCTGACTGGAAAAGGCATCCTGCTCGAGGATCTGGGGAGTAAGAACGGCACGCATCGCAATGGGATCGTCATCCAAGATTCTGCCATTTTAGAAGACGGAGATGTGATCCAGATCGCTCTGGCGCAAAAATTTACCTTTTTAAGTTCTGATGCAACAGTTCCTCTGGATGACCAGGAATATGCAGAGATGTCAGAACACTCAGGACCTGTCAGGATCGATGATGAGCCCACGCTCCATCAAACTGGTCGTTTGAAACTTGAAAAACGGTCGCGGCGGGTGTGGATCGGCGACATTGAGGTTCTCCCTCCCCTCTCGGTCTCTCAATTCAGTTTATTAGAGATGCTGTATGAAAACCCTGGACAGGTAGTTCCACGTAGAGAACTGATCACCAGAATATGGGGAGAGGTCCAGGCGATCGAGGTATCCGAGCAGGCATTGGATGCTCTTGTACGCCGACTTCGCGATCGCCTGGCCAGTATTGACCCATCCCACAACTATATCCTCACAGTGCGCGGGCACGGTTTGCGGTTGGAAAATTCATCCGCCGACCGTCGATCAGTTTGAAAAATTACGCCGCATCGAAAACTTAAGAACCTGCCGGTATACCAGCCCCATGCGCAGCGCCAGTTCTTTATCTTCTCCTCTTTGCACCTGGGCAGCTAAATTGGAGAGCAGGTCCATAAATTCGGGAGAAATAGCTTCGGCGTTCTCTTCAAGAAGTTCCTGCATGGCCTGCTCATCCTGGGCAGCCAGTAATTCTTCAATAAAAGCGATTTCAGGCGGCGGTGCACTGGCATCCTGAATGGCGGTCATAATCCGCTGCAGCTTACCGATGACAGTCAGGTCACCTTTTTTCCGCTCAACCTCCAACCGCTGGTTCACTTCCTGGATAAAGAAATCATCCACAGCCGGCATTACCTCTGCCATAGCCTGGTCCACGTCGGGAAGAGCCAATACCTTATCCAAAAGTTCTCTGGCATTTAAGCGGTGCTCATCAATTTCCTTGTCAAACTCCTGGGTGAACTCCAATAGCTTTTCGCGCACCCCGATCAAGCGGTTTCGCCCATCTCCTCTTGAGCGCTCAATCTTATCACTGAGCGCCTGGAAGAAAGCATAATCCATTAAAGGCCTGGTCAGGCTCACTAGTGTCCTCAGGCGGACTTCGCTTCCATCCCTGGTTGCCATATCTAATAACTTCTCTTGAGTGAGATTGTTGCCCACCTGTTTTATCTCGGTCATCACCGCTTCAATTTCCTGTGCTTGTGCTTGGAGTTCGCGTCCCAGCGTCGTGACCGGTAAAATCACACTCTGTAACGCCACAAATGCGCGCGCAGCTTCTTGATCTCCGCTCATCAAAGCAGTTTCCTGCAGCCGGCGCAGCAAAGCGAAGAAATTGGAATCGATCAGGCTATCTTCTTGTCTGGCTAACTCAGCCCTGGATTCATCATCAGGAGATGAAATCAGGCGCTGGATCAGATTCATCCTTTGCTGCTGAGCCTGGATCATATCCTTCGTAATACCTTCTGCCTCGAGGACTCGTTCAACCATTCCTTGTAAAGTTAATGCAGATTGAGGCCGAAAAATATAAGCCTTGCGCTTTTCTTGTGGCAACTTGCTGATTGCCTGGTTAATTAATTGTCCAATTAATTTCTCCTGATCATTGCGCTGCAATCCCACTTCGGGGGGAATGAAAGTCAGCAGTAATTCCTTCTGAGGATCATGATAGACAAGAGGTGTGGAAATTGCCCCCTGGTAACCGCAGTTTGGACACTGAGCAATATTAAATGCACCAGAAAGAAAGCGCTGTTTTGCAGAGGGATCTGTGCCGACATCAAACAACTGGTCGATTTCTGCAACGATCGGTTGGCGGCAGCCTGGACAATTGATTCTCGTTTTTGGCATTAGTTTCGTCCTTCTCGTAGATAAAATTAAACCATCTTACAACATGCAAGTAATTAGTGGTTAGCAGGTAGTTCAATCTGAGAACTCAGGGCGTCCCGGGGTAAAGAAAAGCAAATTCTTGCCCCTTGATCTGGCTTTGGGTCTACCCAGATGCGGCCTCCATGAGCTTCAATCACTGCCCGGGCAAGGTAAAGTCCTAACCCGGCGCCTTTTGTAATCTTTGCAAAATCCGAAGAGCGGTAAAAGCGGTCAAACACGTGGGGAATATCACTCGGGGCTATCCCCGGCCCTTGGTCCGAAATACAAATCATCACCTGCTGTGACCGCACCTGCCCATTGATGCGGATCTCTCCTCCTTGTGGGCTGTACTTGATCGCATTCGAGATCAGGTTCGCAACCACCTGTTCCAGACGCGATTCGTCCCCCAGGATGACCGGGAAGTTTTCTGGGATATCTAGGATAATGATGTGGTTTGAGGTTTGGGTCTGGAATCGATCTGCAATCCGCTTGACCAACGACCGCAAGGAAACATCACACAAGTTCATCGAAAGAGCACCTGCCTGCAGCCGGGTCGCATCCAGCAGGTTTTCCACCATTTCAGTCAGGCGATCCGCTTCCTCCTCAATCACTTCGAGGGAATCTTTGATGATGGCCCGATCCCAGGAGGCATCTTCACGGCGCAATGTGGAGACATATCCCTTGATCAAGGCGATAGGCGTCTTAAGCTCATGGCTGACTACCGAGACAAAGGTGCTTTTCAACTCATCTGCTTCACGGAAACGCGTGATATCACGCACTGTGGCAATAATGTTAACCAACTCACCTTCTTGGGAAACTAAGGGTGCATAGGTGATGCCTACAGGAAGAGGTTGGGTCCCATGGCGTTCCAGATCGCCTTCTACATAGAGCGTTGCGTTTGGCGTCGGAGGCCATCCTTGAGCTTCAGCCTGTTCCAGGGTCTGGCCTTCTTTCACTCTGACCAGGCGGATCACATCTTCATGCCCTTTGGTCAGGACCTGGTCACTGGCCAGGCCTAACATGCGCAGCATAGCTGGGTTACACCGTTCAATAGAATGATCTCCCAGCAGAATTAATATCCCATCCGCCGCTGAATCCAGAAGACCGGTAATACGTCGTTTTTCATAGATGACCTGGCGATACAGTTTTGCATTACTGACCGCAATAGCAGCCTGGTCAGCAAAACTTTGCAGCAGGGCCGTGTCATTGGAAGAAAATACCCCCGGGTAGTTTCGAAAAACAAACAGAACTCCAACCACCTGACGACGGGCGATGAGTGGTAATACAACCCCCGTTAGCAATCCAAGGCTGGAAACTCGCATCATACGTTCAAGCAAGCGGTTGACTTCGGGCAGTTCAGACAGTTGAGGCTCATTATGCTCAGGCAACGAAGCCAGGAGTGGGGAAAGCTGCTCAAGAAAACCCGGTGGAAGGCCATACGATGCTGCTACAGTCCATCCCCCTTGTTCTTCGCGCAAGGCTATCAAGCCTGCCTGACCAGCCAACATTTCCAGCGAGATATACAAAATGCGTGCCAGGAGCTTCTCAAAATCGAGCTCCTGGGTCATCGCGCGTGATATTTCCAGCAGATAATCCCGCTGGCGAACACGGAAATCAGGCAGCAATGGGGAGAATCTCTTTCTCGGCTAGCTGGATCGCTTCATCCAAGATAGCTAAAGCTTCATCAACTTCTTGACGAGTGACATTGAGAGGCGGCGATAGGCGGATGGTTGATTTGCCACAACCCAGAAGAAGCAGCCCAGATTTGAACGCATTGTCCACAATATCATCCCGCAGTTTCTCAACCGGTTCTTTGGTAGACCTGTCCTGGACAAATTCGATCCCAATCATTAACCCTTTGCCGCGCACCTGGCCAATATGAGGATAGCGAGATTGCATCTCCTGAAGCTTAGCCATAATGTGGTCACCCATCATCGTTGCATTTTGCAGATATTCATTCTCAATCAGTTCTATCGTTGCCAGGGCAGCAGCGCATGAAATCGGATTCCCCCCGAAAGTGTTCCCGTGAGATCCACGCGGCCAATCCATCAGGTGCTCACGGGCAAACATAACGCCTAACGGCAAACCAGATGCGATTCCTTTCGCCGCGCAAACAATATCAGGCTCAATGTTAAAATGCTCAATCGCCCACCATTTACCAGTGCGTCCCATTCCGGACTGCACCTCATCAACAATCAACATGATCCCATACTTATCGCACAAATCGCGCAGCGCGGGGAAGAAACCATCGGAAGGCACAATATAGCCGCCTTCACCCTGAATTGGTTCAACCAGGATACCAGCCACATTATCAGGTGGTAGAACATGACCCAGGACCTGCTCCTCAATAAATCGAACAACTGTTCTCCCGTAATCCTCGCCGGGTTCGGAGAGAAGAATTGGACGATAGGGATCGGGATAAGGGGCATGCAGCACACCATTCATGAGGGGGTAAAAGTCACGATGATAAACCGGCTTGCTGGCGGTAAACGTGACCGCACCCATCGTCCTTCCATGAAATGCGCCAAGAAATCCAATAAATTCGGTTCGCCCGGTGTGGAACCGCGCTAGCTTGATTGCAGCTTCAACGCTCTCAGTTCCAGAATTGGTCATGAAGGAAACCGCATTGTCCAGGAAAGGTGCTATCTCATTGATACGCTCGGCCAATTCGATCCACTTGGTGTGATAGAAGTCCGATGAAATGTGCAAAAACTTCTCTGCCTGTTCCTGGATTGCCTTAACAACAGCAGGATGGCAGTGACCGGTGGAATTGACGGCAATCCCAGCAGCAAAATCCAGGAAACGGTTTCCATCTACATCCCATACCTCGGTGCCTTTACCATGGTCCATAACAAAGGGATACCCGCGTGGATAGGATTCAGAAATAACCGCCTGATCTCGCTTCACGAGAGCACGTGCTTTGGGGCCGGGCAAATTCATCGTAATCATACATTTTCTCCTGAAGGAGCAATCAAATCAGCTTCTGGATTGAAAGCCTTAGGAGCT
>CAIQIV010000419.1 GCA_903871905.1 uncultured Chloroflexota bacterium | reverse complement strand
TCACAGGCGATGTTATTATTTCTTGCTATTCACATTATATATTATTTGCAAGTAAATTACCTTACAGGCTCGCAAAGTGGACCGTCAATTCCCTGACAGATTTGCAAGGTGATGTCTTGACGTATTAAGAGCGGTAAGGTACACTTTATTCGCATCAAGTATAAAGTTGTAATATATAATGAACACACAACGAATGTTGAATATCTGGAGTGAGACGTTTCACCTCAGAGAGCGATATTGTTTTGATAAGATTGTATAGAGCAGAGAGGTCACCGATGAGCCAGGTACGTGGAGTGAGAGGCGCGATAGACGTGACACAGGATGATGTGGAAATTGTCCTGGCGGCAACGCGCCAGCTGCTGCAAGAATTGATGGCCGCCAACCCATTGCTGCGGACAGAGGACCTGGCCAGCGTCATCTTTACGGTGACAGAGGACCTGGTGTCTGTCTATCCGGCGCAGGCTGCTCGCCAGATTGGATGGAGCCAGGTTCCGATGATGTGCGCTCGGGAGATACCGGTCCCTGGCAGTTTGCCACGCTGCGTCCGCGTCCTGATGCACTGGAACACGGAAATTCCTCAATATCAAGTCAAGCATGTTTACCTGGGAGGGGCAGCCAGGCTGCGCCCAGACCTGGTGAGTGGAAATATTACGAAGGAGGAACAGGCCTTATGATGATCATTATGCGTACTGATGCATCGCCAGAGCAGATCCAGGGTGTCATCGAGCGCGTGGAAATGAATGGATTGCGGGTGCATCTGTCCACCGGTGCAGAGCGCACTGTGATCGGTGCAATTGGGGATGGCAGGCCGGTAGCGCAGGACCAGTTCTTGCATTTGCCCGGGGTTGATCGGGTGGTACCCATATCCAGGCCGTATAAGCTGGCCTCACGCGAATTTATCCCGGAGAATTCGGTGATAGACATTGGCCAGGGGATCAAAGTAGGCTCAGAGCAGCTTTTATTGATTGCCGGACCTTGTTCCGTGGAGAGCCGGGGGCAGCTGCTGGAAACGGCGCGCGCAGTGCATGAGGCGGGCGCCAATGCGCTGCGGGGCGGAGCTTACAAGCCGCGCACCTCGCCCTATTCCTTCCAGGGCATGGGCGAGGCGGGCCTTGAGATCCTGGCTGAAGCCAGGGAAATCACCGGGATGCCGATCGTATCCGAGGTGATGACCCCTGAACTTGTGCCGTTGGTGGCTCAATATGTCGATGTACTCCAGGTGGGGGCGCGCAATATGCAGAACTATGCCCTGCTGCATGCGGTGGGTGAGAGCCAGATGCCGGTGCTGCTCAAGCGCGGGCTGATGGCGACGGTTGACGAGCTGCTGATGGCTGCTGAATACATCCTTTCACATGGCAACCGCAAGGTGATGTTGTGTGAGCGCGGCATCCGCACCTTCGAGTCTTCCACTCGCAACACCACAGATATCAACGCTATCCCGGTGTTGAAATCCCAGACCCATCTGCCGGTGATCCTGGATCCGTCGCACAGCACTGGTTATTGGAATTATGTGACCCCGATCGCCCGGGCGGCGGTAGCCGCCGGGGTAGATGGGCTGATTATTGAGGTCCATCCTCATCCTGAGCAGGCGTTTTCAGATGGCGGGCAGTCTTTAAAGCCCGAGCGGTATGCCGAACTGGTGTGCCAGGTGAAGGCGATTGCCAGGGCCATTGGGCGGGATGTCGATGCAGAATGCACCCCGGATGGATAAAAAGCGCAGCGCTTCCAGCCGGGAATGGTCCTGTGACGGTGAGAAGGCGCTGGGGTGAGTAATCTGCCCGGCCTGCAGCAGACGCGGGTAGCGGTAGTTGGCCTGGGACTGATGGGAGGCTCGCTGGCCCTGGCGCTCCAGGGGCGCTGCCTGGGTGTGGATGGCGTGGACCAGGACACAGCCGCAGTGGAACAGGCGCTGGAGATGGGCGCCATCCAGCGCGGCTCGGCTGACCCGGTGCAGATCCTGCCGCAGGCCGGCCTGGTAATCCTGGCCACGCCTGTGCTCTCGATCATTGATTATCTTGGCAGGCTGCCAGAACTCCATCCCGGTGCGCCGGTAGTGATGGACCTGGGCTCCACCAAGGTGGAGATCATGGCGGCTATGGAGCGGCTACCCCTGCGCTTTGAGCCTGTTGGGGGGCACCCGATGTGCGGGAAGGAAAAGCTGTCCATCGCCAATGCTGAAGCCGGGCTGTTTCGTGGGGCGGCATTTGTCATCTCCTGCCTGCCGCGCACGACGACCAGGGCTCTCCAATTGGCGCAGGAACTGGCCCAGGAGATTGGCGCCAGGCCGCTGTATCTTGAGCCGGAGGTCCACGACCGGTGGACGGCGGCAACCAGCCACTTCCCCTACCTGGTCTCAACCGCCCTGGCAGGCAGCACCCCGCTGGAAGTGGAGCCGCTGGTGGCGTCCGGTTTTCGCAGCACGGCGCGCCTGGCAGGTACCGCGCCGCGCATGATGGTCGATATCCTTCTCACCAACCGCCAGAACCTGCTGGCGAGAATTCATCACTTTCAGGGCATTCTTGGAGAAATGGAAAAAAGTCTGGAAACAAACGATATCCCTGGCCTGCAGCAGCTGTTGGAAATGGGCGCGGCCAGCTATGAAGATTTAGTGGCAAAAACCAACCGAGGAGGTGGCTGATGAAATCAACCCCTGTGACCCTGGCTGAACTGGAGCACCTGATGGTGGCAGTTCCTGGTGGACCGCTGCTGGGGACGGTGAAGGGGAATATTCCAGGTGACAAGTCGATGTCTCATCGCGCCGCCTTGTTTGCCGGGCTGGCTGATGGGGAAAGCATCATCGAGAACTTCCTGGTTTCGGGCGTTACCCAGGCCATGTTAGACGCGCTGACTGACCTGGGGGTGAAGTGGAGCCTGGATGAGACAACCCTGCACGTTTGGGGGAAAGGCGTGCGCGGCCTGCAGCCGCCTGAAGCGCCGATCAACTGCGGCAACTCGGCTACCACGCTGCGCCTGTTGGCCGGGGCGCTGGCAGCAGCCGGTGTGCCGGCGGTGTTGGACGGCTCGGCTGGTCTGCGCAGCCGGCCGATGAAGCGCATCGTTGAGCCGCTGCGCAAGATGAATGTGCCGATCGAGGCGACCGGCGATGGGCTGGCGCCGCTGAAGCTGGTGGAACGGGCGGAAGACGAGCCCTTGAAACCATTGAATTACACCCTGCCGGTGGCGAGCGCCCAGGTGAAGTCCTGCCTCATGTTGGCAGCCCTGGCGGCAGATGGCAGCACCACGCTGCGTGAGCCGGGCCCATCGCGCGACCACACTGAGCGCATGCTGAGCAGCATGGGGGTAGAGGTACACTGGGAAGAGAAGCAAAACGCTCACCAGCAGGTTTCGACCGTCACCACGCTGAAGGCGCCCAATCCGCTGCGTCTGAACCCTTTGCAGATGAGCCTGCCGGGTGATTTCTCTGCGGCAGCCTTCCTGATCGTGGCGGCGTTGATCACTCCCGGATCAAATGTGGTCTTGCAGCAGGTGGGCCTGAACCCCACGCGCACTGGCCTGCTGGAGGTGCTGATCCAGATGGGAGCGGACATCCAGGTTTCCAACCGGTCTGACCAGGGCGGTGAGCCGGTGGGAGACCTGACCATTCGCTGCAGCAAGTTGAAAGGCTTTATCTTTCCTCCCGGGTCCGCGGCGAACCTGGTGGTGCGCATGATCGACGAGTTCCCGGTGTACGCCGTGGCGGCTGCATTTGCCGAGGGGGTGACCGAAGTGCGCGACGCCGGTGAGCTGCGCCTGAAGGAATCCGACCGCATCTCAGCCCTGGTGCAGGAACTGCTGGCGATAGGGGTGGATATCCAGGAGACCAGGGATGGCTTTGTGATCCGGGGCGGAGGGGCGGTGCGCGGCGGCAGCGTGCAGGCGCACGGCGACCACCGGCTGGCAATGGCGCTGGCGGTAGCCGGCCTGGCCTCCCAGCAGGCGGTAACCATCCACCAGGCGGAAGTGGTGAGCGAGTCCTTCCCCGGTTTCATCCCGACGCTGCGCGCCCTGGGCGCCAACCTGAGCGAGGCCAAGATCCGGCGGTCGGTGTGACCCTCCAGGCGCTGCGCCTGGGGCTGATCGGTTATCCCCTGGAGCAAAGCCTGTCGCCGGTGATGCACCGCGCTGCCCTGCGCGCCTGCCAGCTGGCGGGCGATTACACCTTACTGCCCATCCCGCCCCTGCCGCAGGGCCAGGACGAGCTGGCAGCCTGCCTCGGCCGCCTGCGCCGGGGGGAGCTGGATGGGCTGAATGTCACCCTCCCTCACAAGCAAAATGTGCTTTCCTACCTGGACGAGCTGTCCCCCGCGGTCCAGCACATCGGCGCGGCCAACACCCTGCTGTGCCGGGAGGGCCGGTTGTTGGGGGAGAACACCGATGCTCCCGGTTTCCTGGCTGATCTGTGGGCTTGCTTTCCTTTCCTGAAAAACCGGCCAGGGCATGTGCTGGTGCTGGGAGCCGGCGGCTCGGCGCGGGCGGTGGTTGCCGCACTGGGTGAGGCCGGCTGGCGCGTGACGCTTTCCGGCAGCCGCTCCGGACGCGAGCAGGAGCTGCAGCGGATCTTCCCCCAGGTGACGGCAGCTTTTACCAGCCTGGAGGCGGCGCTGCAGGCTGGGGCGATGGCAGGGGTGGACCTGGTGGTGAACACCACCCCACTGGGTATGTTCCCCGCGCTTGAGACCACGCCCTGGCCTGAGGACCTGGATTTTCCTGACCAGGCGGCTGTCTATGACCTGGTATACAAGCCGAGAGAGACCCGCCTGGTGCGCCAGGCGCGCCAGCGCGGCCGGCCCGCAGCCAACGGGCTGGGGATGCTGGTGGAGCAGGCGGCGCTGGCTTTTGAATTGTGGAGCGGGAAGACCGCTGATCGAACCCAAATGCGGCAGGCTGCCGATGCCGCCCAGGCGCAGCCTGCAGGAGACCCTGGATGATACACACTGCGAAACGCATGGAGCACCTGGCTCCGCACTTTTTTGCCACCCTGAGCGCAAAACTGAGGACGATGAGCGCCCAGGGGATCGATGTGGTCCGGCTGGACGAAGGCTCACCGGACCTGCCGCCTGCACCGCACATCATTGACGCCCTGGCGCAGTCGGCAGCGCGGTCCTCCAGCCATGCCTACCAGCCGCACGCCGGCACCCCGGCGGTGCGCCGCGCCTGGGCCGAGATGTACCGCTGGGTGCACGGCGTAGAACTTGACCCGGACCACGAGGTGGTGCTGCTGCTGGGGTCGAAGGAAGGCATCTTCCATGCCATGCAGGCTTTTATTGACCCGGGCGATGTGGTGCTAATCCCCGACCCGGGGTACATCACCTACACCCGCGGCACGCTGTTCGTGGGCGGCGAGCCATTTTACCTGCCGCTGCGGCCGGAGGCGGGATACCTGCCAGACCTGGAGGCCATCCCGATGGAGGTGCGGGGGCGAGCAAAGATGATGTGGCTGAACTACCCCAATAACCCGACCTCGGCCATGGCGACGCGCGAGTTCTTTGTCCAGGCGGTGGACTTTGCCCGGGAGCACAACATCCTGCTGTGCCATGACGCGGCCTATGCCCAGGTGACCTATGACGGCGCTTACGCGCCCAGCCTGCTGGAGATCCCCGGCGCCAGGGACGTGGCGCTGGAGTACAACACGCTGTCCAAGTCGCACAACATGGCTGGCTGGCGGGTGGGCACGGTGGTGGGCAATCCCCAGGCGCTGCGCAGCCTGTTCACCCTGAAGACCAATCTGGACAGCTCGCAGTTCCTGCCGATACTGGATGCAGCCACGGCTGCAATGACCGGCGACCAGTCCTGGCTGAGAGAGCGCAACGAGACATACCGCCAGCGGCGGGACGTGGTGGTGCGGGCGCTGCATGCCATGGGGCTGAGAGCCGAGACGCCGAAGGGCTCGCTGTATGTCTGGTCCCCTATCCCGCCGGAGACCACCTCGGTCGAGTTTGTCACCTGGCTGCTGGACCAGGCGCACCTCAGCCTGACCCCGGGCACGGTGTTTGGCAAAGGAGGGGAGGGTTTCATTCGCATTTCCATCACTGCTCCCATCGATCGCGTGCAGCTGGGGATGGAGCGCATGCAGCAGGCGCTGCAGGAGGGGTGGTAGGCATGGGGCTGCGTTTTCTCACCGCGGGCGAATCACACGGGCCAGCTCTGACGGCGATCCTGGACGGCCTGCCGGCGGGCCTGCTGCTGGACAGGGCCACCATTAACCTGGAACTGGCGCGGCGCCAGCAGGGGTACGGCGCCGGGCCGAGGATGAAGATCGAGCGCGACCAGGCGCGCATCCTGTCCGGGGTGATGGAAGGGCGCACCACCGGCGCGCCGGTGGCGCTGTACGTGGACAACCTGGACCATGCGAAGTGGAGCGGCAGGGCAGTGCCACCCTTCACCGTGCCCCGCCCGGGGCACGCCGACCTGACCGGGGTGATTAAGTACGGCTACGATGATCTGCGCCCGGCGCTGGAGCGCGCCTCGGCGCGTGAGACAGCGGGGCGCGTGGCGGTGGGGGCAGTATGCAAGCTGCTGCTGGCACAGTTCGGGGTGCAGGTGGGCGGGTACGTGACCGCTATTGGAGAAGTCAGGGCTGACCTGGAAGGAATGCCCTATGCCCGGCGCATTGAGCAGGCCGAAGCCAGCCCGGTGCGCTGTCCCGACCCGGTGGCCTCGGAGCGGATGGTGGAGCGCATCCAGGCCATTATGCAGAGCCGGGACACGCTGGGCGGGGTGCTGGAGATCGCTGCCCTGGGCTTGCCACCGGGGCTGGGCTCGTATGTGCAGTGGGACCGCCGGTTGGACGCCCGCCTGGGAGCCTGCGTGCTGAGCGTGCCGGCAATGAAGGGGGTGGAGATCGGGCCGGCTTTTGAGAACGCGGCGCTGCCAGGGACGCAGGTGCAGGACGCCATCTTCCTGGAAGGGGAAGCCCTGGTGCGCCAGACGGGGCGCTCGGGGGGGCTGGAGGGCGGGATCACCACCGGCGAGCCCCTGGTGGTGCGGGCGGCGATGAAGCCCATCGCCACCACGCTGACCCCGCAGCGCTCGGTGGAGCTGGACGGCAGCCTGCCGCCGGGGGCGCCGCGCGGCGTGGACACCAACTATGAGCGCTCGGATTTTTGCCCGGTGCCGAGGGCCGTGCCGATCCTGGAAGCGATGATCGCCTATGTGCTGGCGGATGCGCTGATCGAGAAGCTGGGCGGCGACTCGCTGGGCGAGATGCTGCCGCGCTGTGCGGCCCTGCGCCGCGCCAGGCTGCCGGATGTACTGCTGCGCGGCGGGACAGATGGGCTGGTCTTCTGGCCGGAAGAGGGATGAGGCGATGAGCATATATTTCTACGGCCCGCCCGGGTCGGGCAAGAGCACCATCGGCCGCCTGTTTGCCCAGGCGCTGGAACTGCCGTTTTGGGACCTGGACCAGGAGGTTCAGGCGGGCAGTGGAAAGACGATCCCGGAGATCTTCTCGGCCGAGGGCGAGGCGGGCTTTCGCCGCCGGGAGCGGGAGGCGCTGGAGGGCCTGCTGGCAGGTAGGGAGAGTGTGATTGCCCTGGGCGGTGGGGCGCTGCTGGATGTACCGCTGCGGGCGGCGGTGCAGGAGAACGGGCAGGTGATCTGCCTGGCAGCGCCGGTGGAGACGCTGGCGCAGCGCCTGTATGCCGATGCCCAGCAGCGCGGGGAGCAGGCGCGCCGCCCGCTGGTCTCAACCGCCGGGCAGGAGAGCGGGCTGGAATACCTGCAGGGCAAGTTGAATGACCTTTTGGATCGCCGGGCGGCGCACTACGCTACCTTTGCCTGCCAGCTGGACACGCGCAGCGGGACGCCCGAGCAGCTTGCCTGGGAGGCGCAGATCGCCCTGGGGCGCTTCCGGGTGAGCGGGATGGGTCCGGCCTATGATGTGCTGGTGAGCGATGCCCTGAGCCAGATGGGCGCGCTGCTGGCCGAGCGCGGGCTGCGCGGCCCGGTGATGGTGGTCAGCGACGAGAACGTTGCCCGCTTCTACCTGCGCCCGGTGCTGGAGGCGCTGCGCGGGGCGAATTACGAGGCGCACTCGACGGTGCTGCCGCCGGGTGAAAGCCATAAAACCATTGACACCGTGCAGCGCCTGTGGGAGGCTTATCTGCAAGCCGGGCTGGAACGCAGCAGCACGGTGCTGTCGCTGGGCGGTGGGGTGGTGGGGGACCTGGCCGGCTTCAGCGCTGCCACCTACCTGCGCGGCGTGGCCTGGGTCAACCTGCCGACCACCCTGCTGGCGATGGTGGACGCCGGGCTGGGCGGCAAGACCGGAGCCGACCTGCCGCAGGGCAAGAACCTGGTGGGGTCGTTTCACCCGCCGCGGCTGGTGCTGGCAGCGCCGGCCATGCTGGCGACCCTGCCGGAGCCTGAGCTGCGCAGCGGGATGGCAGAGGTGGTCAAGCACGGGGTGATCGGCGACCCGCGCCTGTTCGATCTGTGCAGCAAGGGCTGGAGCGCCATCCAGGCTGATCTGGACCAGGTGGTGCGGCGCGGCATGGCGGTCAAGATCCAGGTGATCGTGGACGACCCCTATGAACGCGGGCGGCGGGCGGCGCTCAACCTGGGGCACACCTTCGGCCACGCGCTGGAACAGGTCTCCGGCTACCGGCTGCGCCACGGCGAGGGGGTGGCGATCGGCATGGTGGCGGCGGCGCGGCTGGCGGAGCGCCTGGGGGTGGGGACCCCAGGGGTGGCGGGTGAGATCCAGGGGGCGCTGCAGGGGTTGGGGCTGCCGGTGGAGATCCCGGCGGACCTGGATCGCGGGCGCATTCTGCAGACCATGGGGGTGGACAAGAAAAAGCAGGGCGGGCGGGTGCGCTTTGTGCTGCCGGTGCGGGTGGGTGAGGTGCGCACCGGCTTTGTCATCGAGGACATGGGCTGGCTGGCCCAGGTGTAACCGGAGGAGATGAGCGATGAAACCAGTTCTTGTGCTGCACGGGCCGAATTTGAACCTGCTGGGGCTGCGCGAGCCGGAAGTCTATGGGCGGCTGACGCTGGAGGAGATCGACCGCAGGCTGGTGGAGGCGGGGCGCGAGCTGGGGCTGGACGTGTCCACGGCGCAGTTCAACAGCGAGGGCGGGCTGATCGACGCCCTGCACCAGGCGCGGCTGTGGGCCAAGGGGGTGGTGTTCAACCCCGGCGGCTACACCCACACCTCGGTGGCGCTGCGCGATGCGGTGTCGTCCATCTCGCTGCCGGTGATCGAGGTGCACCTGTCCAACGTGCAGGCGCGGGAGGAGTTCCGGCGCATCTCGCTGATCGCCCCGGTGTGCGTGGGCTCGATCAGCGGCTTTGGCTGGCGCTCCTACTGGCTGGCGCTGCATGCCCTGGGGCAGGTGATTGAAGGGAAGTGAGTTAAGCTATTCCCGGGTGCGGAAGGAAACCACCACCAGCCACAACCAGTAGACGAACACCCCAACGGTCTCCAGCCAGAAGAGGCGCACGTCGGCCGCCGGGTTGAGGGCGGAAAAGTCGGTGAGCAGGTTGTTAAGGCACAGACCGAGGAGGGCGCCGGCCCCGGCAACCAGCACCGCCCGCACCAGCGTCCGGTTCCCCTGCGGGTCAGCAGCGGCAGTGAAGAGAAAAACCGCCCAGCCGAAGGCCAGGAAGGAGATGATGCGATCCTGGTAGGCGTTGGAGGGCACGTTGAAGTAGATGAACAGCAGGGGGATCTTGACCCCCAGCAGGTGGACGCAGGCGATGGCCAGGAAGTACAGCCCCCCAGCCAGAAGCGAGATTTTGAGCAGGCGAAATTCGGTGGATTTCATGGCGCGGTGTGCAGGTTATTATACGCCGGTTTGGTACCGCAGCAATGACCTGCCATGGTGTGATGGAGGTCTCCCCGACCAGGGGGACTGCTTCGCTTCGCTCGCAGTGACATATAGCATGGTATAAGATGCAATTTGGCGGAGCCTGGCACGTTCAGGAGCAGGCGCACCGGATACCATTCGCTTTGCCGGAGGCTGGCGCGTGCGGGAGCGGGCAAGGCATGTGGGCGGGAGAGATGCGGGCAGGCCGGAGGGTCTGTGCCCAAATGCCTTGTCCCTACAGGCTGGACGACTGGGGGCGCCTGCTGGTATCATTTGGCGGTGCTGCCGCCTGGAAGGGCGCCAAAAATCTCCACATGCAATGAAGGCGGTTGACTTGATGATGCGTTACGAAACAGTCTCTTTTGACTGCAGCGATGAGGTCCGGAAGCTGGGGGTTGAGCTGGTCACCCTTGCCATGGGGGGGCTACACAACCGGGACACCAGCCCGGACTTTGAGGCTTACCAGGCTGAGGTATTCCAGGAGATTCGTTCGGCATGGGCGGGGAAGTCCCCGCGCCAGGATGCGATCATGAGCGGTTTCCGTGAACTGCACACCAGGGCCGGTTTCTCAAACCGCAATTACCCGGCATCCTCCGAGGCCTTGCTGGAGGTGCTGCTCAAACGCGGGGCGCTGCCGCGCATCAACCTGCTGGTAGATATCTACAACCTGGTTTCCGTTCAGACGCGCCTGTCGTTGGGCGCCCATGACCTGGCCCGCGTGGCAGGCAATATTCACTTGCGTATGACGAGCGGGGAGGAGATTTTCTGGCCGCTGAGTGCGCCCGCCCCGCAAAAGGCTCGCCGCGGGGCTTATGCCTATATCGATGACCAGGATGAAGTGATCTGTTTCATGGAGGTCAGGCAGGTGGAGAAGACCAAGGTTGGCCTGGATACCACGGAGTGCTTCTTTATCGTCCAGGGCAACGCCCAGACCGCGCCGGAATACCTGGGCCACGCCGCGCAGCACCTGGCGGCGCTCATCCAGCGTTTTTGCGGAGGCCAGGTACGGTTGATATACTCGTGAGCATATAAATTGGTATATCAATAATTATTGCTAATAATATTGCATTTTGCATCATTGCAATTTTGCGCGCGGATTGTAAAAAATGGTACAATTGTCCTGTTTTTCTTAGCCTTTTGTTAGCTATGAAGAGGGCTTGAATGGTTTCCTTTTGTTTGTTTGGTTTGTTGGTGCTCCTCCCCGGGCTGATCATCTTTATGATCTGGTCGATGTGCCGCCTGTCTGCCCAAAACGAATCCCTGGAACCGGATCCGGCAAAAGCAGGTAGAGGGTCGATCCGGGGGTAGGATCAGCTGCCCTGCCGCGCCAGCGGACCCGGCGCACTGCTCAGGCGGCTGAGAAAGTGTCCCAGATGTGCTGGGCCAGGATCAGGCGCTGTTCGGGGGACAGGGCATGGATCTGCGCCTGGTACAGGCGCATGTGCACCACCAGTTCCTGCCACCATTGTGGGTCGGCAGCTGCTTGATCACCCAGCAAACCCAGGGCAAAGCCGCCAAATAACGCCAGCTCATTTTCAGCGCCTTTCGCCGGGTCGGGGAGCACGACCGTCAGGGCTGGGCGTATTCCATGGAACTGCCGGGCCTGGCGCAGGCGCAGGGCTAAAGATGCCATGGTCTCCAGGCAGTAGCGCAGGGGTCGTCCTTCTTCGGATGGGACACGGGCCAGTACCACCTCGGCCAGGTCCTCGGCCTGCACCGCCCCAGAGGTGAACTGCTGCAGGGCGTGGCGTTTGACCGCCTCCCAGTCAGCTGCGTCTACCGGCCCGGTTAACTGCGCTATCAACTGATGGGTCTGCTCGGTGGGGGTAAAGGCGATCTCTGAGCGGCCTGGGCCAGGCCTATCCGGAGACAGGCGGTAGGCGCGGGCCGCATAGCCCTTTTCTTCCAGCAGGCACAGCATATCATAGGCGGTAAAGCGGCTGACCCCCAGGCGCTCTGCCAGGTCGGAATAGTGGATGGGCTGGCCTGATTCGCGATACAGGTCAAACAAGGTGTTGATAAATTCTTCCTGGCGGCGGGTGAGCTTGATCATTCTTTTTCCCTGCAAAAAACCTACTTCATTCCTACGATGAATGTTCCTACAAAAGTAGGATTGATCGATCCTGTTGCGATCACTATAATTTATGCAAATGGCCAAGATGGATGACCGACCTGCGATACCCAAGGAGGGGTAGTATGTCCGAAATGAATATCGAATCGATCCGTGAAACGAACACCACGCCCGTTACCAGCAATGCCGGGCGCCGGCTGATCCAGGAGCAGATTGACCGTCTCTCCCAGCAGCCTGGCTCCCAGCGCTCCTCTCGCCCGGCGGCTGCGGCAGAAACCGACCAGGCGTTGCTGAGCCAATCAGCCAGGGCCGGTCTGCCAGAGACAGAGCCGATCGCGGACCAAAGCGGGGCTGCTGCACAGCTTGCCCAGACTCGTAACACCATCCTGGGCAATCCCCAGCAAAATGGGGTTTTGAAACTGCACAACAGCGGTGTTTTGCAGGCGCTTTTCCTGACACAACCCTGAGTAGTAAGCGATCAAGAGACTGCTTGCCCTCCTTCACCAGGAGCATCTACGGCGGTGAGGGAGGGCGAGCAGTTTAATCACCCAGCTCGATGTAAATGCGCTTGTTGATCTTCCCCTTGGATTTGTAATCCACCACCCGCACTGTGCCGATTTCGCCGGTGCGGTTTACATGGGTGCCGCCATCCGCTTGCAGGTCCAGTCCGCTGATCTCCACCACGCGCACCTGGGCGATACCCTCCGGGAGCAGGTTGATCTTGGTGCGGATCAGGTCCGGGATCTGGAAGGCCTCGGCGCGAGGCAGGATGGCCACGCGCAGCGGGCGGTCCAGGGCCACCTCCCGGTTGACGGCGGCCTCAATGGTCTGCACCAGCTCCTTCTGCATGGTCTCGAATTCAAAATCCATGCGGCCCTTGAGCGGGTCCATGTCCCCGCCGGTGACCAGGGCGCCGTAGTCGCGAAAGACCACCCCGCACAGCACGTGCAGGGCGGAATGGGTGCGCATCAGGGCGTAGCGCCGCTCCCAGTTGATCTCGCCCTGGACCTGGGCGCCAGCCGCTGGAAGCGGGTCATTCCCTTCAAGATAATGAAAGACCTGGTCCCCGATCTTTTTCGAGCGGGCAACGGGGTAGGAGATGCCTGCGGCGCTCAGCGTGCCGGTATCATACGGCTGTCCGCCGCCGCCGGGGTACAGGGCAGACTGGTCCAGGCACACGCCTCTTCCAGCCTCGTCCACTTCTACAACCTGGGCGGTGAAAGAGCGCAGGTAGCTGTCTGTCTGGTAAAGTAATTGCGTCATCGGATTTTCCTAATGCACCGTGTTTCTATGGGATGAGTGTAGTAAAATGGATAGGATGCTTCTGGAGAATAATTTTACCCCCGAAACATTGCGTTGAATACATCGCGGATGAATTGGATCGTGGAAAGGAGCACACAGTGGAAGACCTGGTTTTCTTCTACCCTGAAGGGCAGGAAGCTCACTACCTGGAAGGCCACCCTGAGTCTCCTGAGCGTTTATTTGTGATTCTCCAGGCATTGAAGCAATCCGGCTGGTGGGAGGCTTATCCCCATCTACCGCCGCTGGAACCGCCGCGCAGCGTGTTGGGGCAGGTCCACGACCGCGAGTATCTCGGCTACCTGCGCAAGGCCTGCCAGCACCACTATCCTCTGGATGAGGACACGTATACCACGCCGGAATCCTACGGGCTGGCCCTGCAGGCAGCAGGGGGGAGCATGGCGGTGGCGCAGGCGGTGTGGAGCGGCGCGGCGCGACGCGGTTATGCTCTGCCGCGCCCGCCCGGGCACCATGCGGCACATAGCGCGGGGATGGGTTTTTGCCTGCTGAACAATGTCGCCCTGGCAGCGGAATTCCTGATCCAGGAGCGCGGCGCCAGGCGCCTGGCGATCGTGGACCTGGATCTGCACCATGGGAACGGAACCCAGGATATTTTCTGGCAGCGAGAGGATGTGTTTTTTATCTCGGTGCACCAATCTCCGCTCTATCCCGGCACAGGCAGCCTGGATGAAACGGGCGCAGGTGCTGGCCACAGGAAGACAGCCAATTTCCCGCTGCCGCCAGGCTCCGGCGACCAGGCTTACCGGGCGGTAATGGGTGAACTGATCCTGCCACTTCTGGATGGGTACCAGCCGCAGATGATCCTGGTCAGCCTCGGTTTTGATGCGCATTGGATGGATCCGTTGGGGCATCTGCGCCTGTCTGCGGGCGTGTACGGAGAACTGGCTGCCGGGCTGGCTGAGTGGAGCGACCGCTGGTGTGAAGGCCGCCTGATGCTGCTGCAGGAGGGCGGCTATGTCCCCGAGACGCTGGCAGCCGGGGCACAGGGCTGCACGGCGGCGCTGCTGGGGCAGCCTTGGAACGACCCGATCGGGCCATCCCCGCGTCCGGAGGGCATCTCCTGGCGCCCGGTGGTCCAGGCGGCGCGTCAATTTTGGAATTTGAACAGCCAGGAGTTAGATGAGATCCCTTCGACTGGATAAATGGTTTGCGGTTAAATTTGCAAATAAAATCTAAAAAAGGAAAATCATATGAATATCAGTCATAACCAGCTTGCTGTCTTCATCGACTTTGAAAATATCGCGCTTTGGGCTGAACAGGATTTTTATGATTTTGAGGTCACGCCGCTGATGACTTACCTGCAAACCCGCGGCCCGGCAGTGGTCAAACGGGCTTACGGGGATTGGTCCCGTTTTTCGCGTTACCGCGATGAGCTGATGAATAATTCGATCGACCTGATCCAGATCTACAGCGTGCGCCAGGGGAAGAACCGGGCGGATATCCGCATGGCGATTGATGCCCTGGAGATTTCCATGACCCGCCCGCACATCAGTACCTATGTGATCGTTTCGGGGGACAGCGATTTCAGCCCGCTCGTGGCAAAGCTGCGCGAATACGGGCGTTATACACTGGGGATAGGGCCGCGCAACATCACCCACCACCTGCTGGTCAAGTCGTGCGATGAGTTTGTCTACCTGGAAACGGCGCTGGGTGAGACAGCCGAAGTGGACGAACAGACGACGCTGGACCGCCAGCTTGCGCGCAACCTGCTAATGAAAGCTCTGCAGGCGCATGGCCAGCGCGGCGAACTGCCTGTGCTGGCGACGCGCCTCAAGCAGACCCTGCTGCTGATGGACCCGGCGTTCAACGAGGCCAACTTCGGGTATTCGCAGTTCAAGAACTGGTTGGAGGACAGCCGCGACCTGGTCAAGCTGTATATCAAGGACCTGCAGCTGTATGTGGCCCCAGTGGATTTCAGCGTCCCTGGCGACCTGGACCTGGCACCCAGCGAAATGGCTGTGCAGCCCAGTGAACTGCCGCTCCTCACCGCTCAGCCGCCGATCGATGTGCAGTACCAGCAGATTTTCAACCGCCTCAAGATGCCCTCGGGAGAAATGGCGGTGCGGCGGGATGTGCTGCGGGACATCTACCGCGAATTGACCGATCATGCCGGTGAATACTCCCTGGAGGAGATGGCGGATTCATTGTATGAGCGCTACGAGACAATAGGGGTTACCCGCTCGAAGGCCCTGCTCAAGGAGATCATCCAGCTCGGTTTTCGCCAGCGCGCCTTTGAGTTTGGTAAGCAGGCGGCTTCGTTTATTGTACCGGCCTGGATCACTCCGGGCATCACCAGCGAGGCGGATTTTGTCTGCCGTGCCGAGGCAGATTTTATTTATGTGATCGTGCGGGCGGGGCTGGAATTGGATTATCCTGAACTGGCCTGCATCCTGCTGAACGATCCCAACCAGGTGGATTACATTCAATCGCTGCTGGACGATTTGAAACAGCGCGGCCTGGTGACGCGCAAGGGCAAGCGGTATGGGCTGCCCAGCCAGGGCACGATTCAGTTTGATGAGCCGGCGCTGCAGATCCTGGTTCAGGATATTGAACAAGCGCCGGTCCCCGAGAACCTGTCCCCGGGTTCGGAGACGGCGCGGGCGCTGGCAAAAAAGGCCATGATGCAGCGTTCCCAGGATTTTGCTGCTTCTGGCAGCACCTACCTGCTGGCATGCCGGCTGGAATGGGACGCCCTGGAAGCTGGCGATGTCGGGGCGACGGTGGAGGACCTGCGCTGGTACATGGCCTCCTACGCCTCGGCGATGGCAGGGAAGCTCTCCCAGGTCAACCGCGATTACCGCGGGGCGCGGCCGTATTACCTGGCGTTCTTTTCCCTGGTGCAGGAGGATGACCCGCTGTGGGCGCAGATGCGCGGCCTGATCAATCCCATGCTTTCTTACTACTGGGCAAATGCGGCTCGGGAGATGGAGCTCAATGTCTCAGCCTGGAACCCGAGCATGTCCTCCCCGGCGCAGATCGCGATCAATGCCGCCACGCATCCCAACCCCGAGTTGCGCAAGCTGTGGCATAAGATCACCGTTGAACTGGCCCAGGTAAACCCGGGTATCCTGCGCCGGATTTACAGCCAGTTGATCATGAACCGCGCCGATGGGCCGGATAATGCCCGCGTGGCGGAGATGATAGAAAACATCCTGAATTCCTAGAAAATGTGGAGGTAGCATGAGCAGTACTATTACGATGCGTTGGGTTGAGGATCACTTAATGGTGGGCACGGATTCTCACGGCCATTCGGTTGTGATCGGCATGGCCCCTGGCACGGATACCCGGGTGGGCGTGAAGGCCTCGGACCTGCTGTTGATGGCCGCTGCGGCCTGCTCCATGTATGATGTGGTGGATATTTTAACCAAGCAGCAGGAGCCGCTGGAAAAACTGACCATCGAGTGCACCGGGGATCAGCTTCCTGACCCTCCGAATACATTTACCCGGATCAACCTTCACTACATCGCCAAAGGTGCGGTGACCCCGGAGAAGCTGGGCCGGGCGATCCGCCTTTCTGAGGACAAGTACTGTTCGGTGATCAACACCCTGCGCCCCGGGACATCGATCCACAGTAATTATGAGATCGTTCCGTAAAGGATAATCCCCAGGTGGATCAGGGTGCTGATTGACAGCACCAGGGTAAAAACCGGTTTTTGCGTTTTGTGATGGAAGAAGGAGCGGCCTGCCCAACCGCCGGGAAAGCCTCCGGCCAGCGCCAGGGCATGCAGCACGATCTCGGGCACCCGCATTCCGCCAGACTTTGCCTGGGCTTTATCATAACCGTACAGGGCAAAGGTCACTACACTCAGGGCAGCCAGCCAGATCCAATAAAAGTTGACCCTGCCCTGGGTCAGGAACAGCAGCAGAAGCAGCGCTCCGGCAACCAGGATCACTGCAAGGATAGAAAAGTTCCGTTTAATGCTCATAAGGGCCAATGGTATCATAGGACCACCCTGCCGGGTAGGGAATTTGGAGCTTGAAATGGATGGATTGAGCCCTGAATTGGTTGAATGGCTGGCGGCCGGTCCGCCCTGGGTCCAGCACCGGCTGCAGCGGGGAACCCTGGCAGAGCCGGGCGGGGTTGAAGGCACACAGACAGTTCGCCAGGCCATGCTGTCCCACCCCCTGGTGCAGGGGCTGGTGGGCGACCTGGCACAGTGGCCGCTGCCGATGTTGAACAGCCACAAGTCGGCGCGCCACCCGATGCACAGGCTGGCGTTCCTGGCAGACATTGGCTTGCGCGCTGAGGACCCGGGCATGGGGGCGGTGGTCGAGCGCATCCTGGCGCACCAGTCACCGCAAGGCCCCTTTCAACTGGCTGCCAACATCTCTCCGAGTTATGGGGGCAGTGGACAGGACGTGTATGCCTGGGCGCTGTGTGACGCGCCGCTGGTCGTATTCAGCCTGGTGCGGCTGGGGCTGGGAGGCGAAGCGCCCGTGCGCCAGGCGATCGAGCACCTGGTGAGCCTGGTGCGGCCGAACGGCTGGCCGTGCGCCGTCTCGCCCGAGCTGGGACGCTGGCGGGGGCCGGGCCGCAAGGAGGACCCCTGCCCGTATGCCAACCTGGTGATGCTGAAGCTGCTGGCAGAGCTGCCAGAATATCATGACAGCCCGCAGGTGCACAGCGGCGTCGAAACAGCCCTGGAACTGTGGACCCTCTCCCAGGAGCGGCACCCGTACATGTTTTTCATGGGCACCGATTTTCGCAAGCTGAAGGCACCGCTGATCTGGTATGACATCCTGCACCTTACCGACGTGCTCAGCCGTTTTGCCTGGCTGCGAGGCGACCCGCGCCTGGGGGAGATGGTGGAGGTGGTGCGCAGCAAAGCTGACGCCTCCGGCCGCTTTACCCTCGAATCGATCTGGAAGGCCTGGGAGGGCTGGGATTTTGGACAGAAGAAAAGCCCCTCACCCTGGCTGACACTGGTGATATGGGAAATGTTGGAGCGGATGGAACGTCCAACGGGAGTGGCTTGCAATGTGTGTGTTTCATAGAAGGAATCAAAAAATGCCAATGGGGTCGGTATCTTTAACTGAACGGTATGAGGAAGCCCTGAAATATGCATTTCAACTGCACAGGCGCCAGGTGCGTAAAGGGAGCGGAATTCCATATGTTTCGCACCTGCTGGCTGTCAGCGCGCTGGTAATGCAGGATGGGGGGGACGAGGACCAGGCGATTGCCGGGCTGCTGCACGACGCGGTGGAGGACCAGGGTGGGCAAAAAACGCTGGATGAAATTCAGCGCAAGTTTGGCGAAAGGGTGGCAGGGATTGTGCTGGGGTGTTCAGACACCCTGGAATCTCCCAAGCCGCCCTGGCGTGAGCGCAAGGAGAAGTACCTGGCGCATCTGGAGAGCGCCAGCGTCGAGGTCCGGCGCGTCTCCCAGGCGGATAAGCTGCATAACGCCAGCTCGATCCTGCAGGATTTGCACCGGGAAGGGACAGGGGTATGGGGACGTTTCAAGGGCGGGAAAGAGGGAACCCTGTGGTATTTTGATGAACTGCTGAGGATATTCAGAAAAGTACAACCCTCTCCGCTGGTTGCGGAACTGGACCTCCTGGTGGAAGAAATCAAGACTTTTGACAGCAAATACCATTGAGCAGGGTATTGCAGCAAAAAAGGAGACTGGCAGGCTATGCCAATCTCCTTTTTTAGAAAAACTTCAACCTGCTGCGCAGCGCTGCAGGGGTTAGCAGTCCATCGTGAAGGGTGGGTAGGGGCAGGTCTTGTACAGGCAGACGCCGTTGCCCCAAAATTCCTGGCACTCACCGGGCATGGGCTGCGGATCCGGAGTGGGAGGCACCGGTACCGGCGGGTTCGGGGGATTGGGGACAGGCGCCGGCTGGGGCGTAGGCTGGGAGGGGATGAACAGGGATGCGCCGGTCTTCAGCGTGCAGGGGTCGGTGCCAATGGTGGTCATGTTGGTGCTGTAGATGCGGACCACGTCCTCGGGAAGGATGTTGGGGCCGTAGGCAGAGATCGCGATCTTTTCCAGCGTATCGCCGTCCTGGACTTTGTACCAGAAGGCACCAGATTTCAATTCAGTTCGAATTTTCATGACTGACTCCTTTTTAAAATTCAGTTTCCGACACCCGAATTGTAATCCACACAGTTGATTGAGTAAATAAGACAAATGTCCATATTTTTTCCGGGCTGGAAGCTGCCTGGTTAGACTGCCTGGGGGAGCATTTCAGCCACCCAGTGGATTCCCAGGTCTTCCATCTTGGCCGGGGTGGGCATCCCGCTGGGGGTCCAGCCCATGATCTGGTAATACAGGTCCAGGGCAGTCTCGAACTCCTGCCGGTCGATGGCCACACCGGCGGTGGGGCCGGTGCCTGCCAGGGGTTTGAAGAACTTCTTGGGCAGAGTATCCTGGCTGCGATCGAAACCTTCGCGAGCGTTAAAGGCGCGCATCAGGTTGATACGCCGCTCGCCCACCTTCATCAGCTCATACAAGCTGACCTTCCAACCGGTGACGGCGCGCACCAGGTCAACCAGCTCGGTCGGCCCGTAAAGGCACCAGGCCGGGCCCCAGACAAACTGGCACAATTCCAGGGTGTCCAGGATGCTGTAAAAGATCTGGGTGTAGGCAGCAAAACGCACTTTTTCTGGCCCCAGGCTGCCGTAGGGTGGCGGATCTTTCAGATCCAGCTCCGCCAGGCGGTCCAGGTAAAGCTGGGCGGTGCCTTCCTCGTACATCGGATCGTGCTCGCTGGATTGGTGGTCGGCGCCAAAGGCATTGACGGCAAAGACAACAGCCAGGGCTTTCTTGGCCTGCGGCATGTGGGCTGGGGCTTCCTGGTTCTTCACCGTGACCAGCAGCTCTTCGGAGGCAGGACCCCAGACCTGGGCGGCAGCCGCAGATCCCAACGATAGGATAGAGCCCAGCGGGCCGCGGTTTTCCACGATCTGCTGCAGGGTTTCCAGCATGGCATCGGCATCGCCAAAGCGCAGCTCGATGCCGCCGGTCTGCTCCAGACCGATGATCCCTTTCTCAAAGCATTCCATGGCCCAGGCGATGGTTGCTCCGCAGGTGATGGTGTCCACGCCGTACATGTTGCAAATCATGTTGGCGCGCGAGATGGCCGCCAGGTCATTGATGGCGCAGTAGGAGCCGAAGGTGCCGCAGGTCTCGTATTCCGGGCCGCCGTAGTGCGGGTCTACCGTGTATTTGCCTTCGGTGACCTCCACCACGCGCTTGCAGCGAACCACGCACGCATAGCAGGTGTCGCGCTTTTTCAGGATGGTTTCAGCCATGCGTTCCCCGCTGATATCCTCGCAGTACTCGAACTGCCCCTCGGTATAATTGCGCGTGGGAAGGGTGCCCATCATGTTCTGGGGCAGCACCACGCTGGCAGTGCCCAATTTACCCAGCCCGTCGACATCCGGGTTTTCTGGCATCCACTTCGGTCCGAGCTTGTGCAGCTTGGAAAGCAGATCCGGGTCCGCCACCTGGGGTTTGGTTTTCCCGCGCACAACGATGGCCTTCAAATTTTTACTGGCCATCACCAGGCCCATACCGGTGCGCCCGTTAAGGCGGTTTGACATGTTGATCACTGCGGCAAAGCGTACGCCGTTCTCTGCAGCAGGGCCGATCTGCATCACCTCGGCCTTAGGGTCGCCGACCTCCACTTTGAGCAGCTTCTCCGTTTCGCCGGTGATCTTTCCCATCAGATGGGAGGCATCGTGCAGGGCAGCTACACCCTCGATGATGGTCAGGTAAACCGGGTGAGGGGAACGGCCGCGGAAAACCACCCCATCAAAGCCGGTGAATTTGAACTCGGCGGGGAAAAAGCCGCCGCTTTGCGAGTCGCCGATGGCGCCGCTCAGCGGTGACCTGGCGTTCATGTTGATGCGACTCTGGCCGGACACAGAGGTGCCGGTGACCACGCTGGTCATCAGGGTCAGCACGTTTTCGGGGGCCAGCGGATCCGTCCCGGGCGGGACGTCTTTGAGAACGTAGTAGACCCCCATGGCGCTGCCGCCCATGTATTTGCGGTAGAAGGCTTCCGGGGGCTCTTCCACCTCAATGTTTCCGCTGGTCAAGTCAACGTGAAGAATTTTTCCAAAATAACCAAATGGCATGGTGTTTTCCTTTCCACAATTTGTATTTATGGCTCAAGGTACCAATCCTGAGATTTCCAGGATTCACCAGGTAATCTTTGAGCTGACCCGAGAAAGCTTAAACTTTTTGCCCAGCGCATCCATATTCTGCTGTTCGGGTTCGTTTCACTGGGACAGCAAAATATGATTGGCAATGAAGCCCTGAGGATCCATTTCCATGCCCCGATCATATCATATTTGGCCGGGGGGCAAGGAATATCCCTGCCCCCCGGTTCGGTTCAAGATTTAGAAGATCGTACCGCTGGTTTCATATGGATCGACATCCGGGACACCGCGTTTGATAAAGCGGCGGATGGGGATATACAGGACGGCGCCGATGGCCATGGCAATCAGCGCCAGGCCAACAGAAGCCATCCCTTCTTCAACAACCTGGCTGTAAATGGCGACCAGGAAGACGGCGGTGGGCAGGATGGTGATGATGGTCAAGCCAACCCAGCCCCCAGGAATGCGCCAGCGTGGAAGGTTGGGCTTCTTGAAGCGCAGGGCCCACAAGGCAAAGAAGCAGGCGATGAGCACTACCATGTTCAGGAAGACATCGACCACCACCAGGAAGGCAAATGTCTGCAAAGAGAAGATACTGAACAGGATGCCGCAGAACAGGATGGACACCCACGGTGTGCCGTACTTGGGGTGGACTTTGACCAGGAACTCGGGCATCATTCCGTCTTCGGCCAGGGCAAAGGGGATGCGGGTACCCCCCAGCCCGTTTCCGATAAACAGCCCGATCATGCTGAGCACGGCGGCGATGGTCACCGTGCCTCCCAGGAAGAGGGCCAGGGGGCTGGTGGCGCTGCCGGTGGCCTGCGCACCGATGGCGGCGGCGATATCCGGGAACTGCCAGCCGGAAGCGCTGTTGCCATCCACGCCCCAGCTGGTAAGCTGCTCGGGGGGGATGCCGTAATCATTTTCCAGGACCACGCCGATTCCTTCGCCATCCTCGACTTCTTCGATACCCCACACCTGATATTTGCCATCCGCCCCGGCGCCGCCGTAAAAGCCGGCGAGGGTGGGGATGACGTAGGTGGCGATGGCGGCAATCAACACCATGAGCATGGCCAGCGGATAGGTGCGGCGGGGGTTGACGATCTCATCCCCGGCTGCCGAGGGAAGCTCCCAGCCCATGTAGTTCCACATGATAATGAAGATGCCGGTACTCAAGGCCGGGATCAGGTTTTCCGTCGTGATCTCCGCCCCCATGGGCAGGAAAGGCAGTGACGGGGTCACCCCGGCACGGATCCAGTTGTAGAAACCGACAATGGACATCAGGATCAGCGGGGAGAGCATGAAAACGCCCAGCCAGTTGGTGGTCAGGCCAGACAGGCGGGCGCCGCGCACGTTCAGGGCGCTGACAGCCCAGATCAGCACCAGGGCGACGATCCACTGCAGGATCCAGCCCTCAATGATCACCCCGTTGATTACGGTCCCATTGCGCAGGGCGGGGAACCAATAGCCCAGGTAATAGGCCGCCAGGACGGGGTAAATGGAGACGTCCACCCACGAGACAATCCAGTTGCACCAGCCGGCCATAAAGCCGGCGAAAGGACCGAAGGCCTGCTTGATCCAGTGATAATAACCGCCTTCTGCCGGCATCATCGACTGCATCTCGCGCACCATCATCATATTCGGGATGCTGAAGATCAGAGGGGTGATGATCATCAGCAGCAGGGCAAACATGGGCCCAGAATAGCCCACCAGGCCTTCGACGCCAAACGAGCCACCGCACACGGTAAAGTAGATCAGACCAAACAGGGGCAAAAGGGTGACCTCTCGTTTGAGCTTCTTGGTTTCAGCCCGGATCTCTAGCGCTTCTTTGGATAGAACCTGTGCCATTGCTTGTCTCCTCCAGAACCAGTTTATGCCAAGAGATGTTTATGCCTTCATCTCTTTGATGCCGTAAGGGAAACCATAATCAGCCATTTTTTCCATGAATGGGACGGGATCGAAGGCCTCGGGCCCCAGGCAGCCTACCCCTTTCCATGTTCCGCTGTTAAGCAGGTCCATGCCAATTACGGCGTTGAAGGCGGTTTGGGCCACCACCGCCTGGCAGTCAAACTTCTTCATGCACTCTTCATTATCTGCCACCTGGTAGATATAGACCTGGCGCGGCCTGCCATCTTTGTATCCCTTGACCCACAGGCCAGCGCAGGTTTTGCCAAACATGTGGTCGCCCAGGTGGGCAGGGTCGGGCAGGCAGGCAGCTACCACATCGCGCGGGGCAACCATGACATCCTTGACCTTGATCGGATCTTTGTTGTCCAGTCCCAGCATTTTCAGCGTTTTGAGCACGCCAATAAACTGGTCGCCCAGGCCGTATTTGAAGGTGACGCGCTTGGTCTTGATCCAGCGCGGCATGAGCAGCACTTCCT
>CAIQIV010000418.1 GCA_903871905.1 uncultured Chloroflexota bacterium | reverse complement strand
GCACGCCATTGGCATCTGGAACGAAATTATTGCGCCCACGATCTACCTGACCAACAAAGACTTCTACCCCATCACGCGCGGGCTGATCGTCTTCACGGGTGTGTACGGCAGCGAGTGGCCGCTGCTGGCGGCGGCTGTGCTGCTGCTGACCTTCCCCATGCTGGTGTTGTTCCTGTTCTTGCAGCGTTACATCGTCTCAGGCCTGACAGCCGGGTCGGTTAAAGGCTAAAGGGGAAGTGAGTTTGTTGTGCGGCTGGGGATTTAAAAGATGAAACCGGTAAAATATCTTTTCCAGGCAAGTTGCCTGGTCATTGTCCTGATCCTGTGCAGTGGCTGCAGCGCGACGGCGGGGATCAACCCCTTCGCCCCCCAACCTACCCCCCTCCCCACGCTGGCCGGCTGGAACCTGGTATGGCACGATGAGTTTGATGGAAAAACCATCGACTCTTCCAACTGGACCTACGACCTGGGGGGAGGCGGGTGGGGAAATGGCGAGGCGGAATACTACACCTCGCGAACTGAAAACGCGCGGGTGGAAAACGGTAACCTGGTCATCGAAGCGCGCCAGGAAAAATACGAAGGCTCCTATTACACCTCAGCCCGCCTGAAAACCCAGGGCCTGCAATCGTTTCAATATGGGCGAATTGAAGCCCGGGTTAAAGTCCCTGCCGGGGCGGGGTTATGGCCCGCCTTCTGGATGCTCGGGTCGGATTTCAATGGAAGCAACTGGCCAGACTGTGGTGAAATCGACATCATGGAATATGTGGGCAAAGAGCCTGACCTGATCATGGGGACTCTGCACGGCCCAGGGTATTCGGGGGCCATGGGGCGGACCAAATGGAACCGGCAGAAGTACAATATTGCCGATGATTTCCATACCTATGCTGTTGAGTGGGACGCCAACCAGATCAGTTGGTTTTACGATGGTGAAAAATACAATACCATCACCCCCGCAGACCTGGGCGAGTACAAATGGGTCTTTGACCGGCCCTTCTTCATCATCCTTAACCTGGCAGTCGGCGGCCAGATGCCCGGCCCGGTTGGGCTTAAAACAACCTTCCCGGCCCAATTTTTGGTAGATTACGTCCGCGTTTACCAACGGTAGCAGTAACGGCACGGCTCATCCTCTGGAAAGGGGAGTTTGTGGTGAAGTTTGTGCACTTCACCACAAACTCCCCCCCTTAAACTACCTGAAAGAACAAGAACCATGACCTCACAATCTCAAATGATCTTTATTGGTGGTACGCAGCAAAAACAGGCAGGCACAACGGTGGAGGGCAGCTTTGTTTCGATGCATGGCGAAGCCTTTTACCGCATCAGCAGCTATGACGCGATTGAGCCATTTTTTATCAGCCTGGTGAGCAGTTCGGACCACTGGCTCTTTATTGCCTCAACCGGCGGAATTTCAGCCGGGCGCGGAAGCGCGGAGCAGGCGCTCTTTCCCTATTACACGGTCGATAAGCTCACGGAAAACAGCGAGAACACCGGTCACAAAGCCATCCTGCTGGTCAGCGGTGCTGGGGACCGGTTGGCCCGCAGTCTTTGGGAGCCTTTTTCAGACCGGCAGCAGGGCAGTTATGCAATTGAGCGCAATCTCTATAAAAATGTGGCCGGCACGGCGCTGATTTTTGAAGAAAACAATTTAGACCTGAACCTGGTGTACCGCTACGCCTGGCGCACCAGCGAGAAATTTGGCTTTGTCAAAACAACCTGGCTGGTCAATCACGGGCAGGATGCGCGCCGGGTTGAGATCCTGGACGGCCTTCAAAATATATTACCCGCCAATGTATCCAGCCATACCCAGAACACCTTAAGCCCGCTGCTGGATGCTTATAAACACAGTGAGTTGGAGCCCGAAACCGGGCTGGCCATCTTCACCCTCAACTCCACCCTGACCGACCTGGCAGAACCCAGCGAGTCGCTGCTGGCGACCACGGTGGCGCAGGTTGGTTTAAACAAACCCGGTTACCTGTTATCCTCGCTCCAGCTTGACGGTTTCCGCGCGGGGGCGGGACAGGGCATTGCGACTGAAACCGAGGTGCGCGGGCGGCGCGGCGCATATTTTGTGCATGCCAGCCTTGACCTGGCCGCGCGCGAAGAACGATCCTGGCATTTGATCGCCGACACGGCCCAGGATGCCGCGGCAGTGACACGCAAAGCCCTCTGGCTGCAAGGGGCCACGCCGGACCTGCTGCGCGAGCTGGCGCAGGATATCGACAGCAGCACATCCCGGTTGTGGAATATTGTGGCTGCCGCGGATGGGGTACAGGTATCGAACAGCCGCCTGCTGGATGCTCACCATTTCGCGAACGTGATGTTCAACGTGATGCGCGGCGGCATCTTTGCCGACCAGTACCAGGTTGACAGGCAAGACCTGGTTGATTTTGTCTCTGCCCGCAACCGTCCGGTTTTTCAGGCCCACCAGGATTTCTTCGCCGGGCTGCCGGAGAAAATTCATTTGTCCGAGCTGCTGGCCCAGGCAGAAGCCGCCTCGCAAGACCTGCTGCGCCTGAGCTACGCCTATCTGCCACTGACATTTAGCCGCCGCCATGGCGACCCCAGCCGTCCCTGGAACCGCTTCGCTATTCAAATCAAGCGGCCAGATGGCTCGCAAAAACTGGATTATGAAGGCAACTGGCGCGATATTTTCCAGAACTGGGAAGCGCTGGCCTACGCTTATCCTGAATTTGTGGAAAGCATGATCAGCACCTTCCTGAATGCCACCACGCTGGACGGCTATAATCCCTATCGCATCACCTACCATGGCATTGATTGGGAAGCGCCAGAACCCGGCAATCCCTGGGCCAATATCGGCTACTGGAGCGATCACCAGATCATCTACCTTCAAAAACTGATGGAAATCAGCGCGATGTTCCATCCCGGCAAACTGCAAGGATTCCTGGATCGCCCGCTGTTCAGTTCGGCCAATATCCCTTACCGCATCAAGCCTTACGCCGATTTGCTCAAGGACCCCTACAACACCATTGATTTCGATTGGGCGCTGGAGCGGCAGATTGAAGCCAGGGTGAAGCAATATGGCACGGATGGCAAGCTGGTTTTTAATGCAGACGGGCAGGTCTTGCGGGTTTCGCTTGCTGAAAAGCTGCTCATCCTGCTGCTGGCCAAGCTGGCCAACTTTGTGCCGGAAGGCGGCATCTGGATGAATACGCAGCGCCCGGAGTGGAATGACGCCAACAACGCCCTGGTGGGCAAAGGCCTTTCCGTTGTGACCCTGTGCTACCTGCGGCGTTATGTTGTCTTTTGCCAGGAATTGTTCAAGCAGCACGGGCCTGGAGAAATCCAGATCAGCGCGGAAACTGCCGGCTTTTTGCAGAATGTCGCTGCTATCCTCGAGCGCAACTCCTTTATCTTGCAGGGCGCGTTTACCGGTGAACAGCGCCGGAAGATGATGGATGACCTGGGCCAGGCCGGCAGCCAGTACCGCTGGAGTATCTACACCGCCTGGAACAGCAGCGAAGGAGAACCCCCCGCCCAATCCACCACGGGCCTGCCTCCAACCGAAAAGCGCCCGGCAGTGGATCAGAATCTGGCGGCTGTCTGTCGCTTCCTCGACCTGGCGCAGCAGTATATTGAACACTCCCTGCGCGCCAACCGCCGCGGCGATCACCTGTACCATACCTACAATATCCTGCACCTGGGCCAAAACAGCGCCGCCATTGGGCATCTCTACGAGATGCTTGAAGGACAGGTCGCCATTCTTTCCTCGGGCCTGCTGGGTGCAGACGAAACGCTGGCGCTGCTGGAAAGCCTGCGCAGCAGCGCGCTCTACCAGAAGGACCAGCACAGCTATATCCTTTACCCCGACCGGAAAGTGCCCGGTTTCCTGGAAAAGAACTGCATTCGCCCGCAACAGGTGAAAGGGCTGGCCTTGATCCAAATGCTCATGGAGGACCAGGACAGATCCCTCATCAGCCAGGATGTGAAAGGCCTTTACCACTTCAATGGCCGCATCCGCAATATTAAGGATGTCAATCGCTTACTGGATGCCCTGAAAAGCAGCCATCGCTATACGCATGTGGTAGAGGCTGAAGCAGAGCAAATCCGGGCCTTGTTTGAAGAAACGTTCCATCACAATGAATTTACGGGGCGTTCAGGCACCTTCTTTGCCTACGAGGGCCTTGGCAGCGTCTACTGGCACATGGTCGCCAAACTGCTGCTGGCGGCGCAAGAGACGGTGCAGCGCTTCAGGGCATCCGCGCCCGGCTTGATGGAGCGTTACCTGGATATCCGCCAGGGGTTGGGGTTCAACAAATCACCCGCAGACTTCGGCGCTTTCCCCACCGATCCTTATTCCCATACGCCCAGGGGGCAGGGCGCCAGGCAGCCCGGCATGACCGGGCTGGTCAAGGAAGAAATCCTGGCGCGCCAGGTTGAGTTGGGATACCGGGTTGAAAATGGGCAGTTGGTTTTCGATCTGCTGATGTTTGACCGAAACGAGCTTTTAGCAGATCCGGCCACCTATACCTATCTCGATGTCCACGGAAACACGCAAGAGCTTCCGGTGCAGGCGGGCTGCCTGGCCTACACCATCTGCCAGACACCCATCCTCCTGCAGGCCGGGAGCAAGCCGGGGATCTCTGTGCAATATGCCAATGGCGCGCTGGAGCATGTCGAAGGGCACAGCCTGGACAGCGCCAACAGCCGGCACATCTTCTTGCGGGACGGGCATGGTGTCGACCAGATGGAGTGCGGCAAGCGAGGAGTGGGCAATC
>CAIQIV010000417.1 GCA_903871905.1 uncultured Chloroflexota bacterium | reverse complement strand
CTTGCGGATGATGATCGGCCACCAGGATTTCCATGCTGTGTTTTCCCTACCGAGCTGTACTGCACAGAATGGGTTCATTCGCAGTTCTTTGGAGCTGCGTTTCAATGGTTGAAAGCTGCACCACTCCAATAAACCCGAGAATACCCACTGTCTCCAAAAATATAGCATGACACCCGTGCCGGGACAACAGTCACACAGGGGGTTTATGAGTCTGGTTTCACCCTATCCGGATGTCCTGCCTGCCACCTGACCGAAAGGATAGGCCGCCGTAAAATCCAGGCTTCCCCGCAGAGCAATCCCCTGGAACACATTCACCAGGCCCAACAGGCAGAGCCTTGCACCTGGCAATTAATGATCAGCCAGCCACTGCTGCTCAAACTGGACAATGCGGCGCTGGATATACCAGGCATGCGGGTCAGCAACCGGGCGCTTCTGCTCTACCAGCCGCATGGCCTCATCCGCCCCCAGCCCCATGCCAATCAGCACGCAGCAGGCCATGGCCACGCTGCGGTGCACCCCGGCCCGGCAGTGCGCCAGCACCCGGTAGCCACCCTGGATGACCGGCAAAGCCGCCTGCACACCGCGCCGCAGGGTATGAAGCGGCATAGGGGTCAGCGGGGTATCAAAAGTAGGCAGCCACAGCAGCTGCACGGGAGGATGTCCCAGGGTCCGCGCCGGCCTGAGCCAGTGCATCGACAGGATCAGGCGCACATCCATGGCCCGGATCTCTTCGGCGTGATCCCCGCGCGGCCAGGCTGAGATATATAAATAATCCGTGATCGGCGAGACGTCTGGCCCGGATCGGTGAGCCATAAATCATCAAAGAATGGGTGATGCCAGGCGGTCGATCGAGTCGATCAGGCGGCGCCGGAGCGGCGCACGCTCATACTCTGCCAGGCTCCACTCCACACAGTCCTGGATATCGTTCATGAAATCGGTTTCCAGCTCCTGCGCCACGGCCTCATCGTAAATCACCGCCATGGTCTCATAGTTGAGGAAAAAGCTGCGGATATCAAAATTGGCCGTGCCCACGGCGCATACCGCACTGTCAATGTTGATCGTCTTGGAGTGGAAGTAACCCTTGTTGTACAGGTAGATCTTGGCCCCGGCGCGCGCCACGTCGGCATAGTAGGTATAGGCAGCGCGGTAAGGCATCTGGTAAGTCCCGCCGCGCGGGGTGCACATGATGCGCACATCCACCCCGGAGAGAGCCGCGGCCTTGAGCGCCTCCAGCAGGCTTTCATCAGGAATGAAAAACGGCGACTGGATGTAGCACTTCTCCTTGGCGGACATGATCATGAAGAAATACAGCTGCTGCATGGCCTTCCACTGCGAGTCTGGCCCGCCCTGGGTAAGCTGCACCGGGGTGAAGGGCAGCGAGGCCGGATCAACCGGGGGATAATAAGCCGGATCGGTGATCTTTTCCCCGGTGGTGTTAAACCAGCTCACGGCAAAGGCCGCCTGGAGAGCCAGGGCCGCCTCTCCCACCAGGCGCAGGTGGGTGTCGCGCCAGTTGCCCAGGGCATGAAACCCGGGAAGCTGCTCTTTGTCCAGGT
>CAIQIV010000416.1 GCA_903871905.1 uncultured Chloroflexota bacterium | reverse complement strand
GGGGACGATCGACCCGCAGCGGGATTATGCCAGCGACCCGGCCGAATGCACCATGTGCATGGACTGCCTGGACGCCTGCCCGCGCAGCGGGATCGTCTTTACCCCCCGGCTGCGCCTGGCGGCCCGGCAGCCCTATGACCCCGGGCGGCGCGAGTTCCTGCTGGCGGCGGGCGGGGCGCTGGCGGCCTGGGCCGTGCTGCGCAGCGACGCGGCGGCCAAACGCACCGGGCCCTTTGTGCTGCGCCCGCCGGGCGTGCGCCGCCCGGACGGCTCCGGCGACCTGCTGGAGAGCTGCGTGCGCTGCGCCGAGTGCCTGCGCGCCTGCCCGACCGGCGCCCTGCAGCCGGCGCTGGGGGAGGCCGGGGTGGAGGGCATCTGGACGCCGCTGCTGGTGCCCCGCCTGGGCTACTGCGAGTACTCGTGCAACGCCTGCGGCCAGGTGTGCCCCGTGGAGGCCATCCCGCCCCTGGAACTGGAGGCCAAGCGGCAGCAGGTGATCGGCAAAGCGTATATCGACCAGGACCGCTGCATCGCCTGGGCGGACCACAGCGAGTGCCTGGTGTGCGAGGAGATGTGCCCTATCCCCGACAAAGCCATCCGCCTGGAGGAGCGCCAGGTGCGGCTGCCGGGAGGGGAGATGCAGGCGGTGCGCCTGCCGGTTGTGCTGCGCGAGCTGTGCACCGGCTGCGGGCTGTGCGAGTACAAATGCCCGCTCAACGGCGAGTCTGCCATCCGCGTCTATGTCCCCAACGCCCCGCTGCCTTTCTAACCTTTTGCGTGTCGTGCCTTTCGTCCCTTTCGCGACTTTCGTGATCGGTTTGATATAATACCCTCCTGATGCGAACCATCCTCTCGCTCTGGAACAGGCTCACCACGCCCTCAGCCTCGCTCACCCAGCCGGATGAGCGGCGCAAGGCAAAGCTGCTGGCCTCGCTGCTGCTGCTGCTCCTGGCCCTGGCCTGGATCATCGAGATCATCGCTGTCCTGTTCCCCGCGCTCCACGCCGGGGATGCCGGTCACTGGTTCACCCTGGGGCTCAGCTTGCTCCTGCTGCTGGCCTACGCCATCAGCCGCACCCGTCACTACCGCTGGGCCGCCGGGCTGATCGTGACCATTTCCACCTTCCAGATCTTTTTCCTGGCTGTCTACAGGGGGCCGGCGGCGCCGCTGGCCTTCCTGGACTCGCTGGCCCTGCCCATCCTGCTGGCCAGCTATTTCTTCAGCCACCTCACGCTGATCGCCGTGGTGGAGAGCATCCTGCTGCTGCTGCTCATCCTGCCCAGTCTTCTGCTGGGTGTCCCGCCAATCGACGTGCTTACCGGCCCCTTCACCTTCATCGCTGTCCTGTCCTTCTTTATCCTGCTGCTCACCGAGCACCGCGACCACCTGGAGGCGGACCGCCAGCGCGTGCTGGCGCGCAGCGAGGAGGAACTGCGCCAGGCTTATGCCAGCATGGAAAAGCTGGTGGATGAGCGCACCTCGGACCTGGAGGAGACCAACGAGCTGCTGCAGGCTGAGATCGTCGAGCGCGGCCAGATTGCCGAGAACCTGCGCACCCGCCTGGAGATGGAAAAGCTGGTCGCCGCCCTGTCCACCAGCTTTCTCAACCTGCCCACCGAGAAAACCGACGAAGCCATCCAGCACGCCCTGCAGGCGCTGGGCGAGCTGACCGGGACACAGCGCGTCTTTGTCTTCCTGCTCTCCGAGGACGAGGAGCACATCTCCATGAAATACGAGTGGTGCGCTCCCGGGGTCCAATCGCCCATGGACAGGCTGCAGAACCTGCCGGTGAGGAACTTCTCGATCTGGGAGCGCGACCTGCGCGACCTGCGCCCCGTGCACATCCCGGATGTGGAGGCCATGCCGGACGAGCTGCGCATGGAGAGAGAGTTTATGCGAGCGCTGGGGACGCGCTCCAGCCTGCTGCTGCCGCTGGTCAGCCTGTCTGACCTGACGGGGCTGATGGGGTTTGACAGCCAGGGGCAGGTCAAGGCGTGGAAAGAAGAGGACATCCTGCAGATGGGGACGGCAGCGGAGATCCTGGCCCGGGCGCTGAGCCGGCGGGTGGTGGAGGAGGACCGGCGGCTGGGGCGCCTGGCGCTGGCTGAGTCGGAGGCGCGCTACCGGGCGGTCTCCGAGCTGACCTCGGATTACGCCTATGCCTTTGCCGTGGACCGCGTTGGGCGGCTGGAATTGGACTGGGTGACCGAGGCCATGGTGCGCGGCCTGGGGATCACGCTGGAGACCAGCAGCAACATCCGGGGCATGATCCGCCACGTCCACCCGGAGGACCGCGGGCAGGTGATGGAGACCATCCGCGTGCTGCTCAGCAACCAGCCGTGCTCGGCTGAGTTCCGCCTGCTGCTGCCTGGAGGGGAGGTGCGCACCCTGCACAACGTGGGGCGCCCGGTATGGGATGAGGGGCAGGGGCGGGTGGTGCGCATCTACGGCGCCGCCCAGGACATCACCGAGCGCAAGCAGGCGGAAGATGCGCTGCAGCAGGCATATGCGGAAATGGAAGCGCGGGTGCAGCAGCGCACGCGGGATCTGAACACCGCCTACAACCAGATGCGCACGCTGCTCTCGGCCATCGCCTCGATCCTGGTCGGGGTGGATGCAGACGGCCGGGTGACGCATTGGAACGAGGCGGCAGAGGAGGCGCTGGGCCTGCCGGCAGGGCAGGCGGTAGGGCGGCCGCTGGCAGAGCTGGGGATCCCCTGGGAGTGGGGGGAGATCAGCGCGGCGGCGAGCCGCTGCCAGGAGCGGCGGCAGAAGGTGCGGCTGGGCGAGCTGCTGATGACCCGGGCGGATGGATCGACGCGGGTGCTGGCCTTTACCCTGAACCCGATCGTGGATGAGCAGGACCCGCAGCGGGCGGGGATCATCTTCCACGGCTCGGACATCACCGAGCGCAAGAAGATGGAGCAGGGGCTGGCGCAGTCACAGAAGCTGCAGTCCATCGGGCAGCTTGCTGCAGGAATTGCCCACGAAATCAACACGCCGGCGCAGTTCGTGGCCAGCAACCTGCGCTTCTTGAAGCAGGGGATCGAGCCGATCTCCCGCCTGCTGGAGCAGCTGGAGGAGCTGCGCGGGCTGGAGGGGACGGCTGTAGACCTGGAGATGGTGTATGCTGACCTGGATACCATGCAGCTCGACTTCGTGCTGCAGGAGTTTCCGCAGGCGATTGACCAGTCGCTGGAGGGCATTGAGCGCATTGCCGGGATTGTGCGCGCCATGCGCGATTTCTCGCACCCGGGGACCGAGCACAAGATCATGGCGGATATCAACCGCGGGCTGGAGAGCACCATTGCCGTGGCGCGCAACGAGTGGAAGCTGGTGGCAGAGGTGAGAACGGACCTGGATCCCAATCTGCCGCGGGTGGAGTGCCTGCCGGCGCAGCTCAACCAGGCGTTTTTGAACCTGCTGATCAACGCAGTGCAGGCGGTTGCCGCCCTGCCAGCAAGCGGGAATGGGGAAAGAGGGCTGATCACCATTTCTACCCGGCGGCTGCCGCCGGGGGAGCGAGCGGCTTCAGCCGCTGCGGCTGAAGCCGTGGAGATCAGCTTTGAAGACAGCGGCTGCGGCATCCCGCCCGAGATCCAGGGGCGCATCTTTGACCCCTTCTTCACCACCAAGGAGGTGGGGGTGGGCACCGGGCAGGGGCTGGCCATCGTGCACAACATCGTGGTGAACCAGCATGGAGGCAGTGTATCATTCGAATCAGCGCCAGGGAAGGGAACGGTGTTTACCATTCGCCTGCCGGTGCGCGCGGTGTAGAAGAAAGCAGTAGATAAGGAAATTATGGAAGAGAAGATCCTTTTCGTAGACGATGAGCCAAACGTTTTGCAGTCGCTGTATCGTGAGCTGGGGCTGCAGTATGCCCTGGTGACGGCGGGCAGCGGGCGGGAGGGGCTGGAGAAGGTGGCGCTGCAGGGACCGTTCGCGGTGGTGGTGACGGATTTCCGCATGCCTCAGATGGACGGCGTGCAGTTCCTGGCGCAGGTGAAACAGCGCTCGCCGGAGACGGTGCGCATGATGCTCACCGGCTATGCCGATACGCAGATCGCCATCGATGCGGTGAACGACGGGCAGATCTTCCGCTTCTTGACCAAGCCCTGCCCTCCTGATCTGCTGAACCGCTCGCTGCAGGCGGCGCTGCAGCAGTACCGCCTGGTGATGGCGGAAAAGGAACTGCTGGAGAAGACGCTGGTGGGGAGCATTAACATGCTGGCCGAACTGCTGAGCATGCTGAGCCCCAAGGCGTACACCAAGTCGCTGCGAGTGCGCAAGCTGGCGGCGCACGTGATCCGCGAGATGAGCCTGCAGGGAGGCTGGCAGTACGAGGTGGCCGCCGCCCTCTCGCAGCTGGGGTGGGTGATCTTTCCCCCGGCGCTGCTGGACAAGATCGAGGCCAACCAGCCGCTGACCGCATCCGAGATGATGCTGTTCTCCCGCCACCCGTTTGTGACCAAGAAGCTGCTGGAGAAGATCCCGCGCCTGGAGCTGATCGCCCGCATCATCGAAGGCCAGGAGCGCTCGATCGAGGACCTGTGCCTGGACCCGCTGGAAGGGGAGCTGTATTTTGTCGACCTGGGCTCGCACCTGCTCAAGGTGTGCGTCGAGTACGACAGCCTGGTGCAGCAGGGCAAGGGGCATGCCGCGGCGATCGCCGCGCTGAACGCGCAGAAGAAATACCACCCGCCGCTGCTGCAGGCCCTGGAAAAGCTCCCCGAGGCGCAGATCACCATCCAGCCGCGCAAGGCGCAGGTGCTGCGCCTGGAGAACCTGCAGATCGGGATGGTGCTGGCCGAGCCGATCGTCGACCGCAACGGCAAGGTGCTGGTGGAAAAGGATACGCAGGTAACGCGCACGGTGATCGTCGACCTGGTGAGCAAGCTGCACGGGGACCGCAGCGGGCTGGAGGTGGTCAAAGTGTACAAGAGCGAGGGGTGAGGCATGTCTCAGGAGCGGGGAAGAGGGGCAGGCAGGCCGCTGGCCTGGCTGGCGCTGGGACTGGGCATCCTCCTGGCCGGGATCTTGTTCCCCATGGACTGGCCGGGGCAGGTTTTCCCTGCCTATCGGGCGGCCTATAACTTCGTGTTTTCCCCGGTTTGGATGCACCTGCTGATGCACACACTGTTGTTTGCCGGGCTGGCGTTCGGGCTGAGCGGGCTGGCCCGTTTCATCCAGGAGCGCCGGGGCCAGGACGCTGCCGAGGCCGGGAGAACGGCGCTGGCTGTGCTGGCGGGGGTGCTGCTGGTCGGGGCCCTGCAGGAGCTGTTCCAGGGGTTGAGCCGGGGGACGCTGGGCTGGGCGGTGCTGCCCGATTCGCTGTTTGACCTGGTAGTGGACCTGGTGGGAGGACTGCTGGGACTGGGGGTGTACGCTGCCTGGAGCACATGGCATGCGGCGGGCAGGCGTCTTGCGCTTCAACCGGCCGGGGAAGGTGAGGCGCATGAAAACCGTGCTGGTGGTGGATGATGAGGCGCGCATCGTGCAGCTGGCGCGCGACTACCTGGAGCGCGCCGGTTTTGGCGTGATCTCCGCCGCCAGCGGGGCCGCCGCCCTGGCACAGGCGCGCCAGGCTCACCCGCAGCTGGTGGTGCTGGACCTGGGGCTGCCGGATATGGACGGGCTGGATGTGCTGGGCCTGCTGCGCCGCGAGTCGCAGGTGCCGGTGATCGTGCTCACCGCCCGCGGCGAGGAGAGCGACCGCCTGGTGGGGCTGGAGTTGGGAGCGGACGACTACATGGTCAAGCCCTTCAGCCCCAAGGAGCTGGTAGCCCGCGCCCGCGCCGTGCTGCGCCGGGCCGAGCAGGGCAGCCTGAGCCTGTCGAAGGCCGACATCCTGCATATCGCCGGGATGACCCTGGACCTGCCCAAGATGCGCCTGACCATCGGGGGCCAGTTGATCGACCTGACCCCCACCGAGTTTCAGCTGCTGGCGGCCCTGGCGCGCCAGCCGGGCCGGGTATTCACCCGGGCACAGCTCCTGGATGCCATCCACGGGGTGGCCTTCGAGTCGTACGAGCGCGCCATCGACGCCCACATCAAAAACCTGCGGCGCAAGATTGAGCCTGACCCACGCCAGCCGCGCTTCATCCAGATGGTTTACGGTGTGGGCTACCGCCTGAATGACCTGGAGGAACCGGAGGCCTGAGCCACCGGCGCACAGATCTATATGGACCCGTCCCACCGCCCCCCGCACCTGCGCCATATCCCCCGCCGCCGCCCCGAGTGGTGGCCGCCGGAGACGCCCTGGCCGCCGCAGCGGCCTCCCGGCGCCCCGGATTGGCACAAGATGCGCCGCCACTTCCTGGCGCGGGCGGGGCTGGC
>CAIQIV010000415.1 GCA_903871905.1 uncultured Chloroflexota bacterium | reverse complement strand
GTTTCTCCCGCCGAACTTACCACCTACTCAGTGCTTGCGCTGATTCTGGTCAGGTCTATCGACTCCTCGATTGGGCATTTCATTGGGGACGCCATCAAAGACGGGTCGATTTCTATTCACTTTCTTCGCCCGGTGGATTTCCAATTATCCCTGCTGGCCAGGGCTGCGGGAGAGAGCGCCTTTGGCCTTTTCTATAACGGCGCACCGCTTTTTATCATTGCCAGCCTGGTGTTCCCCGTTCAGCCCCCTGCCTCGTTCGCCCATGCCGTTTTATTCCTATTGAGTCTCCTGGTCGCCATTTTCATGGGTGCAAGCCTGAGTTTCCTGTTCGGCATGGCTACTTTTTGGACGTATAACTCCTGGGGACTGTCAGTCTTCAGGCAGTTGATGGTCAACGCATTCTCCGGCGCTTTGGCGCCGGTCATTTTGTTTCCCAACTGGCTCCTGCTTGTTTCCAAATGGCTGCCGTTTCAATACATGGTCAACCAACCGGTCAGCGCCTACCTGGGATGGGTCGCCCCCGCGGATGCCTTGCTTGGAATTGCGATCCAGATCCTTTGGGGCCTCATCCTCTTATTGGCCGGCAGGTGGATTTCCATGAAGGCCGTTTCTAATCTTGTTATCCAGGGAGGATAGCGCGAATGCGTTACCTGAAACTCTATCTCTTGTTTCAGCAGGTGTACTTCAAGCGCCTTTTTGAATATCGGACCGATTTCTTTTTAGGGTTCTTTGCCAATCTTGGTCGTTACGGCCTGGGGCTGCTCCTGGTGTGGGTGATCTTCCAGCGCATTCAGGTCTTTCATGGATGGTCATACCATGAAGTTCTGGCAATTTACGGCTTTTCTCTCATCTCCTCATCCCTGACATCCATCTTTACGCCGCGCCTTTTCAGGCTGGGCCAGGATTATATCCTTCAAGGCCAGATGGACCGAATCCTTCTTCGCCCGCTTAATCCCTTATTTCAAATCATTTCGGATTCAATTGGAGATGAGGCGTTGGGTGGATTGGTCGCGGGTGGGATGGCCCTGGCGGTCTCAATCTCCTACCTATTCCCCAGCTTTAACCTGGTAAGCGCGGTCTGGATGGCCATTCTGGTAAGGGCGGTCTGGATGGTTATTGCGGTCATTTGTGGGGCCCTGGTTTATTTTGGAATCATCCTGCTGTCCGTGGTTGTCTGCTTTTGGTTTGAACTTCCCTGGGGCATCCTGGAAACCACGCAGTCTCTCGGCCATCTATCCCAATACCCTCTCGATATCTACTCGGTTGGAATTCGTTTTGCCCTGACCTGGATCATCCCCTTTGGATTTACCGCGTTCCTTCCGGCTGCCACCCTCCTGCGCCCCACGGAATTTTCCATCTACTTCTGGATCATCCCGGTCTACAGCATTGGCTTTGTCGCAGCAGCCTACCAAATCTGGAAAATGGGCGTCAACCATTATGTTGGAACAGGACACTAACAAAGCGAAAAGATCCTTACCCAGACCCCTCCTACCTGCGAACGAGTTCATAAATAATACCTTTGCGCAAGTGAGCGAATATCCGCCCCTCGCTATCCTCCACAACAGCGCCATCTTCAAGCCGCAGCGCATAGCAGCTACGTTCCACGGCAATCGCCACATCACCATCTACCCGCGGGGTAAGGCAGGCGCGGGTCAGGCGGCCGTTCTCCCACCACGCATCGACAACCACATTGCCCCGCGCAACCAGCCCGCGAAAGCTGCCCTTGCGCCAGCTGCCTGGCAGGGCCGGCAGGATGGCTATCTCGCCATCGTGACTTTGCAGCAGCATCTCAATGACAGCCTGAACGGTTCCCAGGTTGCCATCAATCTGCATGGGTTTGCCATCTTCCATTAACTTGGGCACATGCCTGATATTGCAGCAGCTAAACAGGTTGGGCAGCCCTGAGTAACGCGCCATGCTGCCAATCAAGTCGCGCGCAGCATCGCCATCCCCCAACCTGGCCATCAAACCGCCGGCCCAGGCCCGGCTCCAGCCGGTATTCGCGCCGCCATTGCGTATTCGTTTTTCAATGCTTTTACTCACCGCGCTGAATAACGCGGGCTGCCGGGCGGTGATGGCACTGTAAGGAAATGCCCCGATCACGTGCGACTGGTGCCGGTGATTGGGCTCAGCTTCTTCCACCTCGATCCCCCATTCCAGGATCGCGCCATCGGCCCCAATCCGCGGCGGGGCAATTTTGGCAACTGCGGCTCGTATCTCTTCCTCGAAACCGTCCGGGATCTCTGCATCTGTTCGCCCGGCAGCACGGAGCGCTGCCATGGCCTCCAGGCAGTTGCGCGCCAGCAAGGGGATCATCTCGGCGTCCATTGCCGACATGCGGCAGAAAGAAACTCGCTCGCCTTTTTCAGTGAGGTAGGAATTTTCGGGCGAGCTGGTCACGCCCATCAACAACTCACCTTCCTCCTCCTGCATGAAATCCAGCACAAAGAGCTGTGCATCCCGCATAATCGGCCAGGCCCGGCTGAGGAAGTCTATATCCAGCG
>CAIQIV010000414.1 GCA_903871905.1 uncultured Chloroflexota bacterium | reverse complement strand
GGCTCGCAGTGACAGCGGGAGCAATGTAAATTGCCCGTGTCTGGTATTGTTGATGTATAATTATGAATCAATAATGAGAGCTTGAAATGAGAATCCCTAAATGTAATACGGGATCAGGAGGAACGGTATGAAGCGATCGCTATGGATTGCCCTGGGAATGCTGATCATACTTGCGGTACTGTCAACCTGGGTGGCGGGTTTCCTGCCAGCTCGGGCTGAGAAGCCAGCGGAACAAGCCGCTGCTTCCGATTCCCTTCCGGTGATCGGGGGCCGCGGCTGTGAAGCGCCAATATTTCAGCAGAGCGCAAACCTTAAAGCTCCTTTTCAAATGCTCTCATTAGTCAGTGGTGATTTTAATAATGACTCGATTTCAGACCTGGGGGCAGCAGGCGCAGGGCCAGGCCAGCTGGTGATATTCCTGGGTGATGGGACTGGCGGCTTCCATTCTCCATCTTTGCTGCAAGGTTCCCAGACCGTGGGGGAAGACCAGAAAAATCCACCTTCGGAGTGGGGGAACAAGTTGGCTGCAGCGGATTTCAACCGGGATGGCAAGCTGGATCTGGCGCGGGTACAACATTTTGGAAAGGTAGAAGTGTACCTGGGGGACGGCGCCGGGCACTTTGCCGCGCCCAGCGTGGTGGGCGATTGGGACAACCCAGTGAGCGTGGCAGCGGCGGACTTCAACCGGGATGGCAAGCAGGACCTGGCGATCGGCCATCTGCGGGTAGGGCTTTGGGACCGGGTGGCGGTGGTGATGGGCAACGGAGATGGCACCTTCCGGACGCCGGTTGAAACTGACGTGGCGGACTGGCCATCCTTCCTGGTGGTGCAAGATTTCAACCGGGACGGCAAACCGGACCTGCTTGCAACCAGCTCGCAGACTTTTAATAAATTTGGCAGCCTGCTGCTGGGGAGAGGAGATGGGAATTTTGACTTCTCACGCTGGGATGAAGGAGATCCTGGAGTACAATTGGCTAACGCGGTCAGCGATTTAAACTACGACAGCAGACCGGATGCTCTGGTCACCAGTGTAGGCATCATTGCCGGAGAGTATATTGGCACGCTGCTTGGTGACCAGTTAGATGAAACCACTCCCTTCAGATTGCTCCAGAAGCAGCGCAGTGGACAAAACCTGTGGAAGGATCACTACTACACCTTTCCAGCGGGTGGGGATGTCACCGGGGATGGACTGCCGGATATCCTCAGCGCAGAATGGAATGGCGCGAATTTTGCGGTGTTCAAAGGAAAGGGAGATGGGGGTTTTGTCACCCCAGCTTATGAGATACCGGTTGGGGAAAAGATGGGCCTGGCCCTGGCGCTGGCAGACTACAACCGGGATGGAAAACCGCTGGATGTTGCGGTAGGGTTGTGGGATGGGACGATTGGGGTGCATCTCAACACTTGCGGCGCCTATGATAAGTCCATGGCTGGAGCGACAAAATTTATCAATCGAGAGCCAGAACCTGTGGCGAACCTGCGCCCGGGGATATTTTATCGCGATGGTAAGCCGTCCTTTGCTTACACCTTTACCGCTGGCAGTTTTGTGAATAAGGTTGGATTCTCATCTGGGGATGGGAATGGAAATTTTCAGCTTTTTTCTCATTCTTCTTATTATTTAAACAAAATTAAAAACCTGCTGGTGGGGGATCTGAACCATGATGGAATCCTGGATTTTGTCATTTTTGGCGAAGATCAAAGCCAGCGAAAATTCAGCTATTCTGTGCGCGGTAAGGATTGGGGAAATTTTGAGGATGTGGAAGATTCGCGCTTGGAGCTTGGAGCGCAGGTGTATGACAGCGGGGTGCTGCTTTCGGATGTGAACCGGGATGGGAACCTGGACCTGGTGTCGTCCGACGAAAGCAGTGGACTGCAGGTATTCTTAGGGCGGGGAGACCTGACCTTTTTACCTGGCATCCCCGCGAGCATGGGCTTTACACCATTCAATATCGTAACTGGCGATTTCAACCATGACAGCAAACCCGACCTGGCAGGCGGTAGGATAGATTTAAACCAGGTGGCGGTGATCCTGGGAAATGGAAACGGCAGTTTTAGCGCCCCTTACCTGATCACCCCCTGCCCGGCAGCCGGCAACCTGTCCACAAGCCAACTGGCGGTGGCAGATTTTAACCGGGATGGCAGGGATGACCTGGCGCTTGTAAACTCGGTCTCCCAGGGAGAGCAGAGTATTGTTTGTACCCTGGTAAGCGACGGAACGGGAACTTTCAATACCCAATTTTCGACCCGAACACTGGGTATGGCAGTAGACATGAAGACCGGCGATATCAACCAGGATGGGAAGCCGGATCTGATGGTTGCGCACCAGATGCAGAACAAGATCTCGGTAATGTTGGGCAAGGGAGATGGCTCGATGACCCCTGCAGCCCAACTTCCCACATACCCGGGCCCAGCCACTTTTCTGGTGGATGATTTCAACCTGGATGGCCGGCAGGACCTGGTGGTCGGGAGCATATTTTTTAATGATTGGTATCAGAGCCGGCTGGAAATTCACCTGGGCGATTCGAATGGCATGGGCCAGCCCACGCGCAGCGAGCTCGCCTCGAACCTGAACCCGGCCAATTATGGTGATGTGGTGACCTTCACCCTCAGCCTGTCCTCGCCAAACGGACTGCCGGACAGCGGGTTGGTCAGCCTGCAAGACCAGGGCGTGACGATCAGCACCACGCAGGCCAGCTCGGGCGAGGCGGTGTTTGAAACCGTCAACCTGGCGGTGGGGACGCATCAGCTCACCGCCGTGTACGCCGGCAACGAGGTTTTTGGCGGCTCCACCTCCCCGGTGATAGAGCAGAAGATCAATGGCAACACCCGGGTGATCCTGGTGGCAGAGCCGAACCCATCGGTCTTTGGGGACATGGTGACCTTCACCGCAACGGTGAAAACCACCCCTGGCACGCCGCCTGGACCGGAGATCACCGGTACAGTCACCTTCCTGGATGGGATGAACGTGCTGGGCGCGGTGGACCTGAGCAGCGAGAAGGCCGTTTTCTCGCTGAACACCCTTGGCGTGGGCACCCATCCGGTGGCTGCACTGTACAACGGTAACCCGACATATAACCCCAGTGTCTCACCCTTCCTGGATCTGCTGGTGATTGGCAAGCCTACCATCACCAGCCTGACCAGCGCGCTGAACCCGTCAGAGTACGGGCAGGCGGTAACGCTGACGGTGCACGTGGATGGACAGGGGGCGGGGATTCCCTCCGGTGTGGTCACCATCCTGGATGGGGAGACCACCCTGATTACCCAGACGCTGGTGAATGGAGACGCCAGCACCAGCACCTCTCACCTGCTGGTTGGGGCGCACAAACTGAAAGCGGAATACAGCGGCGACAGCACCTTCAATGCCAGCAGCTCCCCGGTGGTAGTGCAGCATGTGATGGGCGGTACGCGCACCACGCTGGTGTCTGCGCCGAACCCCTCCAACCTGGGCGAGGCGGTGACCTTCACTGCCGAGGTCGCCCTGACCGAGCGGGCTGATCCAGGGGATGTGCTGACCGGGACGGTCACCTTCCTGGATGGGGAGGCTTTCCTGGCGCAGGTGCCCCTGGTCAACAACCAGGCCAGCCTGGTCACGGATCAGCTG
>CAIQIV010000413.1 GCA_903871905.1 uncultured Chloroflexota bacterium | reverse complement strand
GCATAGGGAGAGGAGCAGTCCATGCGGATCTTGCCGTCATGGTCGACGGTCATAAAGGAAAAAGTGGGGTCCACTGCCTGGTTGACCACGGTCAGGTCCAGGTGATATGTCTCAGCGATCTTTTCCCAGTAGCTGGCGGCAGCCCCGCCCAGCGGATCGACCCCAATATGCAGCCCCGCAGCGGCTTCCAGGTTTACCGCGCTCCCCAGGTCCCGGATGTAGGCCGGGGCAAAGTCCACCGCCTGGCTGGTGCTGGCGCGCAGCGCCCGCTCCAGCGGGATGCGCCTGACCGCCTTGAGCCTGTCGCGCAGGATCTGGTTGGCCCGCTCCTGGATCTGGCGGGTGATCTCCGGCCCGGCTGGGCCGCCGGAGGGCGGGTTATATTTAAAGCCGCCGTCTTCGGGCGGGTTGTGCGAGGGGGTGATCACCACCCCATCCGCCAGCCCGCTCTGGCGGCCGCGGTTGTAGGTCAGGATGGCGTGCGAGACCACCGGTGTAGGGGTGTCCCCCATGTCTGCCTGGTAGCGCAGCTCAATCCCGTTGGCGGCAAAGACCTCGATGGCGGTCATCTGCGCCGGGGCGGAGAGGGCATGGGTGTCCTTGCCGATCAACAGCGGACCGCTGATCCCCTGGCGCTGGCGATATTCGCACAGCGCCTGGCTGATGGCCAGGATATGGTCTTCGTTAAAGCTGCGGATCAGCGAGGTCCCGCGGTGCCCGGACGTGCCGAAGGCCACCTGCTGCGCCGGGTCCTCAGGGTCCGGGTGCAGGCTGGCATACGCGTCGATCAAGCGGTTCACGTCGATCAGCATCTCCCGCGGGGCGGGTTTGCCGGCCAGGTTGTTTGTGTTCATGCGCACCTCCATCGCCGGAAATTGTACCCCCAAGGGTTGGGGGTGGTAAAGGTGAAATTCAACAATCCGAGGCGCCGGGCTGCCAGCCGCAGGCAGCAGCCCAGTGCTCGGCGGCGCGCAGGATCAGGTCGCACGCCGGATCCTTGATGTCATAATATGCTTCGACGTCGTTGGCATGGTATTTCGCCAGGGCGATCTTTACCCTGGCGTAGGCCTGGGCTGCAGCCGGATCCGCGCGCAGGTAGTCGCGAAACAGCAGCGGGTAGCGCTGGTTGGCCCGTCCCTCCAGGCGCACATGAATGTTGGCCGGGCGTCCGCTGCCAGGGGGCGAGAAGATCCACTTGATCCACTGCTCTTCCTGGTCGGGTCCGCCGGGCGGGATATGGTCGCCGCTGATGCGCAGGATGCGCTCATAGCCCAGTCGGTTCAGCGCCTGCTCCACCGCCGGCTCCAGGCGCGCCACGGTGACCTGGATGTCGATGCGGTCCTTGGCTGCCAGCCCCGGGACGGAGGTGGAGCCGATGTGGTCGATGCGCAGCGCCAGCTCGCCCAGCTCCTGGCGCAGGCTGCGGCCGATGGCCTGGAACTCTCCCGGCCATTCCGGGTGGTAGGGGACGATGGCGATCATTTGCGGTGCTGTCCTCCAGGGAGAAACAGCGTTATGCTGTTGTGCGCTCCAGGTCCAACGGCAGGCGGCACAGGCGCGCCTTACGTGTTTTGGCCAGCACTTGCCCCACCAACTCCTCCGGCACGTCCACCGAGGAAGTATTTTCCTGGATGTGGATCTTGCCGATGGCGCTGCCGGGGATCTCGGCATGAGCAGCAATGG
>CAIQIV010000412.1 GCA_903871905.1 uncultured Chloroflexota bacterium | reverse complement strand
GGAAGGCATATGCCTTCCCCACTTCACCATGGATCATGATTTACAGGATTTATGGGATTACCATGAAGATCATGCGGACATGGTAATCAAGGTAATCATGTCAATCGTGTAAATTGTGGTTGTCAAGCATGGTTGTGGAGGTTGCATGAACAAAGGTAAATTTGGCGATTTTTTCTTGTTTGTAGTGGATAACCTGATCTGGCTGCTGGTGCTGGTGGCGCTGATTGTCTTCTCGGTGTTATCGCCCAAGTTTTTGACGCCGTTCAACATGGTGAACACGCTGTGGCGGGTGGCGGCGCTGGGGCTGCTGGTGATTGGCCAGGCTTTTACCCTGATCACCGGGAACTTTGACCTGTCGTCCGAGTCCACCATGGGCCTGACGGCGATGGTGGCGGCGCTGCTGCTGGCCACGGTCAAGAACGGCGGCCTGGGATGGGAAGTGAATCCCCTGCTGGCCATCGCGGCCATGCTGGCGGTTGGCTTGCTGATTGGCCTGGCCAACGGCCTGCTGATCACCCGGCTGAAAATGAACAACTTCATCGTCACGGTGGCAATGATGATGATCATCCGTGGGGCGATCTACGCCATCTCGCCCGGGAAAAGCGCCAGCTTCTTGCCCGAGGCCTTTGACTGGCTGGGGGGCGGCACGCTGGTGCGGCTGATCCAGTCCAATGGCAAGCCGCTGGTGATCCCGGCGGCGGCGGTGGTGATGATCCTGTCCTTTGTCATTGCCCACCTGGTCACCCGCTACCGGCGCTTTGGGCGCAATATGTACGCCATTGGCTCGAACCGGCAGGCGGCTGAATCGGCGGGGATCAATGCCGCCAGCGTGATCCTGGCGGTGTATATCATCAGCGGCTTCTGTGCGGCGATGGCTGGCCTGCTGGATGCCGGGCGCATGGACAGCGCCACCCCGCGCACCGGCTACGGACTGATCTTCCCGGTCCAGGCGGCGGCGGTGATTGGCGGCATCAGCCTGCTCGGCGGGCGCGGCAACATGATTGGCGCCTTTGGCGGCGTGCTGCTGTGGGGCATCATGGACTCGGGGCTGAATATTTTGCAGGTTTCGCCCTTCTGGATCGAGGTGGCGCGCGGCAGTCTGCTGCTGTTTGCCATGCTGCTGGATGCGCTCAAAGTGAGCTACCTGCAGCGGGTCGCCATACAGAAAGCCCTGGTCAACAATCCCATCGGTCTGCAAGACCAGGCAGTCACCTGAGCATGATGGATGTAGAGAAACCCAATATGGACCCACAAGAGCAAAAAATCATCCTGGACATGAAGTCCATCTACAAGGCCTTCCCGGGCGTGCAGGCGCTGACGGATGTCAGCCTGCAGGTCAGCGCCGGGGAGATCCACGGGCTGGTGGGCAAGAACGGGGCGGGCAAGTCCACGCTGATGGCGGTGCTGATGGGCATCCAACCTGTGGACAGCGGCTCTATCTCCATCGACGGCTACCAGTACACAGCGATGACCCCGCATGAAGCGCTGGTTGCCGGGGTGGCTTACGTGCCGCAGCGCATCAATCTGATGGGCAGCCTGACGGTGGCGGAGAACATCCTGGCGGGCGACATGCCCATCTCGAAGCTGGGCTTTGTCAACTGGAAACATGTATTCACCGACGCCCAGCAGCGCCTGGACAAGCTGGGGCTGAACCTGGACGTGACCTTGAGGGCGGAGGGCCTGGGGGTGGCAGAGAAGACCATGCTGGCCATCGCCAAGGCGCTGTTCAGCAACGCCAAGCTGATCATCCTGGACGAGCCGACGGCGGCGCTGCCCCGCCCGGACATCGACCGCCTGTTTGGCTTTGTGCGCTCGTTGAAGGCGCACGGCGTGGCCTTCATTTATATCTCTCACCACCTGGAAGAAGTGTTTGAGATCTGCGACCGGGTCACCGTGCTGCGCAATGGGCAGCTGGTGGAAACCCGGCAGGTTGAGGGACTGGACGTGCCCGGCCTGATCCGCCTGATGGTGGGCGAGGACGTGCGCGAGTTCCAGCGCGACCTGGGCAGCCTGGAGCAGGCGCCCCAGGTGCTGGAGGTGCGCGACCTGGTGCGCCGCGGCCACTATGAAGAGGTCAGCTTCTCCATTCGTAAGGGCGAGGTGCTTGGCCTGGCGGGATTGGAGGGCTCCGGTGCCTCGTCGCTGGCCAAAGGGCTGTTTGGGCTGGAGCGGCGCGGCAAGGGCACGGTGACCATCAACGGCAAAGCCTACGATGCCCAGTTCCCGCAGCAGGCGATCGAACAGGGGCTGGCTTACCTGCCCCAGGACCGCTATATCTACGGCATCATCGGCGCCCGCCCGCTGCGCGAAAACGTCACTTACCCCATCCTGCAGCGCCTGGAGCGCGTGTTGGGGATCATCAATATGCAAGATGAGCGCAAGCTGGTGGCGGACTATATCCAGAGCCTGGGGATTGTCACCCCGGGGCAGGAGCAGGCGGTCAGCCTGTTGAGCGGCGGCAACCAGCAGAAGGTGGTGTTTGCCAAGCTGGCGGCTACCAAGCCGGCGGTGCTGGTGCTGCACGAGCCCACCCAGGGCATCGATGTGCACGCCAAGATTGATATCTACCGCATCATCACCGAGCTGAGCGCCCAGGGGGTGGCCATCCTGATCATCTCGTCCGAAGTGCGCGAGCTGCTGGGGGTGTGCGACCGCATCATGGTCATGTACGGCGGGCGTATCACCCATACATATGCCGTTGGCGAGCCGGAGACCACGCCTGAGAATATCCTGCTGGCCATCGAAGGAGGTAACAGCAATGT
>CAIQIV010000411.1 GCA_903871905.1 uncultured Chloroflexota bacterium | reverse complement strand
TAAAGATACCAATAGCGCCCAGGGCGGGCCGCACCAGGGGTACTACCAGGCGGTAGATTTGATATTCACTGGCGCCATCGATGCGCGCCGCATCCTTCAACTCCTTAGGCACCTGGTGGAAAAAAGCAGTGAGGATAAATACGGTCAGTGGAAGTGCCTGGGCGATATACACGAGCACAAGAGCAACCAGTGTGTTCACCAGGTTCAAGCTGACCATCAAACGCAGGATACCAACGGTTCCCAATCTGATTGGGATCATAATTCCCAATGATAGATACAAGGCCAGCAGAGTATTCCCTTTGAACCGGTACTCTGCCAGGGAAAAAGCAGCCATTGAGCCAATCAGCAGGGTGAGCACCAGGGCAGAGACGGTAACAATGGTGCTGTTCAGGAAATAGATCCCAAAGTTGGAGCGAGAAATGACTGTCTCATAGCCGATCAGGCTGAAGGTTTTTGCGGTTGGAAACAGAAATGGCTGGCCAAAAATCGCGGGTTTCTTCTTGAACGAATTGACCACGATCATAAGAATTGGGAACAAGGCAATGATCGAAAAGCCAATCAGTACCATGTGAGGCACAAGCCTGCTGATGAATTGGGTCAGGCGATATGACCAGGAAGCGCTGCGAATGAGCTTGGGTTGGGATGGGCTGTTAAACGTGGTCATGATAGGCCTCACAGTTCGTAACTGGTAACCCGGCGCTGCCAGGCAAAGGTATAAATCAGGACCCCGCTCAGGATAATCAGAAACATCATCGCCGCAATGGTTGCACCCATGGTGGGGTTGCCAAGCTGGAGTTGCTGGCCAAAAAAGGTGCGGTAGAACAAGGTCCCCATGATATCGGTGGAAAATTCTGGCCCGGCGTTGGCGCCCTTCATGGTGTAAATCAGGTCAAAGGCATTAAAGTTCCCCACGAAGGTCAGGATGGTCACAATTCCGACCGATGGAAGAATCAATGGGAACTTGATGCGCCAGAATACTTCCCAGCCTGTGGCACCGTCCACGCGGGCTGCCTCAACCAACTCGTCAGGGATGCCAATTAGAGCAGTGTAAAACAGGATCATGGGAATACCGATCCACTGCCATACTGAAATGAGGGCTACGGTAACCAGGGCGTACTGTGGCAATCCAAGCCAGGGTTTGTAAAGTGAAGCCAACCCTACAAATCCTAAGAGGGTCTTGGATACACCCCACAGGGGATTGAGAATAAGCTGCCAGATGAAGCCAATAATCACCACGGAAAGCACCGTGGGCAAGAAGAGCACCGTGCGGTAGATCTTGCTGCCGCGGATGCCGGAGGTCAGCAGAGCCGCCAACAGCAAACCGATGGTATTTTGGACCAGCAGGTGCACCAGGAAAAAAACGAAGTTGTTTTTCAGAGCTCCCCAGAAGCGGACCGAAAAGACATCATCCGTGAACAGCTTGATGTAATTGGCTAACCCTATAAATAATTCCTGGTTCTGATCAGTGATGGAAAAGAAGCTCAAGCGAAGGGAGTTTATCAGCGGGTAAACCATGAACAAGGTATAAATAATGACAGCAGGGGCGAGGAAAACCAGGATATAAGTTGGAAAAGTCTTACCGGGTCGGTCGGTTTGCATGGGCAGTTCCTCCTGGCTGCGGGAAGTTGCGCCTGGCGGCGTCAGAGCCGCCAGGCGTTGTTCGTAGGAAAACGTTTTATTGGGCGGGTTTGTACCACTTATCCAGGCCGTCCTGGATTTCTTTGCCAGCCTGCTCAGGGGTCATGGACTGGTTCATCACTGCCGCGCTCACACGCCACAACTCATTCTCCAGGTTTGGCTCGCCGCGCGAGAGGATCTGGTACGAGTTGCGAATAGTGCTCTCGCATTTGCCACGCCAGCTCAGGAATTCCTGGGCAAGAGGATCTTTCAGGGTGATCTTGTGATTGGACAGGGTGAAGAAACCAGGAAGGGCGTTGGAGTAGAGCTCAGCAAATTCTGGAGATGTCATCCATTCCAGGAATACTTTGGCTTCTTCGGGGTGCTTGGACGCAGCATTCATTCCCAGGGCAATGTCGGTATGGTCGCTGATGTAGCAGGTGTCGCCTTCATTCGGCAGGTATGGGGGGAAGACACCCATGTTGAAGGTTGCATCTTTCTCGAAGAGGGAAATTTCCCACGAACCGGTGGGATAGATGGCAGCCTTGCCAGAGGTGAACAGAACCTGCGAGTCAGGATATTTTACAGACTGGTAGCCTTCCGGCAGGTAGGGCGCCCACTCCGCCAGGTCTTTCCAGGTTTGAATATAGGGCTCATCGGTGTATTTGGCAGTTCCAGCGATCAGAGCCTTGCGGCCTTCTTCACCCTTCCAATACATGGGACCGATGTTCTGGAAGCCCATGGTAGCAGCTTCCCACATATCAGCAGTGCCCATGGCCAGCGGGGTGTAAGTGCCATCATCTTTGATCTTCTTCAAAGCATCCATAAACTGAGCCTTGGTGGTGGGGATCTGGATTCCCAGCTTATCGAAGGCATCCTTATTGTAGAAGAAGCCGTGAATGACAGAAGCCATCGGGACACAGAAGACATTCTTGCCATCATCGGTAATCCAGGCGCTCTTGGCCACATCACCGAAGTTTTCCATTCCCTTCAGGTCGTTCAGGGCAGACAGGTAACCTTTTTCATACAGCTTGAGAGAGGCGTCAAAGGGGCGGCAGGTAATCAAGTCGCCGGCTGTGCCGCCTTCCAGCTTGGTATTGAGAACACCATTGTATTCGGCAGGAGCGGTAGGGGCAAAGACGACGTGGATATTGGGGTGCTGCTTTTCAAAGGCAGGAATGATCTGGTCGGTCCAGATTTGAAGATCGTCGTTACGCCAGCTTTCAATGGTCAGGGTTACTTTCTCCGCAGGGGCTTCGGTTGCAGCAGGCGCTTCCGTCGCGGCAGGAGCCTCGGTTGCTGCAGGCTGGGCAGGGGCTTCAGTCGCAGCGGGTTGAGCAGGCGCCTCTGTCGCTGCCGGTTGAGCAGGAGCTTCTGTGGCGGCGGGAGGGGGTGGGGTGGGCTGGGCACAGCTTGCCAGCACCAAGGCAACCACTATCAGCAGGGCAAAAATTGTATACTTACGCATTTTCTTCTCCAATAGTCTATCAAGATGGTTGATCGAAACGAACATCGATTGGTTAAACAGGTCTAAAAAAGGGATCTTATCACCTCCTCTGATGATACCATACCAGAGCAGCCGCGCCGATAGAGGGCGACTCCAATGTTGATCGCAGGATTTTTAGGTCCGAGCGTGCTGCCGGAAGGCAGCGTCGCGCCATCTCTTTTAGAGCTGGTGGAATGAGCAGGTCAAAGGCAGCCAATCCCAATCCGCCGCCAATTACAATATGAGATGGATTCAGGAGTGCCGCGCACATTGAAAAGATAAAACCTAGCTGCTGCCCCATCTCGGTAATCGCGGCAAGGGATAGAGGGTCTCCCTGTCGCGCTGCTTCTAGGACCTGGGAAGGGTGAAGATCCTGTGACATGTCAAGACAAGTCTGAAAACGCTGCGTCTGAATTAATTTCCGGGTAATGGCAGAGAGACCACGGCCTGAGATGGTCGTTTCGGCACAACCATAGTTTCCACAGGTACAAAGGAGGCCTGAAGGATCCAGCGAAAGATGTCCAACCTCCATGGCTGTGAGGTTGGCGCCAGAAATGGATGTCCCATTGCTGATTGCTCCGCCGCCCAGCCCTGATCCAATTCCCAGGTAGACCAGCTCGCTGATCCCACAGGCTGTACCGAAAGTATATTCGCCCAGGGCGCTTGCATTGGCATCCTTTTCTGCCCATATAGACAGAGGGCAGTGAAGGCGGGAAGCTACTCCAGTGGTCAGCTCGACTTCCTTCCACCCCAAATTCACGGCATTTCGGACGACACCGCTTCTTGGGTCCACTTGCCCGGGCGAGCCGATGCCAACGCCCAGGAGCTGCTTTGGCTCAACCATGCCCAGCATCCCATTGACTAACTCAGCGATCCGATCCAAAACGGCGTTAGGCCCCTGGTCCGCCAGGGTCATCACCTGCCGGGCAGCCAGCGTACGCCCGTTATATGTGACCAAAGCAGCTGCGATCTTGGTTGCACCCAGGTCAACCCCGATAGCGCAAGTTTCAAAGTCCATTTGGTATGTTTCCTGGCTGTCCATTAACTAGAATAACTCCAATTCTTGAGAAAGCACAAGAGCAGCTGCCCCGAGGAGAACATGCTCTGATC
>CAIQIV010000410.1 GCA_903871905.1 uncultured Chloroflexota bacterium | reverse complement strand
TGTCTGATATCATACATTGAAGAGAATTATACCCAGGCAGAAATATATGTCAGAATGGCATTGAAGATTCATGAGATCTTGGAGGAACAGCGCGGACAGGGCTATGATCGGAATCATCTTGGTCTGATCTTGCTTGCGCAAGGCTATCCAGTAAAAGCGAGAGAACAGCACCAACATGCTATGGAAATTCGGCGCGCGAGCGGGCAGCAGGCATTGGCGCCGGATGATCTGGCTGGCCTGATACGCGTAAGCCTGGCGCAGGGCAATACTTTACAGGCCATGCAATATGCTGAAGAAATCGAAAATAACTTTCAGGTGAACGATGCAGAGAAATCGGAATTTCCGGTATGGATCTTTTTAAGCTGTTATCAGGCTTACAAAGTAGGTGGAAATCTTCCGGCAGCAAAGGGCGCTTTAGAAAAAGGATATCAGTATTTACAAAAGCAGGCCAACAATATCCCCGATGAACCCTCGCGGCAAGCGTTTTTGGAGCAGGTCCCCTGGAATCGGGCGCTGCTGGAAGCACACCTTTTAGAGTACCGCGCCCGATAGCGCCACCCATGAGAAAAATCTCCGCGCCCGGTTTTGGCGCGGAGACTTTTAAGCCAGCCATTTTTATTGCGCTTACCTATTCAAGAACGGCAAGTAGATCATGGATGAGCTGGTGAGTGGGAGGTAGATGGCCTGGGTGTTGTCCCAGGTCAGTTGAACGCTGGCGGCAAACGGGGTACTGAACATGATGCGCATGATTTGACCCGTTGTCCCACAGCCGTCGCCCATATCTGCGTTGACCAGCAGGCGGTAGGTCAGCCCGCCGTTCCATGGCTGCACCACTCCCTCTCCACATAACTGATTTCCAACCCAGCCCTGCACCCGTGTGCCCTCCGACACACCGTTGACTGGTCCGAACAGAACCGCTGGGGGCTGCTGTGGGCTGACTGTGGTAGTCGTTTGTGGGGCGCTTTGCGAGAAGATCCCGATGTAAGGAACAGCCGCCTGGCTGGCATAGATCCAGTAGCCCTTGCCTGACTGCAGGTTGGTCAAGGTGTTGACCAGCGCAGCATACTCTGGGTAAGCGGCGGTCACCTGCCGGTCATAGAAGAGCCACTGCCCCTGATCATACCCGGCCACCAACTGAATGGCATTCCAGACGGAGGCCAAGGCATCGGGCGTCGGGCGATCATCGAGCAGCGTCGGGTAGCCAAACAGATTCCAGCCCACCACCAGGGGGGGCATCTCCAGAGTGGCCATCAGGACATAAATCCCCTTGCCATCGACTGCATCTTGGGGCATGACGGCGGTGATATGGTTGTCATTGATATCCGGCGCTCCATCCAGGCGCTGCCAGGAGGCGTCGCCATCGGCCTGGTAGTAGATGCGCAGGGTGTCTTCGTAGCCGGGCGGAACCTCGCGCTGCAGGTAGTCGAAGCTGATGGCGCGCGGGAAGTGCGCAGTGGGCACAAAACGGTAACCCTGTCCGACTGGGCGCAGCCAGGAAGGAACATTGGGCAAGTTGCCGCCGGGGACAGCTTGCAGCGAGATGGCGCCGGTGTCAGCAAAGATATCCT
>CAIQIV010000409.1 GCA_903871905.1 uncultured Chloroflexota bacterium | reverse complement strand
TGCTAACGTCGGTAAGCTGGAATGTAGAATGGTTTCTTGACAATTTTTGCCTTGACTGGCTTGCCGCGGATCACGATCTCAATCTCGGTGTCACGGGCAGAGATTTCTCGCGGAACATAGGCCATCCCCAGGTATTTTTTGGTGGTGGGAGAGAACATGCCGCTGCTGACAAAGCCGACTTCCTGCCCATTGTGCAGTACGGTATAGTGCTCGCGCGCTACTCCCCGATCCACCAGTTCAAACCCAACCTGCACCCGCCCGGGTTTCTCCAGTTTTTGTTTGAGCAAAGCGTCCCGGCCGATGAACTCCTTGTGCAGGCTGAGGGCGAAATTCAATCCAGCCTCCACGGGGGTAATTTCTGCGTTGATCTCGTGACCATAGAGCGGCATGCAGGCCTCAAAGCGCAAGCTGTCGCGCGCCGCCAGTCCGATGGGTTTCACCCCTTCGGCTTCCCCGGCCTTCAAAATGGCTTCCCAGACTTTGACGGCCTGTTCCGCCGGGAAAAACAGCTCAAAGCCGTCTTCGCCGGTGTAGCCGGTGCGGCCGAGCAGGATGGGCACATCCCCCAGGATGGTGTCCTGAGCAGCGGTGAAGCGCGCGACCTGGGTCAGGTCGACCTGGGTCAAGCGGTTCATGATCTCTGGCGCCTTGGGCCCCTGGAAGGCAAGCATGTAGGTCTCTTCAGAGATATCCTTGACCGCGACATTGAAGCCCCGGGCATGGTTTTTGACCCACGCTACGTCCTTATCGCGATTCGCGGCATTGATCGCCAGGAAAAAGTAGGCCCGCTCCACGCCTGCTGGCGCTTGCGTATCTGGGAGCTTATAAATGAACAGGTCATCCACACAGGTCCCGTCAGCATAGCAAAAGAGAGAATAGTGCGCATCCAGCAGGCTCATCTGGGTGACATCATAAGTCGCGACATGGTTGACAAAAGCCTCAGCATCGGGACCGCGCACTTCCATCTGCCCCATGTGATCGATATCGAACAGGCCGGCAGCGGTTCGGGTGACCTCGTGCTCCAGGATAGGGCCGGTTGGATATTGGACCGGCAGCTCATACCCTGCAAATGGCACCATCCTGCCGCCGTGGTCAACATGCCATTGATATAGTTGTGTACGTTTCGAGTTTTCTGCCATATACATCTCCTGGTTATATCTTATTCCAAAATTTCCGTTTTACCGCGGGCAGTCTTCCGGATACTGGGTCTATCCTTGAACTGGTACTGGATGGCTGAAGAGCTGAGATGTCCTCAGGTTCTGCGCCACCAGCCGCCCGGATTTGAACACATACAATTTCTCTGCCTGGCCTACAATCGCCGCCGAGGGGGAGAGCGCATCCAGGACCACCAGGTCCGCCTGGCAGCCCGGCTGCAGGCCGTAGCCCTCTAACCGCATCAGCCTGGCTGCATTGTAGGTGCACATTTTCAGCAGGGTTTCCAGCTCTTCGACGCTGTCCATGTGCGCGCCGTAAGCCAGGATTTCTCCCTCTTCCAGCAGGTCAAAGTTGCCCATAGGTCGATAGGCATCGCGCACGTTGTTGGAAGCATAGGCCACATTAATCCCGGCTGCCAGCAGCTGGCGCACGCGGGTCAGGCCCCGGCGGACGTGCCACGTATCTTCCCGTCCCAGGCGGTACATATCTGGCTGGCTGATCACACTGATCTGCGCTTCTTGGATGAGGGCAATGGCCTCTTCGGCAACCTCCGGCGGCGCCGAGTCCAGGGCGCAAACGTGCCCGGCGGTGACGCGCCCCTGGTAGCCGCGCTCGATCACCCGGCGGGCAGTGTGTACCACCTCCAGGTCCTCTAACCCAACTACAGGCGGGATACCCAGGTCGGCATGCAGGTCCAGGTCCACGTCGATTTCCATGGCCAGGTCAAGAGCAGCATCGATATGCTCGCGGAAGCTCACCCCCTGCCCACGCTCCAGGTTGCTGGCGCAGCCCATGACATCTGCACCCCGGCGGAATGCATCAATGAATAGATCCAGGCTGCCAGGCCGGCTGAAGAGCCCCTGCTGTGGAAAGGCGACGATTTGCAAAGTGATGCGGTCGCGGTATTTCTCGCGCACGGCTACCAGCGCCTCCAGGTGGTGCAGGCCCACCTCTGGATCAATGTGGCACTGGGCGCGCATGGCAGTCACCCCGTGCCGGCTGGCAAGCTCCACCGCCCGGCTGGCGCGCAGCTCGATATCCTGGCAGGTGAAGCTCTTTCGCCGCTGCTCAACCGCCTGGTTCAGCTCCGCAGGGGAACGGAAGGGTTTGGGGCGCCCGGGATGATCCCAGTCATTCATCAATGCGATATCCAGGTGTACGTGGCTTTCGACAAAGCCAGGGATGAGCAGCCTGCCCTGGAGATCAATTTTCAGAACCGCAGGATAATCCAGTTTTACGCCGCGCGCCACCAGTTTCCCCTGGTCCACGGCGAAATCCTGAACGCCTGTGCCATCCTGGACTGAAGCGTTACAGAGTAAAACGTCAATCATGCTATCCTGCACCTGCGCCAGGGTTTTTTGGGTAAGGCATGCTGAAAATGCTGGCATAGCCCACCAGCTCTTTATACCCAGGCCGTGAATAGGCCAGGCGCTTGCTGGTGCGCAGGCCGTAGCCCACCAGTCCTTCCAGCAGTTTCAAGGCGCTTACCACGCCGTCGACCACCGGGATGTACAGCTCTGCTTCTAATTGTTTGTCCAGACCGGTCATCCCGGCGCATCCCAGGCAGATCACCTCGGCTCCATCCTGCTCCATGGCCTGGCGGGAAGCATTCAAGATCATCTGGTAGGTTTCTTCTGGGCTGGCCGATTCCAGCGCCAGCACGGGCATGCCGGTCGAGCGCACCGAAGCGCAACGCTCTGCCAGCCCATAGTGCCGAACGGCGTCCATTAACAGCGGCTCCCATTCACGGTTGGTGGTGACCACGCTGAACTTGTACCCCAACATGCAGGCTACCAGCATGGACGCCTCGGCAATGCCCAGTACCGGCTTGTCCGTGATTTCCCGCAGGGCATAAACGGTTGGATGGTCGCTGTAACAGGCGATCACAAAGGCATCGTAATCATCCAGGTTGGCCAGCGCCACCTCGATTGTGCCGGGCGAACTCAACAGTTCATCATAAATACTTTCAATGGAGCGTGGGCCGGATCCAGGGTTTACCGCCCGCACGTGAGTGCCGGGCAGGGCGTACTTTTCTGCGATAGCCTGGATCTTGGCGGTGAAGCTGTGGGAAGTGTTGGGATTAATCAACAAGATACGCATGGTGCAGCTCCTGAAGGGATGGAATACCAGAGAAAGAAAGGCGGGCAGGGCGTTGCTGACGCCCCGCCCGCGGCTCAAGGCATGGTATTCAACGGGAAACGCTATTTGATGTCAATCCCTGGCCTGGAGATCAGGCGGCCGGTCTCGTCGTACTGCAGTTTTTCAAAGCGTGACAGTGGCAGGCGGGCGATGTACCAGGAAACATCATCGGTCATGATGTAAGCAGCCAGGTCGCGGCCGATGGTCGGGGCTTCGATCACGCCGTTGCCGCCCGCACCGGCTGCCAGGATATAGCCTTCCACCGGAGTCGGGCCAAGAACGGGCAGGAAATCGGGGGGTTCTGCCCGGTAGCCAACCCATTCGTTGACGATGGAGGCATCCAGCAGGCGCGGGTAGTGCTGCATGAGCTCGTCGGTCAGGAAGTCCCAGAAATAGGCATCCGTCCCGCCGGTCATGGGCAGCAGGTCGGGATCCCAGAAGCCAGCGTGCATCGGGTCATTCAGGTCCATGCTCTGGTGCGACTTGCAGATGAACACATTGCTCTTATCTTTGCGGGCATAGAAACGTGGGTACTTGAGCACCGGGAAGTTGTAGCCCAACTTTTCGGTGGGCTCCAGGATGAAGACCTCGGCCTTGGTGTGCCAGATGGGCAGGGACAGGCCGACCAGCTGAGCCACGTGCCGCGCCCAGGGGCCGCTGGCATCCACAACCACGTCGAAGTCGAAGTGGCCTTTGCTGGTTTCCAGGCCAGTCACCTTGCCGTTGGTCAGGCAGAACTCATTCACCTTGGTGCCGATGTAAATGGTGACGCCGTTTTCGCGGGCCATTTTCGCCAGGGTGTTGGCAGTCATGGTGGCGTCAAAGAAGCCATCATCCGGGCACCAGCCGGCGCCGAGGATGCCTTCCAGGTTCAGATCGGGGATGATCTGGTGGATTTTCTCGGGGTCGGTCCAATATTCAGCCTGGTAGTCAGAGGCCAGGGTCAGGGCAATAGCCTGCTTGACATACATTTCATACTCCCGGTATGGGCAGACCGTCAGCGTGCCGGTTTTCTCAAAGCCGGTGGAGCCGGGGTTCTTCTTCTCGATACCGGTGTAGAAGTTGAAGCCAAACAGCCGGACAGACCAGAATTCGTGCGAGACCGAGTCGTCGATCAGGCAGAAGGTGGCAGCCGATTTGGCCGTGGTGCCCGAGCCGATGCTGTTCTTCTCAAAGAGGGTGACTTCTGCATCCGGGTATTGGCTCAGAAAGTAAGCTGTTGCTGTGCCGATGATGCCGCCGCCGATGATTCCTACTCGTTTTTTCATAGTTTCATGCTCCTTCAAAGAATGATTTTTGACAGATATGCCGCGCTTGAACGTGCCGGGGCGCTGTTTATGGCATCCATGACGGGCGAACGCCGCGGGCTTTGATACGCTCCATCAGGGCCGGCAGGAATACATACAGGTCTGCCAGCACGCCGTAATCCGCCTGGGTGAAGATGGGTGCGCCCTCATCCGTGTTGATCGCCGCAATCAGGTGCGAGTCACGGATGCCGACGATATGCTGGATGGCGCCAGAGACGCCGATGGTCAGGCACAGGTCGGGCTTGATCTTTGCCCCAGAAAGCCCCAGCCATTCTGGGAACCAATCCCGGTCGGAGGCAATGGGGCGCGAGCAGCCCAGCTGCCCGTCCAGCAGATCAGCCAGGGCCTGGACCATCTGCAAATCCTCGCGCTGCTTGACACCCTGTCCAACATCGACCACCAGCCGGGCGATATCCAGGCGCGCGCCGCTGCTGGGTTTCGGCTTGTATTCCAGGATGGTCATGCTGGAGGCAGCCGCAGGTGCTGCCAGCGCCACTACTTCCGCCGCCTTACCAGCAGCCGGGCCAGCTTCAAAGGCGCCAGGGGCTGCAGTCAGGATGACAGTTCCGGGCTTGAAGTGATATGTAGCCACGCCCGTGCCGGTGTACAGCATGCATTGGGCAATTGTAGAGCCCGTTCCCCCGTCGACTTTGAAGCCGGTTGTCCATGCCGCGTAGCCCGCGCCGGTGCGCTCGACCACGCGCGGTGCGACTTCCATGCCCAACTTGGTCGCGCCAATCAGGAATACGCCGGGCTGCGCCTGTGCAGCAGCCGCAGCCAACGCCGCGGTGACCAGCTCAGGGTTGTGCGCATCAACGTCCACCTGGTAGAGCACATCGGCACCCAGTTCAGCCAAAGCCGAAACGTCTTTCCCCAGCCCCACCGCCGCTACCTTCCAACCGAGCGCAGCCGCCTGCCGGCGCGCTTCTCCCAGCAGCTCCTGCAGCAGCGAGGTTTTTTCACTGAATACAAGAAATGTATTTGAGCTCATGGTTATGCCGCTCCTTTGAGTACGTTTTCCTGGAGAAGGGCGTCGATTAACTGGTCGGCCATTTCTGCAGGGCTTCCGGTCTTGAACATATGCTGCTTGCGGTGGACAATCACGCCGACCTGGGTTGCTGATTCAAAGCTGCCGAGCTTTTCCAGATCGGCTTGGGCAAGCCCCAGATCTGCATCGATATGCCAGATACTGACCGGTTTCTTCTTCGCTTTGAGGGCATCCATCAGCGTGGTGCGGCGCGGGGGGAAGGCTTCTTCGGCCACGCTGACCAGCGCGGGCAGGGGGACCGAAACGGTTTGCAGGCTGTCTTCCAGGTCGCGGTCGGCCTTGAGCTGCCCGTCACTCACGCTGATCTGGCGCACATAAGACACCAGGGGCAGTCCCAGGCGCTCGGCCAGGCGCGGCGCCACCTGGTAGGTGTAGCCATCGTCGCTGGCAAAGCCGCACAGGATCAGGTCAAAGGGGCCCAGCTTGCGAATGGCGGCTTCCAGGACGCTCACCGCCGTGCTAGCCTCCGCTGCACCGGCAAAGGGATCTTCCACCAGGAAAACCTCATCCAGGCCCATAGCCAGGACATCTTTGAATCCATCACGGGCAGCCAGGGGACCCAGGCACAGGGCCTGCAGGCTGGCGCCGGTGGCCTCTTTCAAGCGCACCGCCGCCTCAACCGCGTTCTTGTCGATATTCCCGATTTTTTCGGGTACTCCGGACATGCGCAGTTCCTTGGTGGTAGGGTCCACCTTGATCTCGGCAGTGTCCAGCGAGTATTTGATCAGGGTTAATAGTCTCATTAAGCGTGCTCCTTCTCTGCAACCGCGGCAGAATTATCCATAGCGGAACAGGATACCAAAACCACCCTGTGGGTTGCGCCAGGTGATGCCTTTATTCCCCCCGTGGTCGCAGGAAATCTGGCAGGTGCCGCATTCCAGGCAGTTTTCATACCTTACCGCGACATGCTCATCGACCCACTGGTAGACGTATGCTGGGCAGACGGTCAGGCAGGGTTTCGCCTCGCAGGTCTTGCAGCGCTCCTGGTCTACCTGAATGTGGCTTTGTTCCTCGTCAATTTCATATTTATCCAGCCCCAGGCGGGCATCCAGAGTTAATAACTTGGGGTTCATAATGCGATCCCTCGCGAGATCTGGTACATGTCTTTCGCTAAATCGATCATGGATACTTTTCCTTTCATCTCCTCACGCGCAGCCGCCAGGGCCTTCGGGCCTGGCCGCGTGGTGGCGCTGAATAGGTCTTCCATGACATTAAAAGCCAGCTCGGGATAGACCTCAAACAGGCGCTTGTTTTCCAGCAAGGGATAGGTTGCCTTGAAGGTTTGCCAATCGTGATAAATTGAGGTCTGCTTAAGATTGGTTTCGTATGCGGACAGGGCTGCTGCCGTGTAGGCACCCTGCTCCCTGGCAGATAGGACCGCACGGGCAGCGGCCTCGGCCGAGATCATGGCAAAATCCATGCCGCGCAGGGTCATGATATTGTTTAGCAGCAGGCGGGCAGCGCTGCCGGCAACGACATAGCCTTCGCCGTATAATTTGGACATCAGGTGGAACCCGCCGCGATGCACCGTTTGGGCAGAGTATTCCACCACCTCGCCGCCTTCAACCAGGCGGGTGACCAGGGGATGGCTCTTGAACTCATCCAGCACCTGGTGCGGCTGCTTCTTACTCTTGTATAAAGAATCAATCTTAACCACGATCCCCAGTGACAGGGAGTCTTTGTTGGTATACAGGAAACCACCACCCTCGATACCGGCGGTATGGCCGACCAATGTATAGGCCATACCTGTGTTGGGGGTGCATTGGAAACGTTCCTCAATGGTCTTTTCCGGAAGAGAGATGATTTCTTTGACGCCTAACGAGACATCGTGGGGATGAAAATCTTCGCGCATGCCGGCCTGCTTGAGCAGCAGAGAGCGCGTGCCCTCTGCTACCACTACCACATCCGCTCCGATCTGGTCGGGTCCGGCCTGGATGCCGATCACCCTGCCGTTTTCCACCAGCAGTGAATCGACGGTTACCCCGGTGATCAGGGTCGCGCCAGCGTCCTCAGCCTGTTTTGCCAGCCAGGGATCAAAGCGGGCGCGCAACACGCTGAAAGCATTATACGGGGGCTGGGCCCCATGCTGGCTGCGAAAGTCCAGGGAAACCGAGCCATTTTCCGACAGCATGGCCAGTTGGTGGGTGGTGATCGCCCGCTCTACCGGCGCGCTGTTCCAAAATTCTGGGAAGATCTGTGCCGCAAGCTGGGAGTAGACCAAACCGCCTGATACATTCTTGCTCCCCGGGGCCTGGCCGCGTTCCACCATCAGGACGTTCATCCCGGCCTGCGCCAGCAGCATCCCGGCGGCAGAGCCAGCCGGACCTGCGCCGACAATGACCACATCAAACTTTTCCATACCAGTAACCTCAGTGACAGAGAGTCAGTTCAAACAGTCCGGGCAGAAGCGCCTGCCGCTGCAAGCGCTTCTGCCCGGGTGAAGTTTTTTAGGGGATAATGCAGGCCATCACGCCCTTCTGGGCATGCAGGCGGTTCTCAGCTTCGTTGTAGCAGGCGGTGCCCCACTTGCCATCCAGCACTGCGTCCGAGACTTCAGCGCCGCGCTCGCAGGGCAGGCAGTGCATGTACTGGGCGGTGGGCTTGGCCATGTTCATGCGTTTTTCATCAGCGATCCAGCCCTTGTACTTGGCGAAGAGCTTGACCATCTCATCCTGCTCGGGCTTCTGGGTGACGGGCGGGAGCAGGTCCAGGGCAACGTAGTTCTTGGCATATACGATGTCGGCGCCCTCGCAGGCGTCTTCCATGCGGTCAGACACGCGGTAGGAACCGCCGCTGGCTTCCACGTTGGCCTTGATGGCCTGTTCGATGTCGGGGTCGATGCGCATTTCAGGCGGGCGGGAGAAGACGATGTCCGCGCCGTACAGGCTGGCGGCGTACATGAAATCATGGTGCGGGGCGATGGGTTTCTTGGGCGACGAACCCCAGGACCAGGTCACGCCTAGCTTGCGCCCGCGCAGGTCGCGGCCGAACATCTCGCGCAGGGTCATCACATCTGCCATACCCTGGCAGGGGTGGTAGATGTTGTCTTCCATGTTGATCACCGGCACATGCGCGTACTTGGCAAATTCCTTGATGATGCGCAGGCTCTTATCGTACTCCCAGCCGACCTTATCGCCCAGGATGCGGATGGCGATGCAGGCGCCCATGCGGGACAGCACGCGAGCGACGTCGGAGATGCGCTCGGAGCCGTAACCCTGGTCTTCGCCTTCCAGGGTGGGCAGGCGGGTGGCTTCGGGAACCAGGAAGTTGGCATGGCCGCCCAACTCGAAGATACCGGTCTCAAAGCTGTTGCGGGTGCGCAGGGAGGGGTTGAAGAACATCATGAACAGCGTGCGCCCAGGGAGGATGTCCATGTGGCGGCGGCGCATGGTGTTGTCGGCCTTCAGCTGAAGGGCGACATCCAACATGGTGTCGATCTCTTCCCTGGTGAAATCACGCAGGGTGATAAAGTCTCGGCCTTTCAAACCTTCTGTAATCATCGTAAACTCCTTCGAATTTTTCTTACAAAATTTCCATTCGTCTTGTATCAAAACCAGGGAAATATGGCACCCTGGGAATGGTTAACCTTCGCCAAATAACCGGCGCCATTCGCGGCCGACCTGCTCCATCTGGGACTTGCTCCCGGTGCGCCGCATGCGATACAGGTGGAACATGCCCAGCTGCCATTCGGTCATCCAGCGGGCGGCAAAATCGCCCTGGGCGGTCTCGTTGAAGATCTTTTCGATCTCCGCCCGGTTAATGACCCGCGGCCCGCTCATGCGCACCGCAAACTCGCAGGTCCGGCTGCTGCGGTTAGAGATGTACTCCTCAATGCCCATTTCATCCATCACATCCAACACCGAGCGCAGCGAGCGGATCGACTTGGCATAGGCGAAATATGGCGGGTATCCGTGCTCCACCATGACCTCGAACACGGCGCGCATCAGGGCGATGGTGCCGCCGTAGAGCACCTGCTCTTCAAAATTATCGCCCTCGGTCTCCGAGTCGAACTCAACTTCCACCACGCCCACGCGAGTGCTGCCCACGGCTTTGGCGATGGCCAGCACAACCTGCATGGCGTCGCCGGTCACATCCTTGTCGACTGCCACGGCGCCGTAAATACCCGAGCCAGCCAGGTATTTATCACGCACCAGGTGCCCAGGTGAGTTCGGCACGAACAGTACCACGTTAACAAACGGTGGCGGCTGGATCGCTCCATACAGCACGTTGAAGCCGTGCGCAAAACTGAGCGTGGCATTCGGCTTAAGGTTCTTGTGGATGAACTCGCGGTAGACCGAAGGCTGCGCCGGGTCGGCCAGCAGCATGTGCACGACATCTGCCCGGCGGGTGGCCTCGGCAAAATCGTAGACTTCAAATCCGTCTTTTTCGGCCCGGTCCCAATCCGGGAAGCGGTCACGCGGGCCGGCCCCGACGATGACCTTGATGCCGCTGTCGCGCATACACAGCGCCTGCGGTCCGCCCTGGATGCCGTAACCGAGCACGGCAACCGTCTTGCCTTGCAGCACTTCCAGGTTGACATCTTCATCACGATAGACTTGGTTCAGCATATTCTTCCTCCGGTATCCAATAAGCAGGCTGGTTTCCTCTGGCGAATAAAATTACAGGAATTGGGTGTAGTCCCGGTTGACGTCCTTGTACAGCAGATATGCAGATTTTTCCCAACCAGTAGAATAGAAGAACTGGGGGCAGTAGGGCGCCATGTAGATAAAGTCATCTTTTTGCACTTCGATCAGGTCGTGATTGAGCCAGTACAGGCCGCGCCCGTACAGCATATACAGCCCGTGTTCCATGACATGCGCTTCCACAAAGCTGAAGTAAACACCTGGGTCGAAGACCTGCAGGTTGATGCCCATATCGAAGCCCAATTGGTCGTAGGGGGTCAGGTGCTGCTCCATGTAGGTGTCGGTGGGGTCGGCGCGCACATCGCTCTCGTGAGCCACGATCGCCTCAGGCACCTTGATCCCTTCTGCCACGACATAGCGCCGGCGGATCCAGACCATCCGGCTGAGGGCATCGCTGTCGCTGCGCAGCGCATACGCTGCATGGGGCGGCAGCCAGGCAAAACTGCCCTGCACCATCTTGTGCGCTTTGCCCTCCAGGTCAAACTGGACCTGCCCTTCAAGGACAAAGAAGAATTGCTCAAATTCCTCGCTGCGCGGGCTGGTCGTGCGCCCGTTTGGCTCTACCAGCAGCTCGTGCTCGACGAATTTCGACCCGTGCTGCGGGGTGGATAAGACCTGCGCTAAAATTCCGTCAAACCCGGGCAGGTGATGCTCCACCCGGTTGGCGCGGGGAAAGATCATATAGCTCCCGGGGACGTTGATACAGCGGCAGCGCGAGGTGACGTCGGCGTCGCCTACGATTAGTTTCGCGGTTTGTACTTGTTGCATGGCTAGTTAGTCTCCTTATAAGGATTGGTGTCCCGGGCCAGCAGGCGCATTGCCAGCAGCGCCAGGAAACGGGCAGCTTCTACCAGCTGCTCGATCGAAACATGCTCATCGGGTGCATGCGCCACCGCCGGGTCACTCGGGCCAAATATGAGGATGGGGATTCCCTGGCTGGCAAACCAACGCCCGTCGCTGGTCTGCACGTACCCGCTCAGAGGGCGCCCCTCCCCGGTCACATCGGCCAGGGCCTGGTTGGCCTGGATGACCACGGGATGATCTTCCGGGGTGTTGATGTTGGCGGCGACTTCACCCTGCGAAAAAAGCTCGTATCGGAGCGGCTCGATGCGCTGAGAATATTCATCGAGCAGAGATCGGATTTCATGCATGGCTGCTTCTCGTGTCTCGCCGGGCAGCAGGCGGCGGTCCATCTCCACCTTGCAGGAATCCGGGACGATATTCCACTGGATCCCGCCCTGGATCCTGCCAAAATTCAGCGTGGCTGGAGGCAGGTGGGGATAGGTGCGGGCCTGCAAGCGCGGCAGCAGACGGTCTTGCATCCAGGTGAGGGCACGCGCCATCTTGAGAATAGCATTCTCGCCGGCCCAGGGCATGGCGCCGTGAGCGCCTTTGCCGAAAACGGTCAGGTCAATCCCAACCGCCACCCGCTCGGCGATGGCCACGCGGTTATCCGTTTGCTCGCCCACCACAAGGATATCCGGCTTCAGCTTCCCCTGGTCGCGCAGCCAGACCGTCCCGTCCAGGGCGCTCGATTCTTCGTCCGCCACGGCTGCAAGCTGCAGGCAGCCCTTCATCTGCACGCCGGCGCGGGCCAGGGCCAGGAAGGCCATGGCCTGGGCTGCCACGCTGCCCTTATCGTCCCCTGCGCCGCGCCCGTAGATCTTGCCAGCCCGCACCTCGCCGCCAAAGGGATCAACAGACCAGCGCCCGAGATCGCCAGCCGGAACGGTATCGATGTGTGCATGGAAGGTCAGGCAGGGCGCCTGCGCCGGGTCGCCCAGGTAGGCCAGCAGGCTGGCTTTTTGCTCCCGGGGAGCCAGGACTTCCGCCTGGATACCAGCGGCGGCCAGCTTTTCAACGACTACCTGGATCGCACCGCGTGTATCGCCGGGAGGGTAATCGCTGCGCTGCTGGATCAGTGACTGCAGCAGTGCAGCGGTCTCTGCGGATTCAATTGACGCAAGGACCTGGCCCTCCTGGTCGGTCAGGCACGGAGGAACGGGGTAAGCTCTTGCGGAGGAGGCGGTGCTGGACATGGTGAATGGTGTACTGCGGCCTAATACTGATAGGGGTAAGAGCGGAGCAGCAGCTTCCCGTAACCGGGTTCAGCCAGGATCTGCCCGGAGTGGTACACTGTCTTCCCGCGCACCAGCGTGCGCTGCACCTGGCCTTTGAACGTGGAGCCAACGTAGGCGCTGAACTTGTTCTTAAAGAAGAGCTGATCGGCGCTCAGGGTCCATTCCTGGCCCAGGTCAACCACCGCCAGGTCTGCGTCGGCGCCGGGCTGAATTTTTCCCTTCTGCGGGTACAGGCCAAACAGACGCGCCGGGTTGTAGGAAAGCATGCGCGCCAGCTCCGAGAGTGACAGCCCGCGTTTGTTGACGCCTTCGCTGAGCAGGACCGGCAGGGTCAGCTGGACGCCTGAGATGCCTCCCCAGGCCTTCCAGATATTGTCCATGCCTTTCTCTTTCTCGTCCCAACTGCAAGGGGAATGGTCCGATCCGATGGTGTCCACCAGGCCCTCCAACACACATGCCCACAGCGCTTCCACGTCTTCGCGCGAGCGGATGGGCGGGGCGCACTTGGCCGCCGGGCCGATGCGCTCAAAGTCCTGGTGATCGAAGAACAGGTAATGTGGGCAGGTTTCTGCGGTGACGTGCACGCCTGCCTGCCGGAGCTGAGCCAGGTGGCGGATGCCGTCAGCAACGGAAATGTGCACCACGTGCAGGTTGCCGCCGGTCACCTTTGCCCAATAGCTGGCGCGCTGGATGGTTTCCAACTCGGCAAACGGCGGGCGTGACTCGTACCAGGCCGCCCGGTCAGTGCGTCCAGCATCTTTGAGCTGCTTGCTGAGATAAGAGCAAACCCATTCATTCTCAGCGTGTAATCCAACCACATTGCCCAGCTGGCGCATCTTATCCAGGCCGGCATAAATCAGGTCATCGTTCAAGCGCTCAAAATCGACCCCGCTGGCGCTGGCAAAAGCCTTGTAGCCAATGACGCCGTCCTCATGCATGGCGTCCAGGTCTGCCAGGTTATTGTCCACCAGCCCGCCCCAGTTGCCATAGTCGACCACTGCCTGGCTGGCTACGACCTGCCGCTTATAAGCTAGCAGCTCGCGATTGATGGTGGGGGGGGTGGAGTTGAGCGGCATTTCCAGCACGCTGGTCACACCACCGGCTGCAGCGGCCATGGTGCCGGTGCGGTAGCCTTCCCAGTTTTCGCGGCCGGGTTCGTTAAAGTGCACATGTGCATCCACCACACCGGGCAGCAGCACGCATCCCTGCAGGTCAATCACCTGCACCGCCTGGATCTCCTGATCCCCGCGCACCACCCCGGCAATTTTCTCGCCCTCCACGGTCACCCCCCCGTGGAAGACTTCGGTCTCAGTCACCACCTGTGCATTTTTCAAATACAGGTCAATGCTCATTTTTCTGCCTTTCGGAGATGGTTTCCCCGGGGCAGCCGGCAGGATGAGATTCCCACGCCGGCTGCCAAAGAAAAGGAGAAGAGTAAATCCTTACGGGACAAGCCAGGTACCCGTCTCACCGCGCAGGGCGCGGCCGATATTTTCCGGGTTGGTGATCAGAGCTTTCTTTCCGCCGCGCTCCAGGAACCAGATGCAGGCCTGGATCTTGGGGGCCATGCTGCCCTTGGCAAAGTGGGTGCCTTCCGCCAGGTAGGCCTTGGCTTCGGCAACGGTCATCTGATCCAGCCATTTTTGTTCTGGCTTGCCCCAATTGATCGCCACTTTCTCAACGGCGGTGCTGATGACAAACATCTCGGCGCCCACCAGGTTGGCCAGGAGTGAGGAAGCAAAATCCTTATCGATGACGGCTGCAATGCCTTTCAGTCTGCCTGTATCATCTGCCACCACGGGGATCCCACCGCCGCCGACGGTGATCACGCACATGCCCTGGGTGACCAGGGATTTGATCGCCGGCTCTTCCACGACCCGCTTGGGCAGCGGCGAGGGAACAACCCGCCGCCAGCCACGCCCGGCGTCTTCCACCACGGACCAGCCTTCCCTGGATTTCTTTTCCAGCGCCTGGTCTTTCTCCATGAAGGATCCAATTGGCTTAGAAGGGTTCTGGAAAGCGGGATCGCTGCGGTCTACCTCGACCTGGGTGACCACGGTGCACACGTCCTTTTTAATGCCGCGCGCCAGGAACTCGTTATACAGGCACTGCTGCAGCATATAACCGGTTGCACCCTGGGTATCGGCGCCGCACATATCCAGCGGGACCTCGTGAATACCCTCTACCCGGTGGGCCACCTCAGAGCGGCGCAGCACAAACCCGACCTGCGGGCCGTTGCCATGCCCAACGGCTACTGTCCAGCCAGACTGGATCATATCAGCGATATGTTTGGATGTCTCAGCCACTGCCATGTACTGATCATCGATCGACTCGCGTCCCTTATTGACCAGGGAGTTTCCGCCAATGGCGATGACCGCCACCTTTCCAACGCTTTCCATACTTCCTCCTGAGATATTTGCTCCCATAGGGAACGATTTAAGAATTGATCAGACGCCCAGGATGGCGCATACCAGCGCCATGCGGATGGCGACACTGTAAGCAATCGCTTCGAAATAGAGCTGGCTGGGCGAGGTGTCGATGCGCAGGTCCATTTCGCCGGCCCGGCGGGGCAGGGTGTGGGTGACGTAGATGGTGCGGTTGCTGTCATTGGCAACCTTTTCCAGGGTTTCGTAACGCACAAAGTAATTGTCCATCACGGCTTTGAAGGCTTCTGCCTCGGCGCCCTTGGGAGCGCTGCAGCCGGGCAGGTAGACCATGTCCATGCCGGAAATGAGGTCATTGAAGGTATCCTGGTTGAGATCGAAAGCCTCTTCCACGCTGATCCCGCGGCTGGCGATCTTTTCGCGCACATCCTCGGGGGTGCGCTTGGCCTGCGGGCTGGCCAGGACTACCTTGGCGCCCAGGCGAGCCAGGCCCTGGGCCATGGAATGGCCGGTGCGGGCCTCGATCAGGTCGGCGCTGGCCACGCACACCTTCAGCCCTTCGATCCGGCCGTAGGTGCGGTACAGGGTATACAGGTCGAGCAGGGCCTGGGTGGGGTGCTCCCAGTGGCCCCAGCCGCCGTTGATGACGGGCGATTCGGAGTAAGGGGCGGCCTGGCGGGCGTCCACGTCGTTAAAGTGGCGCATCACGATGACGTTGGCGTACTTGGATACCACTTTGAGCATGTCGGACAGGCTTTCTTCCTTGGCCGCTGAGGAGGTGACCATCGGGTTGGCCTCGCTGATCACGGCCCCGCCCAGGCGGTGCATGGCGGTCTCAAAGCTCATGCGAGTGCGGGTGCTGGGCTGGAAGAACAGGGTCGACATGACATTCCCGGTCACCAGCGGCACCATCGAGCGGTTGAACGGCTCCAGCGCCAGCGCCAGGTTGAATAAGCCATACATCTGATCATCGGTCAGATCGTTGACCGAGAGCAGGCTGCGGCCGACAAAATTAATTTCGTTGACCATCGAACGGATGGTTTTTATTTTCGCTTCTGCCATGGTTGACCTCTTTCTTTATTCCAATCTGGAAAATGTGATTTGAATTCAAAGAATTCGCTGGGGATTCTCCCCATGAGATTTTATGGGATACTCGCTAAACCTACTCTCCTAATTTAACGTAAAACTGTCAATATCGCATCAAGATGACATAAGGAATACATAAAGATTTTTATCCAGCCCAATACCTCCTTAGCCAGGGGATTTTCCGGTGATAAAACTGCACGCTTTAAAAAAATGCAGAAGCGACCAGGAGAGATCGCTTCTGCCCATACGAAACCCTTTACACCCCTCATGATCAACCGTGCCCGGTTCCTGGCGCCGTTGGTTATCGGATGGTCACAGGCCCAGGTAAGCTCGCCGGACGTGCTCATTCTGCAGCATATCCACGCCGCAGCCATACAGTACCACCTCTCCGTTCTCGATGACAAAAGCCCGGTCCGAAATCTGGCACGAGTGCTGCACATTTTGCTCAACCAGCAGCACGGTGATCCCCAGTTCTTTATTGATCCGCACGACCATCTCAAAGATGGACTGCACCAGCTTGGGCGATAGGCCCAAGGAAGGCTCGTCAAACAGGATCATTTTTGGGGAGGACATTAATGCCCGCCCGATGGCTACCATCTGCTGCTCGCCGCCAGAGAGCGTCCCGGCCAGCTGTTTTTCCCGCTCTTTCAGGCGGGGAAACATCTGGTGGACCATCTCCAGGTGCTCATTGTAAGCCTTGTTGTCTTTGATCTGGAAGGCGCCCATTTGCAGGTTTTCCAGCACCGTCATTTCAGGAAAGAGCAGCCTGCCCTCGGGAACCTGGACCACACCCTGCGCCACCACCTGGTGGCCTTGCATATTGCTGATGCACTGCCCGTTAAAGGTGATCTTCCCTTTGCGCGGCTTGAGCAGGCCAGAAATGGTCTTGATCAGCGTGGTCTTCCCGGCGCCATTGGCACCGATGACTGCGACCAGCTCCTTATCCTGGACATCCAGGCTGATGTCTTTGATCACCTGGACGTCGCCGTAATAGACGTCAATCCCTTCAACTTGTAACATTGGCTTCTCCCAGATACGCGTCGATCACTTGTGCATCCTGGACTACATCGACCGGCAGGCCTTCGGCGATCTTTTCACCGTGATGAAGCACAACAATGCGCTCGGAGAGCGACATCACGACTTTCATCACATGCTCCACCAGCAGGATGCCAATGCCTTTTTCCTCGCTCATTTTCCGCACCATGGCGATGACCTCATCTGCCTCAGTGGGGCGTAAGCCAGCCATCGCCTCGTCCAGCAGCATCATTTTGGGGTCAGTGGCCAGGGCGCGGGCGATCTCCAGGCGTTTGCGGCTGGCAATGGGCAGCCCGCTGGCCGTCGCGTTGGCCTGCCTGGACATTCCCAGGAATTCCAGCGCTTCATTGGCTTTTTCGCGCGCCAGGCGGGTATCATTGGTGCGGGCATACGCGCCGACCATCACGTTGTCCAGGACAGAGATGTTTCCAAAGGGCCGGACCACCTGGAAGGTGCGCGCCAGCCCCAGTTTGCACACCTGATCGGGCCGCAGCCCCGTGATGTCCTGCCCATCAAATGTGACGGTGCCACCGTTCGGTTTGTAAAACCCGGCGATGACGTTAAAGGCGGTCGTCTTTCCGGCGCCATTGGGGCCGATTAAGGCCACAATATGCCCTCGATCGACGCTCAGGCTGAAATCATTCACAGCCACCAGGCCGCCAAATTTTTTGGTTATGCCGTTTACTTCAAGCAGAGCCACTTTGACTTCCTCCTGAATTCTTCTCGGTTGATGGTCGAGTCAGCCGGTTGTACACCGAGTGCAGCACACCCGCCAACCCGCGCGGCATAAACAGGATCGCCAGGATTAAGAACGCCCCGTAGACGATCAGGCTGCTGCCGCTGCGCTCAGCAGATAGGAAGCCGCGGATCAGCACCGCCAGCGGCTTATTCACCAGGGCGCCTAATACCGGACCTGCCAGGCTGCCCAGGCCGCCGATAATCGGCCCGGCCATGACGATCTCCACGTTCAATCCCAGGTCGAATACCTGGGGCGGCTCGATGAACGTCACGTACATGGCGTAGAAACCGCCGCCTATGCCAGCCATTGCCGCACCGATCACCACTGCCAGGGTTTTGTACAGGGAGGTGTTGACGCCCAGGGCAGCCGCCGCGCTTTCATCCTCACGGATAGCAATGAAATACTTGCCCATCTTGGAGCGGTAGATCAGGTACTGGACGGTGAGCCCCAGGACTGCCAGGCCCAGGGCGATGTAAAGGTAGGGTTTTTTATCATCGAAGATCATCTTGATCCAGGATGGATTGCTCAGCCGCAGCCCGATCCCCACTGCTCCGCCCACGAATTTCCACTTCAGGAACAGAGTCCTGAGCGCCACCATCAAGGCGATGGAAAACAGGGCGAAATAATCGGCTTTCAATCCGTAACGCAAGGTCACAAAGGCAACCCCCACCCCGAGAAACGCAGCGGTAACTCCAGCCGCAGGGATCCCGACCCAGGGGGAGATGCTGAACTGGTTGAGCAGCACCAGCGTGGTGTAAGCGCCAACTGCCAGGAAGATGATATGGGCGATCAGCAGCTGCCCCGCATAGCCGGCAACAATGTTCCAGGAGATGCCGATGAAAGCATACAGCGTGGTCAGGATCAAGATCCCCATGTAATAGGGAGAATTGACCACCAGCGGCGCGAGTGCAATCAATCCAAAAATCAATAAGGAGATGATCATCTGGGTCCGGTCCCAATCCTGGAAGAGCAGGCCCAGCCAGTTCCGCCGGAAACCGGTGGAGGTCGTAACCTGAGATGTGTTATTCATGAGCGCCTCCTACCGAAAAGACCCGCCGGTCTGAACAACAAGATCAGGATAAACACAAGCATGCTGGCGATGATCTTGACGTCGCTGCCGATCAGATACCCGGCAAAGGCCTCCACGACGCCGATGATCAACCCGCCGAAGAAGGCACCCAGGAAGTTCCCCATGGTACCCAGCACCACGACCACAAAGGCGATCACACCGAACTGCTGTCCAATGGTGGGGATCATCTTGTAGTTTGGCGTCAGCAGCGCACCTCCCACAGCTGTTACCGCTGCGCCAATGCCAAAGGTGAGCCAGTAAATGTACTTGACATTAATCCCCATCAAGGTAGCCGCATCCCGGGATTGGGAGACTGCCCGGATGGCCTTGCCGGTGCGGGTGTATTTTAAGAACAGGTAGAGCACCAGGGCGATCACCATGGCAGAGAAGAAAGCGATCATGCGCGGGATGCTGAAGCGCAGCCCCAGGTACGAGATCACCGAAGTCTCATAGGAGACATGGATCGACTTGGCTTCTGCCGACCAGAAGAACTGCACCAGGCCGATGATCAGCGTTGAAACGCCCAGCATCAGGATGATCTGGTTCAAGGGGTGGGCGTTCAAGACCCGCTGCACCAGTACGGATTGGATCAGCACTCCTACCCCAAAGATCAGCAGTGCAGCCAGGGGGACAGCCAGGTAAGGATCAAGCCCAAGCAGCGTGAAAGCCCAATAGGCAATGTACATGCCCAACATCAGGAACTCACCGTGGGCAAAGTTCATGATGATCATGACCCCATAGATCAGGGTCAGGCCAATGGCTACCAGCGAGTAGATTCCGCCGGTAAACAGGCCGTTGACAATCGTCTGGAAGAAAATTTGTGGATTCAATAGACGCCTCCTGGATAAACTTTCAGCGGCTCAGCAGGAACTGGCGGAAGCCCTGTAGGGCGGTCGCCAGGACCAGCACCAGGCCCTGCATGGCTAACTGCCAGTGAATGGGAAGACCCAGAACCACCACCAGGTTGAGCAGCAGGATCAGCAGCGCCACGCCGGCTGCGGTTCCAAACAGATTGCCGCGCCCACCGGTGAAGGTAGTGCCGCCAACGATGGACGCAGCGATCGAGTTCACGTTGTAATCTGCGCCCATGCGCAAATCCACGTACCCGATGTAGCCGCTGAGCAGCAGGCCGCCCAGCATGGCCAGCATGGAGCACAACATATGGACGATGATCATGACTGCATCCACGTGGATCCCCGCATAGCCAGCAGCCGAGGGATTGCCGCCGACGGCATAAATCCAGCGGCCAAAGCGGGAGCGGCGCAGGATGACGATGAAAATGATGTTGATAGCCAACCAGACGAGCAGCGCCGCCGGCACCGGCCCGACCTGCTGGAAGCTGATCTGGCGCAGGATCTCCGGTACTGTGCCGCTGGCCTGGCCCTTGGTGTAAGCCAGGCGCGCGCCCTGGACAAAGACCAGCATGCCAAAGGTGGCGATGAAGGGCGGCACCTGGCGCTTGGTGACCAAGAACCCATTTGCCAGACCGACCACGCCGGCGATCACAAAGGCTTCCACGAAGGCAATCCACAGCGGGTTGCCGGCCTGGGTCTGCACCACGATCACCGCCCCCAGGGCCAGCACGGCGCTGACCGACAGGTCAATGGATCGCACCAGCAGCACCATCGTCTGGCCAACAGCCACGATGCCCAGCACAGAAATCTGGATCAGCACCGTTTTCAGGTTGGTTGGCAGGAAGAATGCTGGTGCGAAGATGGCGGCAACTATCAGCACCACCAGGCACAGGATAGGAGCTGCCCACTGCCCGGCCAGGTCCACCCCGCGCACCAGGCGGGGGGAAGCTCGGAAGCTGGAGAAACGGCTCAACGAGGATTTCGGTTTTTCAATTACAGCGCTCATGTCGCAGACCTCGGGTTCTTATACGCGGCTACCGCGATCAGCACGATCAGACCCAGGAAAAGCTGCTGAACGTAGATGTTGACCTGCAGCAGGTTGAATACATTCGACATCATTGTGAGGAGTAGAACGCCTCCTAACGTGCCCCAGATGGATCCACGCCCGCCGTACAGGCTGATCCCACCCAGGGCAACCGCCACGATGGATTGGAAGTCCATCCCTTCGGCGGTGATAGGGTCGCCCACACCGGAGCGGGACAGGATAAACAGCCCGGCAATCGAAGCACAGAAGCCGCTGAACATATAGGCAGCCATCAGGGTTCGGTTGACCGGGATAGCAGAAAGCCGCGCCACGCGCTCCGAGCCGCCTACCGCGTACAGCGCCCGTCCCAGGCGCGATCGGTTGGTGAATAACCAGGCTGCTACCCAGATCAATACCATGACAAGCACGTTGATCGGGATGATGCCAAGCTTAGCGTCATAAATTTTCAAGTACAGCTTAGGGATGCCTCGGATGGGGGTGGTGGCAATGGCCAGGGCAATGCCGCGCAGGATGCTGGCTACACCGAAGGTGATGATAAACGGGTTGGCATGCGTGCGGGTGATCAGCGTGCCGTTGATCGCACCCAGGCATATCCCGATCACCGTCCCCAGGATGATCATGGGGGCAATGAGCGCCGGGTCGCTTTTCTGGGCAGCGAAGATAGTCGCTACGGTCAGGGCCACAATGCGAGCGATCATTGCCACAGACATGTCCACACCGCCGGTCAGAATGACCACGCTTTGACCAATGGCGATCATCCCCAGCAAGATGGTCTGGCGCAGGATGTTGAACATGTTTGAAGCCGTGCGGAAATTTTCGGCTTTTGTGGCAGCGTAAATGCCTACTACCAGGATCAGACCGTAGATGAATAAAATTGAAGCATTATTGCGCAGAAATTTCATCCATTTTTGGGAGCGCTGCGCTGCGCTGTTCGGGGCGGTGGTTTGGGCTACAGCCATATGCACCTCATTTTTTTATCCTGCATTATGCATTTGTTTAGTGGGCCGGGGCAGTGCCAGCAGCCATGGCTGTCGCCATCTGCATGATCGCTTCTTCTGAGAAATCTGGCCGCGCCAGCTCTCCGACGAGACGTCCTTCGTGGAAGACAATGATCCGATCGCACATGCCGATCAATTCAGGCAGTTCCGATGACGCCATGATCACGCCAACGCCGCGGCGGGTCAGGTCGTGGATGCGCTGGTAAATCTCGGCCTTGGCGCCGACGTCGATGCCACGCGTGGGCTCATCGAAGATGACCAGCCTGGGGTTTGCCAGCAGCCATTTTCCCACCACCACTTTTTGCTGGTTGCCACCGCTCAGGTTTTCGGCGGTCAGGTTGGGGGCGTCTGGCTTGATCTGGACATCGGCGATGATTTGACGCACGGCACTCTCCTCGGTCTTGGGGCGCAGCAGACCTGCCTTTTGGAACTGCAGCAGGTTGGGCAGGGCGATGTTGAAGCGCACCGACTGGTTCAGGACTAGCCCAAAGGTTTTGCGATCCTCGGGGATGAGCACCAGGCCTTTGGCCGCAGCTGCGGAAGGAGAACGCGGCGCCGGCTGGCCGTTGTAGATGACCTGGCCAGAGCGGATCTTGCCCAGGCCGACCAGGGTGCGGCAGACCGTGGTCCGGCCGCTGCCGCCCAGCCCGGCCATGCCGAGCACCTCTCCCGCGCGCACCTTGAAATTGACGTTGAAAACGGTGCCTTCCACACACAGGTCGCGGGCTTCCAACAGCACCTCACCCGGCGTATTATCTTTGGATGGGTACATGTCGGTCATTTCACGTCCCACCATGAGGCGGATCAGCTCCGCCCGGTGGGTATCCGCAACGTTGAGCGTGGCCATCGTTTGCCCATCTTTGAGCACGGTGACCCGTTGGGCAATTTCAAAGATCTCGTTTAAGCGGTGAGAAATGTAGATGATGCCGTGTCCCTCGGCGCGCAGGGTTTTGACCACGCCGAACAGGCGGTCCAGGTCGGCGCTGGGCAGCACCGCCGATGGCTCATCCATGATCAGGATGTGGGCGTTCATCGCCAGCGCCTTGGCGATTTCAACAATCTGCTGTTCTCCGACGGTCAGGTTCTTCACCAGCTCAGTCGGGTCAATGTGAGTGTGCGCTCCCAGGCGTTCCAGGAACTGGTAAGCGTCGCGCGATCGCTTTGCCGTATCAATCAGTCCAGTTTTGCGCAGCGGCTGCTTTTCCAGGAAGATGTTTTCTGCCACGCTTAGCTCAGGCAGCAGGTTGAATTCCTGGTAGACCGCTCCGATCCCCAGGCGCCGGGACAGGGTGGGGGACAGGCCTTCGTACTCTGCCCCGCCCACCTCGATCACCCCGGCATCCGGGGTATAGGCGCCGGTGATGATCTTGATCAGGGTAGACTTGCCCGCCCCATTTTCTCCTACCAGGGCATGGACCTCACCCTGGTTTAGATCAAAAGACACATTGGACAACGCATGGATCCCCCCAAATGTTTTGTGGATGTTCTTGATGGACAGGATTGCCTTTTGTGAATCCGGTTTCAAATTTGATTCTTCCATGGCTTTCTACACCGCATTTCATTTATAAAGGCCTTGCCACTACGAACAAGGATTATTCGATTTTATTCATTATATATCATGGCAAAGTGGACTGCAATATTCTCATGTTTCTGTCTGCCAGGTCATTAGACCTGGCAGACAGAATTTACCAGATGAAGAGCTTACTTGCGCTGGAAACCACCATCGATGTAGTACTGGACGTCCACCGTGGCGGGCGGGATGAAGTCATCGTTCAGTTCGGGCACGTACCACTGGATGAAGCTGGTCTGATCGTAGGGATCAGCGCCTTCCATCAGAGTGCGCAGGCTGATGAACTTGTTGACCGGCTTGCCCTGCAGGATGTCAACCGCGGTCTGCAGGCAGTAGCGGGACATGGATGGGGGATCGGGCGAGCCAACGAACTCGTACTTGTACTGGTCAGCCAGGCGCAGGAAGCCGTTGGGGACGTTGACCATGGCAAACTTCGGAGCGGGTTTCCCGGCGTCTTCGTAAGCCAGGGCTGCGCCCAGGGCCATCTCACCGCCACCGGCCCAAACGCCGTCGATCTGCGGGTTGGCAGCCATCAGGGCTTCCATCTTTTGCTTGGCCGTGGCGATGTTCCACTGGGCATATTCCTCAGCGATCACCTTGATGTCCGGGTACTTGGAAAGGGCATCCAGGGCTGCCTTGCGCCAGGTTTCCGTGGAGTCCACACCGGCAATGCCGTTGAACAGGATCACGTTGCCTTTGCCGCCCATCAGCTTGGCCAGGCCTTCGCCGGAGCGGTAGGCCACTTCGTAGAAGTCGACATCCACACGGGTGGTGAACTTGTCGCTCTCGATGCCATTGGCGCACAGCACAACCGGGATACCGGCGTCCACAGCACGCTCGATCACAGCCACCGAGGCGGCGCGGCCCAGGGGCTCGATGACGATGGCATCCGGCTTCTGCTCGATGAAGTTCTCAACATCGCTGATCTGCTGGTTGGAGTCATTGGTTGCTGAGAAGAGCAGGTCCTTGGCCAGGATGCCCTGCTTCACCAGCTCTTTGCCATAGGCAGCGATGGTGACATTGTAGGTGTTGCCCCAACCGTTGCTGGGATCCTGCTGGGAGACGGCGATGGTGTACGGGCCGTCTTTCTTGTAGGCCGCGGTGTCAACCGGGGTCTGGGCATCTTTCAGGAGCGCCTTGGAGTAATCGGACGCCAGGGCGGGGTCTTCCGCAGCGGCTTCGGTGGCAGCGGGTGCTGCACCGGCGCCGATGCCGCCAGCGCGGTTATCCCAACCGGGAACCGGCCATACGGCCTGGGCGGAGGCCAGGTTATCGGGCCAGATGGCGACCTGTTCGCCGTTCTGCCACTGGGCGATGACCGAGGCAGCCTGCTTCAGGCGGCCCTTCTCATCGAACGAGGCTTCGGGCCACTGGAATTTCCACTTGCCATCGGTGAAGGTGGTGGTGCGCAGGGTCTCGGCCAGTTTCTTGGGGTCGGTCGCGCAGGCCTTCTCCAACGCATCGGCCAGCAGGAAGGTGGAAGCGTAGGTGGTGTTATAGGTACCGCCCAGCTCCTGGCCGGTGTATTCCTGGAACTTCTTCTTCAGTTCCGGATCCACGTTCAGCTTGCTCACCGGGGCGAAGTCCTGGGTGACGATGATGCCATCCGCCAGGTCCTTGCCGCCCACTTCGTTGAAGAAGAAGGTGGTGGCGAAACCGGAGCCCAGGGTGACGATACCCATCTTGGGGTAGTAGCCCTGCTCTTTGGACTGCTTGATCAGCTGCGGGGCCTGGTTGTTGCCCAGCACGAACCAGGCATCGGGGTCAAGCTGCTTGACCTTCAGGATGGTGTCGGTGAAGTCCTGTGCGTTCCCTTCGTAGGTGAAGCTGTCCAGGAGCTCCAGGCCTTCCTGCTCGATACCCTTTTTCCAGGTATCCTCGACCTCGGCCCCAAAGGTGAAATTGGGGACGGTGATGACGACGGTCTTGACGCCGTGGTCCTTGGCCCACTTGGCATCATCGGCACCCCACTGCTGCAGGGTGGAAACAGTCTGGAAGACGTACTTCAGGCCGCGGTCGGTGATCACGCCGTCCAGGGCGTTGGGGACGATGTAGGGCACTTCGTACTTGTCAGAAATCTCGGAAGCGGGCAGCGTGGTGCCGCTCAGCGCCGAACCCATGACCGCAACGACGCCTTCTTTGGTGATCAGGCGTTCCATTTCGGAGTTCGCGGCTTCGGCTTTGCCCTGGGTGTCGCCATTGACCAACTCGAGCTTGGCGCCGTCCAGGCACTTGATACCGCCAGCGGCGTTGATCTCATCGATAGCCATCTGGTGTGCCTTGATGTAGGGATCGCCAGCCCAGCCGGCATCCGGACCGGTCAGCGGGTACAGTGCGCCAACCTTGATTGTGCCGCCAGCCGCAGGGGCTGCCGGGGCTTCGGTGGCTGCAGGAGCCGCAGGGGCTTCGGTAGCTGCAGGGGCTGCAGGGGCCTCAGTCGCTGCGGGAGCGGCGGGGGCTTCGGTAGCCGCAGGGGCCGCAGGCTGCGCCGGAGCAGGGGTCTCCGCCGGGACGCAGGCGCTCACCACCATCACAAAAACGGTGAGTAAAAGAACGAGCTTGAACATGTGTTTCATTATTTTTTCATCTCCTCGAATATTGGGCTTCAAGATGGTCTTTCTATTAACTGCTGGAATATTTCTCGATCTGGTTTTTTAAGCCTCCTTTCAGGATATGCTTTATTCAGCAAACCCCTATTTTCGGTTGTGCTCTTTGGCACAAGCAAATTATTAAACCAGGTAAAGACCTTGTTAACCTGCTAACCGATCGTTTGTAGGATAGCATAAACAGAGTCAGAGAAGTATCAAGAAGTGATAAAGAAACTATAAAGACAGCACCAGGCGCCCGGATCAGGGATGCCTTCAGAGCAGCTCTTTATGCTGTGGTTCGAATGTGCGTTTGTCGGAAAGGATGGAGGAAGAATCGTGCTTACTGCTGATCGGATACAAAACGGTACCCGATTCCCGGCTCGGTCAGGATGTAAGCTGAGCGCATCGGATCGTCCTCGATCTTATGGCGCAGCTGGGAGATGAACACGCGCAGGTATTCCCGTTCTTCACCGTAGACATTGCCCCAAACTGCCTTTAATAATTCCCGGTGGGATACCACCTTCCCGGCGCGCCGCGCCAGGTAAACCAGGATATCGTATTCGCGCGGCGTCAGCTTGAGCGTGTCCCCTCTCAAGCGCACCTGGCGCGCCTCGGTGTCGATCAACAGATCCCGGTTGGCGATCAGGCGGTCCTCATCCAGCCGGCCGTTGTTCATCATGCTCCAGCGGCGCAGCGAGGCGCGCACCCGCGCCAGGAACTCTTCGATGCCAAATGGCAGCACCAGGTAATCGTCTGCCCCCATATCCAGGGCTTCAATTT
>CAIQIV010000408.1 GCA_903871905.1 uncultured Chloroflexota bacterium | reverse complement strand
CCCACCTGGCAGTTCCTTGACCCGATCAAAATTGAACTGCAACCGATCACGCTGACAAAACCCTACCTGATTATCGATTCATCAGGCCACCCGCATCTGTTCTGGGATAACTGGTCGGGTGAAAATGCGTTTATCTACCACATCTACCTTACCGACCAGGGATGGTCAACACCCGCGCCAGTTGCGCAGACTCTGGGGCGTTCCAAGCTGCTCACCCCACCGGTAGCAGGTAGCCATAACAACATCTACATCGTCTGGCACAATTCATTGAATCTGGGAGGGCCGTTCCGGGTGATGTATGCTGCATGGGACAGTACCCAATGGGGGCCTGAATATGAATTATTGGGGCAAGGGGCATCGACCTCAATCAACGGAATGGTACGTCTGGACCGCCAGGGTGTTCCCACGGTTGCTTATCTGGATTCCAATATGTTTTCCGTCTACACCTATTACCGCAAATGGACAGGAAGCGGCTTTACTGCCGAACAGATGGTCAAAAGCCCCCTCTACACCTATTCGATCTGGCTCGATATGGATAACGGCATCCGGTTCTATGGGGATAGCGGCAACAACACGGTTCATTTTTCCTATTGGAAAGACGGCGCCTTTTTAGAAAATGACAGAACCTTGCCGGGGAAGATCAGCGGCAGCACGCATTTGCTGGACAACCACAATAACCTTCATCTGGGGCGGCAAGCCTCTGTTCCGGTGCCGGGTGGAAATGTCTCGGGAATTTATCACCAGTGCCTGAAAAGCGATTTGACCTGGACCGACGAAGTGATTCTTTCGGGGCAAGAGAACGTCCAATCCTCCAGCTTTACCTTTAATGACCAGTTGCAGACCGTCCTGGCCTGGAGCACAAACAATAACCAGACCATCACCGTGACTTTCTGGGATGGTTGCTCCATGATCCGGCAGCGAGAGCTGACGCTGCCCACGATTACTTCTTCCAATGGATGGGGAGAATTTGTCACAGCAGCACAGAACGCACAATCGGGCAAAGTTTGCCTGCTTTCCAAAGAAAGATATGCCTCGAATACTCTCTGGTTGACTTGCACACGGTAACAGGGTCTCCTGAGGGATCGAAACGGCCAGGCTGGAATCTGTTTGTTGGTTGAAAGGTGATTTTTATAGTATAAAAAATCCCACTTCGTTATACTACTTCTATATTTTACAGATAGTAAAGCGAATATGTAAAGTCCAGATCCGTTCAAGGGGATGGTTATGAGCATTTTCCAAACGCTTTTCGAGAAGAAACAGGATAAAAGCCTGGAAAACTATTTCACCGAGATTGTCGCCCACCTGCTTCAAAATGATCGTGACTTGCTGTTTGCGTGGGTACGCGAGATCGAAAACCGGTTGAAGTTGGAGAATACCGAATACACTTCGGGTCAGGTGCTGACTCAGCAGTGCATCGCCGGCAAGTATGCCGATCTGTGGATTGATCTACGGGCTAATAGCCGCTGGGATGTAATCCAAATCGAGTCCAAGATCAATTCTGGCGAGCACCATGACCAGCTGAAATCCTATGCCGCTAACCTGGCAACAGATTTCTCAAACGCTGGGCGCAGGATTCTTGTTTATATCACCCGTTTCTACGATCCAAAAGATCCAGAAGAAATTTTGGCACAGGCGCAAGGTCAAGTGCAGTTTATTCAGATGCGCTGGCATGAGTTTTACTATTTTCTTAAAAAGGAACGCCCCGTTGACACCCTGGCCCAACAGGTTGTCCTGTGGATGGAGGAATGTGGAATGGCTCACAGTAACCAGTTTACCGTCTCGAACCTCAGCACTATGAAAGATCTGCTCAATCTTTACAGTCTGATGGATGCCAGCTTGAACGGGGATGTTCGGGCACGTTTAGGAGAAGTGCTTGGGCTGAAGCTTTCACCAGCCCCAGTGTTGTCCCACGAGTATAACTGTTACACCCTCTGCAATAAGTATGACGACAACATCTTATTGTATTGTGCTGTAGGCTTTTCCCTTGGAAGTTCAATTCAAGAGCCTTTTGTCGAGATCGATCTGCAAATTAACCCTACCCGCAAAGAGTATGGTAAGTTCCAGCCAGCCCTGGAAAGCCTCGTGAACCAATACGGGTGGGAAAAGTGGCAATGGTATGATGACCAGAATGCTATTGAAGAAGGCGAATGGATAAGTATAGGAATGAAGAAGCGTCTGAGCGACCTGGTTCTGGAGGAGAGTAACCTGAATGCGATTATTCAATGGTTCCTCAATCGCCTGGCAGAGATCGAGGTAGTCAAAAAAGCTTACTCTAAAATTCCCTGGGAAAAATAGCTGGCTACTCCTAAAGGTAAGCTACGAAAATCGTTCATAGTCTGGTGAGCTCTGCCTGTTTTTCAACCCAATCTAAAAAAACGGGAGAGAGTCTAACGGGAGACTGTAATCATGGGTAAGTTTTTGGAATCGGAGAAATATACTCAAGTACGTTTCAAGGCAGAAACACAAACTATTTCTTCATCTGCTAAAGCGGATGGTATCTACAAAAGTCCTGACCACCCTTATCCCTTCTGCCTGCCGCGCGACCATGCGGCAGAAAATCTTTATCCACCGATTCGCGCCTGGATCCGCGATTACTTTGCGTGCGACAAAATTAAGTGGCATGATGGCCAGAACGGCAACCCTAGCAACCACATGTGCGATTCGCAGGTGTGCTGCGCGAACTTTCTGTTCCCATTTGCCAACCAGCCCCAAGCGCTAGCCGCCCTGCTGAAGCCGGTATTTCCGGACCTGCAAGAAATGCTGCCCATTGAAGACGGCCTGTATGTGTCCTTTGAATGGATTGGTGAAAAGAACTACCTGGGCGAAAAGATTTCGCGAAATGGCATTCGTACCCGTGGAGCGAATTACACCAGCGCGGATGCCGCAGTCCGATTCCTACGAACCGATGGCCGCCAGCAAATCACCCTGATCGAATGGAAATATACAGAATCTTATGGTAATACCTGTCTTGAAACAGCAGACAGCGGGCAAAGCCGCGTGGAAATCTATAAGCATCTCTGGGATGACGATGGCTGCCCGATTGACAAAATCGTTCTCCCTAGTTTCGAGTCCCTGTTTTACGAGCCGTTCTACCAATTGATGCGCCAGCAGTTCCTGGCCCACGAGATGGAAAAGGCCCATGAACTTGGGGCGGATGTGGTCTCTCTGCTGCACATCTCACCCGCCCACAACCTGGATTTCAAAAAGGTGACCTCTCCACAACTGCTTGGCGCCGGCTTGGGAAACTCACCTACTGAAGTATGGCAAAAAGTGGTCAGAACTCCTGGGAGATTCATCGCAGCTAATAGCGAAGATTTATTTGGACATTTTGACCCTACTCCTTTTGAGCCGATGATTACTTGGAAGGAATACATTACCCACCGGTATCCGTGGGTGAAACCGTAATTTTTGACTGGAATGGAAATCTGTAGGAGGAAAATACAATGAAAAAACTTTCTGAACTTCATATAAAGCAAGATGATTCAGACCATCGGTGCCTGGAACTGTGGTGCGGTGACCTGGTCGACTTGCCGGCTTCTAACGCAGTCGATATCCTGGTTGTTTCGGCCAGAGAGGGCAGTTATCGTCCATCCCCTAAAACATTAATCCGCGCCCTCTGGGAAAAAGATATTTCGCTGGAAGCCCTGGCGAAAGATAAACTGTTTGACTATCGAGATAGTGCCTCCTGCTGGCTTTCAAAACCAATACAATCTAATGCGCCTGGTATCTATTTTAAACAAATCCTCTGTTTTGAACCCAAGAAAGATGAATGCCCGGAAGATGTAGTGGACGGCATTTTCCGCAGCCTGGTGCCATTCGTTTGTGGAAAGAACCCGCTTCAAAACGTTGCCATGCCTTTGGTTTCAACTGGAAGAGTGGCCCGCGACACCATCGATATGATGGATGCGCTTTTTGGAGCAGCAGTTAAGTGGTTGGAAAACGGCCTTCCGCTCAAAAGATTGTTGATTGTAGAAAACGATGAGAGCAAAGCTCTGATCATGCAAGGCGCGTTTGAGATCTTAAAGAAACGATACCACAAGACCGTAAAACCCGCCGCATCACCTATGTATGATATCTTCATCAGTTATTCGCACCAAAACACAGAGCAGATGCGGATAATCGAGAAAGAGCTTAAGCAATTGCGCCCTGGCCTACGCATATTTATAGATCGACTAGAGTTGCAGCCGGGAATGGCGTGGCAAGAAATGCTGTTCCGTTCAATAGATAGTTCCCGCAAGGTGATAGCATTGTACTCACCCCCTTATCTGGATTCTGCTAACTGTCTTTATGAATACAATATTGCCCGTGTCCTACATATCCGTTCAAAAAAAGAAATTCTGTTCCCAATCTTCTTATACAGCACGCAAGCACCACTGCCTCCGCATATGTCCGAATGGCAGTACGAAGACTGCTGTGAGGCTGATGAGGAAAAATTGCGGAAGGCATGTAAGAAGCTGGTTGAGCAACTCTAACAATTCAAGATTCAAATAAGGATCATAGTGCTCCAACCTTTGGAGCAAGTGAAGGCAGCGGCTATGGCATTCGCGCAGGGAAACACACTTCTCATCGGTATCGGACATTACTTCTATATTCCCAAGGCCAGCTCCCAATCTCCATAAAAGACGCGCAGCAGGTGGACGGTGTTTTGCCACTTTGTTGGCCTTGTTAATACTTTTGGGAAGATAGCGCCCATCTTTTGACGAACTTGATCGCCACATTAGAATTTCCTATCCCTATCATTAGGAGATCCGAAATGCAAGCTCTACTGCCCTACCTGCCCATCGATCGCCGGCACGCGCTGTTGAATGGCACAGACCTCCCCGACCGGACCCAGGGCGCGGCCTTGTTCGCCGACATATCCGGTTTTACCAATCTGACCGGGGCGTTGATGAAAGAACTGGGCCGGCAGCGCGGGGCAGAGAAACTGCTGGAAATCATCAATCCCATTTACGAAGCCCTGGTCACCTGCCTGCACGATTACCGCGGGGCGGTTATTGGTTTCGCAGGCGATTCCATGACCTGCTGGCTAGATGGCGACAATGGGCTTCGGGCCACGGCCTGCGCGCTGGATATGATCTCGATCATGCGGCGCTTTGCCCAGGTTGCTACCCCGGGCGGCATACAGGTAACTCTGGCAATCAAAATTTCGGTAGCCGTAGGACAGGCGCGGCGTTTCCTGGTGGGCAATCCCGCTATTCATCATTTTGAAGCCCTGGCCGGGGTCACGCTGGAGAAGATGGCAGCAGGTGAAGAACTCAGGGTCATCGGCGAGGTGGTCGTCAGTGCTGAGGTGGTGGAGCGTCTGGGTTCGGGGCTCAATATAAAAGGATGGCGTTGTGATGAAGAAACCGGGTGGCGTTATGCCATCGTTTCGGGTTTGAACACAAACGTTCCCATCGATCCCTGGCCGGCGATGCCGCCCGGTGCGCTCACGACAGACCAGATGCGCCCGTGGGTAGATGCACCCGTCTTCGAGCGGCTGGCCAGTGGGGCCGATTTTATTGCAGAACTGCGCCCCGTAACTTCCCTATTTCTGAAATTTGGTGGGATTGATTACGACCAGGATGATGATGCTGGAATCAAATTAAGCGCCTTCATCTGCTGGGTACAGAGTGTTCTCCATCACTGCGGCGGCGCCATGCTGGGTTTGACCATCGGCGATAAAGGCTCAAATTTGCTGGCGGTATTCGGCGCGCCGGTTGCTCATGATGACGATATGGTACGGGCTGTGGCTGCCGGGCTGGACTTGAGAAACCCTCCCCCGGCCCTGGCTTTTATTAGCTACTTGAAGACCGGCATCAGCCAGGGGATGGTATGGGCCGGGGCCTGCGGTGGGCAGGTCAGTTGTATCTACACCGTGATGGGCGACGCCATCAATATGTCCGCCCGCCTGATGGCCAAAGCCGGGCATGGTCAGGTGTTTGTCAACCAGGCGGTCGCAGATGCTACCCGGCGCTTCTACCGGTTTCGTTCATTGGGTTCATTGCAGGTTAAGGGCCGCAGCGAACCTCTGCCGGCTTCGGAAGCTTTAGAGTACCTGGACACACCCGCAAGCCTGCTTGCCTCCCTGTTTCCCAATCCGCTGGTTGGACGGGAGCGCTACCTGGAGGAAATGCAGGCCGTGCTTGCCGGAGCAAGGGCGGGCTGTGGCCGCGTCATCCGGCTGGAAGGGCCGGCCGGCATAGGCAAGAGCCACCTGGCAGCAGTTTTTGCCGCAAACAGCGCAGCGCAAGGCTGGCAAGTCGCCAGCGGCTTATCCCAGAGCGTCAGCCAGGCAACCCCTTATCTCCCCTGGGGCCAGGTGATGGCTGCGCTGCTGGACTTCAATGCGCTGCCTGCGGAAGAAATTCCCGCCCGGCTGGAGTCCCTATTTGCCGAACGACATCCCGATTGGCTCCCGCGCCTGCCACTGCTGAACGATCTGCCAGGCGCCAATATTCCAGATACCCGGTTCACAGCCATGCTTGAGCCGCGCCAGCGCCAGCAGTCCCTGTTTTCCCTGGTCATCGCCATTTTACAAGATCTTGCCCAGGCTCATCCTGTGCTGATCGTGCTCGAAGATGTTCACTGGCTGGATGAAGCTTCTGCTGCGCTAACCATGGCAGTGGCGCGCGCCATTTCCAACAGTCCCATCCTGCTGCTGCTGGTGCAGCGCCCTAACCTGGAAGGCCAAACTGTGCTGCCAGAACTGGATGGGCTGGCGGTTTCCCGGCGCATCGCTCTAACCGACCTGACCTCCGAAGGCGTTGCTGCTCTGCTCGAAAACCGCCTGGGGGGCAGGCTCTCTCGGCTGGCCCTTTCCCTGATCATGGCGCAGGCGCAAGGCAACCCCTTCTTCGCGGAAGAATTGTGTGACACCCTGTGTGAGATGGACTACCTGGAGCGCGCTTCAGAAGGCGTTTGGGATCTCAGTGGTGCAGCCCGCCAGGCGTTAATTGCGGCTGAATGCCTGCACAAAATCGAAGGCGAATGGCAGGTAGTAGAAAACGCTTCCCTATGCGCCGCTGGTCTTAACCTGCCCGATTCCGTTCAGAGCACCGTTCTGGCGCGCATGGATCGCCTGCCCGAGTCGGAGAAACTGATTCTTAAAGTAGCCAGTGTGATTGGGCGCACGTTTACTTTGGGGATGCTGTGCGACATCCACCCAACTCACCCTATCATCGACCGGCTGCAGGCGGAAATCGATGAAGTGCGCCAGCGAGACTTTGTGCGCATTGAGCAGTCCGGGCAAGACCCGTTGTATATCTTTAAACACAATACCACCCAGGAGGTTGCCTACAGCACCCTGTTGTTTGCCCAGCGCAAACAGCTCCACGCCGAAACTGCCACGTGGATTGAGCGCCAGGCCGGAAGCCCGCCCGTTCAGGATCTGACCCTCGATTCCGGGCTGGCGGTTCATTATCCCATCCTGGCCCATCACTGGCGCCAGGCTGAAGAAGCCGCGCGCGAGCGGGTTTACGCCGGGCTGGCCGGGCAGCAGGCCGCCCGCCAGTTTGCCAACGAGAGCGCCATCGCCTACTTCACCCGCGCCATTGAGCTGACCCTGCCAGAAGCGATGACCGAGCGCTACCGGCTGCTGGCGGCGCGCGAAGCTGTGCTGCATGTGATGGGCCGGCGCGAGGCTCAACGCCAGGACCTGGATGTATTAGAAGCCATCGCCGCGCAGACGGGCGACTCTTACCAGCAGGCGCAGGCGGCGCTGCGCAAGGCTATCTGGCAGGACGCCTGCGATGAACTGCCCGAGGCAGTTTCCGCCGCGCAGCGCGCTTTACTGCTGGCCCGCCAGGTACAGGCTGTGGATCTGGAGATCATCACGCTGCACGAATTGGGGAGGCTGCTTACAGCACAGGATAAATATGCTGCGGCTCGCGCGTATCTTGCCCAGGCGCTGGATCTGGCAAAAGCGCAGCAGAACGATTTACAGCAGGGGCGCATCCTGTATGAACTGGGTACAATTGAGTATAAACAGACCTATTATCACCCGGCGCTGGATTATTTTCGCCAGGCGATGGCTATCTTTCAGCGCATTGGCTACCGGATAGGGGAAATTCAATGCTTCAGCATGTTCGCCAAAACCTACCAGGACCAGGGCCAGTACGATCAAGCGCAGGAATGCGTTTTCCAGCAGTTAGCGCTCAGCCGGTCATCCGGCTGGCGATGGTTCGAGGCCTACGCGCTGATTATCCTGGGGAACCTGCACTTTTACCTGGGAGAATACGCCCAATGCAGAAAGGCGCACCAGCAGTCCCTGCCCATCTGGCAAGAGGTCACGGCGCGTGATTTTGAAGCCATGAGCCTGGACACAATTGGATTGGTTTTTCTGATCGAAAACGACCTGCAGCAGGCTGGACAATATGCGCGGCAGGCGCTCATGATCCACGAGCAGGTTGAGGATCTCTCCAGCCAGGGATACGATCATAACCACCTGGGGCTGGTCCTCCTGGCAGCCGGGCAGCCGGAAGAAGCAGCCAGGCAGCATGCAGAAGCCTTACGGCTGCGGCGTGGAATCGGCCAGGGAGGCCTGGCGATGGATGACCTGGCCGGGCTGGCGCGGGCAGCGCTGGCGCAGAGAGACGGGAAACAGGCCGCTGCCTATGCCCGCGAAATCCTCGCCGGTATCGATGAACTTGGGCCAGACGGGCTCGAGTTCCCGGTGTGGGTATACCTCACCTGTTTCCGCGCGCTTGAAACAGAAGAGCCGGAGCGCGCGCGCCAGGTTCTTGCAGATGGATATGCTTATTTGCGAAAGAGCGCAGACAGTATCCAGGATGAGTCCCGGCGGAACAGCTTCCTGGAAAATGTGCCCTGGAACCGCGAGTTGTTAAATGAATACTACAGTTTGCGACAGCTACTTTGCTAGCAGCGGCAGGTACATTGGATAGCCCTGGTAGACGCCAGTGAGATCGAGCGGGGCGTAGATGGCCTGGGTATTATCCCAGGCGAGGTAACCGCGCACCTGCCCATCCACTACCAGGCGGATAACCTGCCCAGGGCTCCCGCAGCCATTTTCCTGACCAGCCTCGACCAACAGGCGGTAGGCCGGCGCGCCTTCCCAGTCGATCACCTGGCTCTGGCCGCACAGCCGGTCGCCCAGCCAGGCTTCGATCTGCGTCCCCGCGGCTGCGCCTGTAAAGGGGCCATAGAGCAGGGCCGGCGAGAAGGGTTCTTCCAGCGAGTCCACCTGCGCTGAATCAGAGGCCAGTTGGGCGGGGTCCGGAACCCCCAGATAGGGGGTGACCGCTTGATCCGCAAACAACCAGTACGCCTTGCCAAACTCCAGCATGGGCAGATCATTCACCAGTTTGGCGAACTCCGGGTGAACCTTCTCGACCTGCAGGTTGTAGAAACGCCAGGTTTTTGGATCTGGATCAATGCGCGCCACCATGCGCAGCGAGTCCCACACCGAGGCCAGGGCTTCCTTCACGGGTCGGTCTTCGGGCAGTGGATAACCGAAGGCGTTCCAGCCTTTCTTGAGGGCCGGCATCTCCAGCGTGGCCATCAGGGCATAAATCCCATATCCGTCGCCATTATCCGCGGGCAAAACGGGCATCACCGCCGTAGCCCGGTTATTGGCGCTGTCGAGTTGGGTCTCCAGGCGCTGCCAGGCAGCACTTTTGTCAGCCAGGTAGTAGATGCGCAGGGTATATTCATAGCCGGGCGGCACATCGCGCTGCAGGTAGTCGAAGCTGATCACACGCGGAAATGACTTGTTGGGTGTGAAGCGGTACCCCTGGCCGACTGCCTTGAGCCAGGACGGCAGAGCGGGCAGGCTGCCACCCGGGATCGCCTGTAATGCTACCGTTCCGGTGTCGGCGAACAAATCCTGCAGGTTAAAGATAGACATCTGGCCATCGCCCGAGGCCACCGGCGCGCCTAACGCCCGCAGGTTGGCTCCCCAGGCGCGCACGTTTCCACCCATGCGGCCCACACCCGAGTTAGGCCCCCAGGGCGGCGACAGGTAGAACGGCGTCATCGTTTCGCGGGAGGGGGACTGTTCTGCTACGCCGGGCTGCACCCAAACCCGCACGATGCCTTCAAAGATCGGGCTTGACAGTTCCAGAATGGCCGAAAAACACTTGTCGCTATCGCTGAAACTCATCGGTTGGCTTACAGCGGCCGGCAGCGAGCCATCCAGACCGCCATAGGCGGGAAAGATCTGGGCATACAAGGTGGCACCTGGGGGAAGGGCTTCCGCCAGGGATGCGGTCACTTTGAACTCAGGATGGGGGTCATCAGGGTATGCCTCTGGATCATTGCGCGCCACGTTGATATCCGGCTGCCAGCCCTCCACCGGAGACACGATGATGGAACGGTCGGCAGCATCCGCCAGGGTCTTGCAGCCGTGCCAGGCCTTGTGGGTGGCCTGGTCGTAGGGGCCGTACAGGCAGACGCGGTCGCCAATTTCGGCCCCGCGCACCTTAATGCGGTCGCCGGCGCCCAGGGTGTCGCCCAGCAGGATGACCGAGTCATTCTCCAGGTTATCGTCGCCGCGCGTCTTGATCAGGTACACCAGCGCCCCCGGCGCCGCCTGGAGGGCCTTTTGCGTCACCCCATCGATGACTTTCTCCACCCGCACATCGAAGAAAGCCGCCGTCAAAGTCCTGGGATCATCTGCCGGGGCCGGGGTTTCAATATTCAGCACCGCCAGCGGAATCTCATCCGGCCCCTCCACCATCCCAGAGGGTGCGAACAAGAACGGGTAGTACCTGGTAACTGTGTCCCAGTCCGTGCGCCCGGTGATTTTTTGGGCCATTGTCCTGGTGCAGTCCCCGCTCCACTGCGCCCTGGTCAGAAACTCGGAGTAGGCGCTGTCGTAGGTGGAGGTCATGAACGAGCCGTAGCAGTCGGTCGTGATTGGCAGGCCGTTCTCCACGCCAATGTAATTATCTGGCAGGAACAGCAGGTAGTGCGCGAGCTCGTGCGCCAGGGCGCGCTGCCAGTCCTGCTTCAGTTCCGCCAGGTTAGCGCCAAAGGGATCCCAGTTGGGCCCCATGCGGATCTGCCCGGGCGTGTAGGCGCTCACGAGTGGTTTGAGATTGCCCTGGGCATCGGAACCCACATCGTCCACAGCTTCATTCACGATTCCACCCATCGTCGCCCTGGGGCGGATGCCGTTTTGAGCATAGATGACGATATCCGCATCCAGCCAGTGCTCGCGGTTCTGGTAGACGGTCACGTTCCCCAACGCCGCCTGCCCATCTGTAACGTCATACAGCAGGCTGGAGGCCTGGCCCAAAGCATATCTCAAGTCGCTTAGAAACGAGTCGTCGTTACGGGCATCCCACTGCAGCGAGACGGTCAGGTTGAACAGCAGCAGCCGGTGATCTTCGGATAGGATCAGCGTCGAGACGCCGGACTCATCCACTTCCACCAACCCCTGGTTGACCATAGCCGGTTTCAGGCTGGTGGCATACAGTTCACAGCGGTGGATCTCCCTGAGCGGGTCGATCAGCTCCTGGCACAGCCCGGTATCGGAAAAGGACGACTGCATCAGCGCCGCCAGGCGATCTTGCTCCGCCAGCACCCCCCTGCCCAACATATATCCCTGCCCATCCAGTGGATAAGGCGCGCCGGAATAGTCGAGGTAGGGCATACCCCCACTGGACTGGTCCTTCGGCAGCCGGTAGATTCGCGCCTTTTCGGCTGGTTTGTAGGAGATCAACTCCTGATCAGAGGGGTCGCGAATTTCTTGCATCGCCCGCACCTGCGGCCCGCGCACCCGGAACGGGAAGGTCACAGATGAGCTGTAGAGATACTGGAAGACCGGTGTGCTGTTACGGACGGGCTTCCGCGAAGGGACCGCCACCAGGCGGAAGACGGCCTGATCATACTGCCCAAACACGCCGTCGGCAAACACATCCCAGCGATAGGTATACTGGCCTGCTTTCAAGTCCAACAACTGGTTGCTGGGTGGCTGGCTGCCCGCGATGGTTGCCGGGCGCCAGGTCCCGCCGCCGTCCAATGAGTAGAACCCGAGAACCTCGCGCGCCGGTGGTCTGCCGCCCGGTTGGGAAAGCGTGAAGGCAAAATCAATCTGCCCCTGCCGCGTGATTGGGTTGTAATAGTCGAAGTTGGCATTCCACAGCAAGTCTACCGGGGCCAGGCTCACCTGGGGTATCGCGCCGGTTAGATGCTGCGCGTTTCGCCCCTGCAGGTACAGTTGGTTAGGGCCATCATGGTAATCATCATGGATATTATCCAAATTGCCCACGGCCAGGTCCAGGTCGCCATCCCCGTCCGCATCCCCCCAGGCTAAACTCTGGGTGTTTCGCGTTACCGGCGCCCAGGATGACAGGCTCAGATTGCCTTTTCCATCGTTCAGGTACAGATGGTTGGGTTCATGATAACTATATCCCACCGCCAGGTCCAGGTCGCCGTCGCCATCCACGTCTCCCCACGCTACGGATTGGGTGTTTCCATCACCTGGCGACCAGGATGACAGGCTCAGGCTGCCATATCCATCATTCACGTACAGTTGGTTGAATCCCCAATAATTGCCCACGGCCAGGTCCAGGTCGCCGTCGCCGTCGGCGTCTCCCCATGCCAGGCTGCGGGTGTAGCGTGGTCTTGGCATCCAGGATGACAGGCCCAGGCTGCCTTTGCCATCATTCAGGTACAGTTGGTTGGCATTATTCCAATTGCCCACGGCCAGGTCCAGGTCGCCGTCGCCATCCGCGTCTCCCCACGCCACGGCATAGGTGTTTTGATTACCTGGCGCCCAGGATGACAGGCTCAGGTTGCCCTTCCCATCATTCAAGTACAACTGGTTGGATGCGCCATAATTGCCCACGGCCAGGTCCAGGTCGCCGTCGCTATCCACGTCTCCCCATGCCACGCTCTGAGTGACGAGTGCTGCCGGTTTCCACTTATCGTAAAGGGTCAGGTTGCCCTTCCCATCATTCAGATACAACTGGTTGGATTTTCGATTAAAAACCCCAACCTCTTTATTATCAACTGTTTTAACATAATAACGCCCATTGCCCACAGCCAGGTCCAGGTCCCCGTCCCCGTCCGCGTCCCCCCACGCCACGCTCTGGGTCATTTGTGCTGCCGGCGCCTTCCACTTCCTGGTCAGGTTGCCCTTCCCATCATTGGTGTACAGTTGGTTAGCGTAGCAAACAGTGTCTATACACTCATTGCCCACAGCCAGGTCCAGGTCGCCATCGCCATCCGCGTCCCCCCACGCCAGGCTGTGGGTGTTTTGTTGTTATGGATTCCAGGACGAACAGAACAATATGCCTGCCCCATCATTCATGTACAACAGGTTGAGGCTACCATGAATCCCTACGGCCAGGTCGAGGTCGCCATCCCCGTCGGCGTCCCCCCACGCTACGTTCTGGGTTTTTAGTTTTTCCGGTACCCATTCCATGCACAGGCTCAGGCTGCCTTTCCCATCATTCAGATACAACTGGTTGGATGAGTCCTCACTGCCCACGGCCAGGTCCAGGTCAGCGTCCCCGTCCGCGTCTCCCCACGCCACACTGGTGGTTTTTTGTATTTTCGGCGCATTCCACGCCAGGGTCAGGCTGCCTTTCCCATCATTCAGGTACAGTTGGTTGGCGCTATCCCAGTTGCCCACGGCCAGGTCCAGGTCGCCGTCCCCGTCCACGTCTCCCCAGGCCACGCTCTGGGTGAATCCTTCTTTTGGCTGCCAGGATGGCGACAGGCTTAGTTTGCCCGTCCCATCATTGATGTAAAGCTGGTTGGAGCTTGGACTACAAGTTCTGATATCTGGAAAATAACAGCCATTGCCCACGGCCAGGTCCAGGTCGCCGTCCCTGTCTGCATCCCCCCACGCCACGCTTTGAGTTTGCCCGGCTTCCGGCGCCTTCCACTTCTCGGTCAGGTTGCCTTTCCCATCATTCATATACAACTGGTTGACGCCATCCCAATTGCCCACAGCCAGGTCCAGGTCGCCGTCCCCGTCCGCGTCTCCCCAGGCCACACTCTGGGTGTGTGGTGTTGTTGGCGCCTTCCACTTCCTGGTCAGTTTGCCTTTGCCATCATTCACATACAATTGGTTAGATACGCCATCATTGCCTACCGCCAGGTCGAGATCGCCGTCCCCGTCCGCATCCCCCCAGGCTAAACTATGGGTGTTTTGTGCTGCCGACGCCTCCCACAACAGGTTCAGGTCGCCTTTGCCATCATTCAGATACAACTGGTTAGAGCCGCCGCCCCAAATATTGCCCACCGCCAGGTCGAGGTCGCCATCCCCGTCCACGTCCCCCCAGGCCAGGCTGTGAGAATTGAATATTTCATTTGAATTCCAGGCCAGCCTGAAAAACGAACTGCTGGCCTGCGCCTGGACCGGCACGGTTTTTATTTCGAGCGGCAGCAGTCCCAACAGGACCACCAGCGCCAGGCATATCCGGTATAGTTTGCGGACTTTTGAACGCGCGTTTATCATTTCAAACCTCCTGAATTAAAAACGCTTTTCCTATCCCGAGGTGTTTCAATGCGCCATAAAACACTTCTGATGGTCATTCCGCAGAATGCCAAAAGTACCTTTACCAGTAACTTCTACCTTGGTAATTCGTCGCGCTTGCAGACATTTATAAAAATCAATCATGGAAGCAGTGCATATTCTGATTATACGGAATATGAACGGAAAATGAAACTACAAAAAGGACGAAATCGCAATATGAATATTATCTATATTACGATGCGCGGGTGCGCAGCACCCGCGCCCGACAAAATCTTCTATTCTCCAATCACCCAACTGCCGCTCAAGACGACTGATGATTTGTTAAGATTTGCTATACTATTCCTATCACGATCCGTTCTCGCAGAGGTGTTACCATGGCATTCACACAGGGACATGCACTGATCATCGGCGTTGGGCATTATTTCTATATCCCCGAAGCCAGCATCCCAATCTCCGTGAAAGACGCTCACGAACTGCGCGAAGTATTGTGCAATGAGCGCTTCTGTGGATACCCTGAAAAGCAGGTCATTCTGCTGCAAGACCACCTTGCCAGCCGCGAAGGCATTTTACAGGCGCTCCGGCAGCTCGCGCAAACCACCAGGCCCGAAGACACAGCCCTGATTTATTACTCCGGCCACGGCGAGTATGGGACCGATGGATCGTTCTACATGACCACCAGTGACGCCCGAACTGCCGGGGGGAAAATCGTGCCGGAGACCGCGATTGGCGAGAAAGAACTGCTGGCGGCGCTTAAAGCCATCCCGGCCGGCAAGCTGATCTTTTTCTTCAATGCCTGTCATTCGGGGGAGGTCTCGCCTCACCTGGGGATCGCAAATGCCGCCCAGGATTTTGGCTCCGCCAACCTGCCCCAGGCCACCGCCGACGCCATCCTGGGCAGCGGGTCGGGCCGCGTGATTGTGACCGCCTGCCGCGAAGGCCAAAAGTCGTGGATTGGCAAGGGTGAAATCTCGATCTTCGCCCAGGCGTTGGTAAAGGGGCTGAAAGGCGAGGCGCGCAACAATGCCGGGTATATTGGCGCGTTTGGATTGTACGAATACCTGTTTGAAGCCGTTAAAGAGGCCACCGGCCGCCTGAAACCGGTGTGCGAGCAAGACCCCGAGCTGACGGTCCTGAACGGCATAGGGCCATTCCCGGTAGCGCTCTGCCGCGGCGCCAGCCAGCCCCAATCGTTTAATCCCCAGGCAGATGAGGATTTGCCCGAAGATGCCTGCGTGCGCCAGGTGAGTGAGCGCGCCAGTCAGAAAGCCTTTAACCGCTTCAATATCCACACGGGTGGGGGAGCCTTTATTGGCGGGAATGTCAACACCGGCGGCGGGGATTTCGTGGGCCGCGACCAGAATAAAGTGGAAGTGCGAGGCAGCGTGAATGCGCCGGTGATGGTGGGAAATCACAACACTTTACAGGTGATTGACGCTCAGCGTCCAACGGTAGATCCAGGCGCGCTGCGCCGCAGTTACCTGAACACCCTGTTTGAGACGGTTGGCGCGCTGCAACTCAACGGCATTGACCCGAAAGCTGCCAGCGAAAGCAGCGCCAGCCTGAGCCTGGGGGCGGTCTATACGGCCCTGCTGACCGAGACCCGTGAACAAGCGCCGGACCGCAAAGACCGGCGCGGCATCGAGGCGGCCATCCAGGTGCGCGAGGACGCGCGCCGGCTGTCCGCGCTGGAAATGCTCAACCAGGAAAAGCGCCTGGTGCTGCTGGGCGACCCGGGCAGCGGTAAAAGCACGTTTGTGAATTTTGTGGCCTTGTGCCTGGCCGGCGAAGCCTTGGGCAATGAAAAGGCCAACCTCGCCCTGCTGAAGTCCCCGCTGCCTGCTGAGGAACAGGCCCTGTCCGGTCAGAAGGAGCCCGTGCTCCAGCCATGGGAGCATCACGCGCTGCTGCCGGTGCGGGTGGTCTTGCGCGATTTTGCCGCCCGCGGGCTGCCGGCCGCCGGTCACAAGGCCAACGCCGGCCACCTGTGGGACTTTATCAAGTCGGGTCTTGAGAACGGCCACCTGCAAGACTTTGCCCCCTCCCTGGAAAAAGAGCTGCGCGAGCAGGGCGGGCTGCTGCTGGTGGATGGGCGGGAGGCAGGGCCCGAGGCCGAGCAGCGCCGGGGGCAGATCCGCCAGGCTGTTGAGGATTTTGCGCGCGGCT
>CAIQIV010000407.1 GCA_903871905.1 uncultured Chloroflexota bacterium | reverse complement strand
GAACCCTGCCTCGCCCGGCAATAACAGGCCTGTGCCAGCCTTATCTTTTCCAGGAACTGCATGTGAAAAGGAGTGCATAAAATGAAACTGCCAAAATATATCACCTTCGACTGCTATGGTACCCTGATCGACTTCCAGCTCACCAAGACAACCATCGATATCCTTGGGGAGCGCGCCAATGCCACCAACCTGCACGACTTCCTGGTCGTGTTCCGGGATATCCGCTACTATGAGTGCCTGGGACCCTACCAGCGCTACAGTGACCTGCTGCGCACCAGCTTCAAGAAAGCCATGGACCAATGCGGACTGCGATACCATCATCGCGACGGCGACCAGCTCGTAGCAGCAGTCTCCACCTGGGGGCCTTTCCCGGACACCAAGCCCATCCTGGACAAACTGGCTCAGCACTGCAAGCTGGTGATCATCTCCAACGCCGAAGACGACATCATCGCCCAGAATGTGCGCAACATGGATGTCAATTTCTACGATGTGATCACTGCCGAGCAGGCGCTTGCCTACAAGCCCACTCCCCCGATTTTCTATTATGCCCTGCGCCGCCTGGGCTGCGATAAGAGCGATATCCTGCATGTCGCCCAGGGCTTTAACTACGACATCATGCCCGCCCATGGCCTGGGATGGCAGCGGGTGTGGATCAATCGGAACGGCCGCCCTGGGAACCAGGACGACTACGGCCCTTACGTTGAGCTTCCTGACCTGACCGGCCTGCCCGCGCTGCTCGGCATCTTATGAAATGTGCCGCTGGCGCTGCAATTTGAATAAACGTCTTGCGCTGGCGAGATGATTAGAGTATTCTTGGTATATGCGGCGCGCCAGCATAGCCTGTTAAGCGCTGCGAGATGGATCGACAAATCGCCGAGGTAACTGAAATTTAAGTCGATCGTTTGCCCGAATCACTGGCTATTGGAAGGAGAGTGATAAGCTCCGATGTACGCTCTAATGGTTCGCCGTCTCGTGATCTTGCCGTTCTTGCTGGTCCTGGTCTCGCTGGTTGCCTTTCTCTATCCCTATCTTAGCGGGATGGACCCGACAGGCCCGATCTTGCGCTCGAGGATCGGCGAGCGCGAGCAAACGCCGGAGATTATTGCCGCGGTGAAAGCCGAGCTTGGGCTGGACCGCTCCCTCCCCTACCAGTATATGAACTGGCTCGGGCGCCTGGTAAAAGGTGACCTGGGGCTTTCCTTCGTCAGCAAAGCCCCAGTTGGGGTCATCCTCTTCCGCGGCCTGAAAGTCACGCTCATCCTGTCTTCCGTGGCATTAATCGTGGCGATCATCATCTCCCTACCCCTGGGTGTGCTGTCAGCGCTCAACCCGGGCAAGGGGCTGGATAATGTGGTTGCCACGCTTACCCAAACCGGGGTGGCAATTCCTGAGTATTGGCTGGCGCCGGTGCTGATCCTGATCTTCTCGTTAAAACTCCACTGGCTGCCCAGCGCCGGCTGGCGTGGCCCCCTGTTTGTCATCCTACCTGCCATCACCCTGGCCTTGCGTCCCATTGCCTACTTCACCCGCCTGACCCGCGAAACCATGATGGAAGTGATGCAAAAAGACTACATCCGCGCCGGTAGGGCAAAAGGGCTGTCCGAGTTTCAAATCATCTGGCGCCATGGGCTGCGCAACTCCTTGATCCCGGTGGTGACCATGATCACCTTGTGGATGGCAGGACTGCTGGGCGGCTCGGTGATCGTCGAGGTGATCTTCGCTATCCCTGGCATTGGCCGGGTGATGTATGATGCTGTACTGGCCGCCGACCTGCCCGTGGTCCAGGCCGGCGTGGTGCTGGTCACTGGCCTGGCGGTCATTATCAACACCCTGACCGACCTGAGTTATATTGTGCTGAATCCCACCATCCGGTTGGGACAGCCTGGGAGATAGCCTTCCCGGTCCCCTGCGCGGTTTGACCGATATCCTGCATTGTGAGGTCCTATGGACGAGGCTTTATTTCTCGAAAACTCGAATGTGGCTCCCGAGCTGCGCTGCAGCCCGAGATTCCAGTGGCACTCGATGGCTGTTTTTGGTTTGAGTATTTTTGGGGTGATTATCCTGGCTTCCTTATTTGCCCCCTTTCTCACCAAATATGAGCCCAACGACCAGAGTCTGCTCCAACGCTTAAAGCCCCCTTCGCTGGAACATTACCTGGGCACGGACGCGTTGGGGCGTGATGTGTATACCCGCATCCTATACGGAGGCCGCTTAGCCCTGATCATTTCCTTTGTCTCGGTAGCGATATCGGCATTGATTGGCACCATCCTTGGGGCCATGGCAAGCAGGCACGCCGGCAGCACCTTCGACGAGATCCTGATGCGCATGATCGATCTCTTCCTGGCTTTCCCCAACATCATCATCGCCCTGATGATTATCGTGGTGATGAAACCGGGGTTCTGGTCACTGGTGATCGCCCTGACCATCACCGGTTGGACCCCCTATGCCCGCCTGGCCAGGGCAGTGGGGCTGGAAATTGCCTCGCAGACGTATATCGAGGCGGCGGTGGCGACCGGGGAATCGGAATTCCTGACCATGCGCAAGCACATCATCCCCAACACGTTGGGGCCCATCCTGGCCCAGGTCTTCCTGCGCTTTGGGCACACGCTGCTGCTGATCGCCGGGCTTTCCTACCTGGGCATCGGCATCCAGCCCCCCACGCCGGATTGGGGTTCCATGCTGGCCGAGGCACAGCCCTACATGGTGCGCATGCCCAGCCTGATCCTATCCCCTGGCCTGGTGATCTTCTTCACCACCCTGGGGGTGACCCTGGCTGGCCAGGGGCTGATGCTCATGTTCGATCCCCAACAGAGGCGCACCTGGTAATCTATCGTTCAGGCGACAACCTGGGAAGCAAAAGGTTTCCATATGACCGATCAAACGAACTCATCCAAAGAAACTCTGCTCGATATCCGTGAGCTCAAAACGTATTTCTTTACCCGGGAGGGCGTGGTTCAGGCAGTTGATGGGGTTGACTTAAGCGTGAATGTCGGCGAGATATTTGGCCTGGTCGGTGAATCAGGTTGTGGGAAGAGCGTGACCTCCATGTCCGTCCTGCGCCTGGTTAATAAGCCGGGAAGGGTAGTTGGCGGCTCAATCAAGTTTAAAGGCATTGACCTGTTGAAACTATCGGATGCCGAGATCAAGAAAATCCGCGGGGACCGCATCGCCATGATCTTCCAGCAGGCCCTGCCCTCCCTGGATCCTGTTTATAAAATCGGCGACCAGATCGTGGAAACGCTCCAGGTGCATCACAAACAAGATCGCCAGGCGGCCTGGAAGCAGGCAGTGAACCTGCTGAAAATGGTTGGTATCCCGGATGCGGAGCGAAGAGCCCAGGCCTACCCCTATGAGCTGTCCGGTGGCATGGCGCAGCGCGTGATGATCGCCCAGGCGCTTTCCTGCGAGCCGGAGCTGTTGATTGCCGACGAGCCCACCACCGCCCTGGATGTAACCATTCAGGCGCAGATCCTGGACCTGCTCAAGGAACTGCGAGCAAAGCTGTCAATGGCGGTGATTTTAATCACCCATGACCTGGGGGTTGTGGCGGAAACGGCGGACCGGGTGGCTGTGATGTACGCGGGGCGCATCGTCGAACAGGCGACCACCGTGGCGCTCTTTGACCACCCGATGCACCCCTATACCAATGGGTTGATCGAGTCCATCCCTGTCCTGGACCAGACCAAGGAGCGGCTCAACATTATCCCCGGCATGGTCCCGGATTGCATCGGCTTACCCATAGGCTGCAAGTTTGCCCCTCGCTGCAAAGCCCGTGTTGATAATAAAATGACCGTTTGTACCGATCGAGAGCCGCAGCTCATCCAGGCGGACAAGGAGCACTTCGTGCGCTGCTGGTTATACCAGGATTGCGGCCAGCACACTCCCAACGTTTCCTGATCATTCCTGGCGCCGTAGAATGCTGAGAAGTTTTCGTATGATGGAGAAGGTATGAAACAAACACAGGCAAATACTTCGCATCCAGCCGGGGAAAACGGTCCCAATCTGCTCGAGGTCAAGAACCTTGTCAAGTACTTCCCGGTCCGAAGCGGCCTGAAGAAATCATCCCAGGTGTATGTCAAAGCGGTGGATGGTGTGTCATTCAATATCAAACCGGGTGAAACCCTGGGCCTGGTCGGTGAATCGGGCTGCGGGAAAACCACCGTTGGGCGCAGCATTTTGAGGTTGATCTCAGCTACCAGCGGCGAGGTATTATTTAATGGACAGGATGTGTTGAAAGCCAACGCCCGCGAGCTCAAGAACCTGCGCCGCAATATGCAGATCATTTTTCAGGACCCCTATTCCTCCCTGGATCCCCGGCTGCAGATCGCCGAAAGCGTGGGATTACCCCTGTATGTCCACGGGATGAAGAACCCAAAGGAGCGCCAGGAGATTGTGGTGTCCATGCTTGAAAAGGTCGGGCTGGCATCGTATCATTTGAAGCATTACCCCCATGAATTCTCCGGCGGGCAGCTTCAACGGGTGGGCATTGCCCGCGCCCTGACCCTCAACCCCAAATTTATCGTGTGTGATGAACCGGTATCGGCCCTGGATGTCTCGATTGAATCGCAAATCTTAAACCTGCTCTCCGATCTGCAGGACGAATTTAGCCTGGCCTACCTCTTCATTGCCCACAACCTGAGCGTGGTGAAGCATTTCTCAGACCGCGTGGCAGTGATGTACCTGGGGAAGGTTGTGGAACTGGCCGATCGCGACGAGATTTATCAGAACCACCTGCACCCTTATACGCAGGCCCTGATGTCCGCCATCCCGATTCCCAATCCGCGGTTGAAACGCCAGCGCATCATCCTTTCAGGAGATGTTCCCAGCCCGCTGAACCCACCTTCGGGCTGCCGGTTCCACACCCGCTGCCCACTGACCAAGGAAATTTGCAGCCAGCAGGAGCCTGAATACAAGGAAGCCTCAGCTGACCATTGGGTTGCGTGTTGGAATGTAAGCTAAACCAGCCATGGATTCCAGGCATACTTCTCCCGCTGCTGTGCACTTGGAAACCCAGGTGGCAGTAGTCGGTGCTGGAGCGATCGGCTGCTCCATAGCCTATCACCTGGCACGCCGCGGCGTCCAGGTCACGGTGCTTGACGCGGCAAGCCCTGGGGCAGGGACCAGCTCTGCTACCCTGGCCCTGGTGTGGGTGCAGCGCAAGGAGCCCGTTGAGTACATGGAGCTCAACCTGCTCGGTGCAAAACTGCATGCCGAGCTGGCCCAGACCTATGATGAAGATGTTGAGCTTTACCAACCCGGCGGGCTTTCCACATATATCGACGAGCCCACCTTCCTGAGGCAGCTCGGCGCCATGGAACGCCTGAATGCTGCCAGCCCGCATCACAAGACCCGGGAACTCACGCCGCGAGAGGCCCAACAGCTCGAGACAGAGCTCTCGCTGGATATTGTCGGTGCACTGTTCTCCCCGCATGACGGCGATATCAACCCCATGCGCCTGGTGTTCAACCTGGCCCGCAACGCCCGGAAATTTGGCGCAAAATTCCTGGACCACTGCACAGTGAGCCGCGTCCTGCACAGCGAATCGGGAGTGAACGGGGTAGAGACAAATCTTGGGCTGGTCAAGGCCAGCTCAGTGGTCATTGCTGCTGGAGCAGGCACGCCCCGTCTGGTTGAGCCGCTGGGGATCAACCTGCCCATGGTATTCGAGCGCGGGCAGATCCTGGTCACCGAGCCCACCCGGCGCATACTGGTGTACCCAACCGGCATCTCCCGCCAAACCCAGCGCGGCAACATCCTGCTCGGTACCACCTATGAAGCAAACTGCGCGGAAAAGCAGACCACGGCCGAGGCCGGGAGCAAGATTGCTGCCGCTTCCGTTCGCCGCTACCCCAGGTTGAAAGATGTCCATATTGTGCGAAATTTTGCTGGAATTCGGCCCTTGCCCAAGGACGGTCTACCTTACCTGGGGGCCGTCCAACGTCTGCCGGGGCTGTATGTGGCCACCTCGCACAGCGGGATCACCCTGGCGCCCGTACATGGCAAAGTGATCAGCGAGCTGATCGTGGATGGGAAGACCGAGGTGCCGCTGGCAAGCTACCAGCCAGAACGCCACACCCACAGCGAGCAGGATGTTTTTTGATGGAGAAACTGGAGCCAGAGAAAAGGCAGGATCAACAACCAGCCAGGACCATGGCGGCGAAACAGGCCGCAGAGAAACACCACTATTTTGTAGCTGTCATCTGCATGGTGACCCTGGGTATTGACGCCATGGCTGTGCGCTCGGTCAGCCTGCTGGCCCCATACATCCGCTCCAGCCTGAACGTCAGCGACAGCCAGTTCGGCTTTATCTTCAGTGCGCTTACTGCGGGTACGCTCATCTCTGCCCTGCCAACAGGAATGCTGATCAACCGTGTTAAAACTAACTGGGCATTTGGCGGGATCATGGCTGCAATGGGGCTGGCGCTCTTCAACCTCGCCCGGCAGGAAGCCTTCATCGGGCTGATTGTCGCCCTGTTTCTGATCGGCCTGGTCAGAACCGGGATCATCCCGCTGGTCAACCGGGTGGTCACAGAGCAGTATGACCCTGCGCAGCGCGGCGCCCGCATGGGGGTGATCTACGCCGGTGTTCCCTTCGGGGGGGTGATCGGAGCTGTCCTGCTCCCGACCATATCCCAATACTCATCCTGGGGCACCGGGTATATCCTGCTGGGCTGTGCATCCATGGTTGGCGGATTGATCGCCTGGAGGCTGGTGCCTGACACCAGCAGGTCTCCATCCCAACCGCAGGGCTCCCGCAGCAGCGCAGGGCTACGCTCAAGCGCCTTCATCGTGTTGTGTGTGGCTTATGGCGTGTTTGTTATCAGCCTGTCCATCGATGCGTTCCTGACGCTCTACCTGGTGGATGTGGTCAAGATTTCTGCCCTGTTTGCTGGCACCCTGTTTGGGCTGATCCAGCTCTCAGCCATGGGCGGGAGAATCTTCTGGGGTTACGTAGCCGACCGGTATTTCAGCAAAAACCGCTGGTGGCCCCTGGCTGCAACCAACCTGCTGGCAGTGGGCGCCTTTGCTCTGCTGATCAGCCTGGACCCGGGGAGCAGATGGTGGGTGCTGGCGGCGGTGATGATACTGATCGGCATCAGCGGCGGCTCGTCCTGGGTGGTCCTATCCACCCTGGTGGGGGACGTGGTTGGCATCGCATCTATCTCCATGGCCAGCGCCACCATCTTCTTCTCGACCAATATCGCCGATGTT
>CAIQIV010000406.1 GCA_903871905.1 uncultured Chloroflexota bacterium | reverse complement strand
TGCATGGTTGACATTGCCCGTTACTTCATGGAATTTACCCAGGATGAGTCCTGCGGGAAATGCACGCCCTGCCGCGTTGGCACCCGCCGCATCCTGGACATCCTCAACCGCATCTGTTCCGGGGAAGGGAAGCCCGACGATCTGGACACACTGGAATACCTGTGCGAACAGATCCGGCTCAACAGCCTGTGCGGCCTGGGGCAAGGCGCACCGAACCCAATTGTCAGCACGCTGCAGCACTTCCGCAGCGAATATGAAGCGCATATCTTTGAAAAGCGCTGCCCGGCCCGGGTTTGTAAGCCCTTGATCCGCTACTCCATCCAGGACGGCATCTGCACCGGCTGTACCGTTTGTGCCCGCAACTGCCCGACCAATGCAATCAGCGGTGAACGGCGCAAGCTGCACTTGATTGATAACCAGACCTGTATCCGCTGCGGCATCTGTAAACAGGTCTGCAATTTCAATGCCATTGAAATTATATCCTGACCCATCCATTCGGGGCGCTTGCACAGCGGCGTGGAAGCGCCCCAGAAACATAAAGAAAAGAAACGGCTAGAACTGTCTGCTCAGGAGAAGAAACATGACAATGGACCAAAAAAGCCCAGAAATTTCTTCGGTGGTAAAAGCGGCAATAGAACATCATGGATCGACCCGGGATGCGCTGATTCCCATTCTCAGCGAAGTTAACCAGGCCTTTGGTTATATTCCCCCTGAAGCCTTCGGTGAAATTAAAAAAGCTGTCAATTCACCGGCAAATGATGTGTTTGTATCCGAAGGGCAGCTCTTTTCAGTTGCCAGCTTCTACCACATGCTTTCCACCAAACCTTTAGGACGGCACGTGATCCGCTTTTGTGAAAGCGCGCCCTGTCATGTGGTCGGTGGAAGAGAAGTGATCCAGGCCATCATCAACACCCTGGATCTGCAGCCCGGCGACACCACCCCAGACAAGAAATGGTCGCTGATCACCACCAGTTGTATCGGCGCCTGCAGTGTTGGCCCGGTTATTCTGATTGACGATGATATCTACGGGAATCTCCACGCCGATCAGATCCCTGAAATCTTAGCAAAATACAACTAACGAGGCTGGATATGAAAAGATACCGATCAATGGTGCTGGTTTCCAGCGACACTCTAAGCTTGCAGCGTGGAGGTCAGGATCTCTACCAAAATTTACAAAAAGAGATCCAGGCCTACGGCCTGACAGATGAGATCTCCATCACCCAGGTCTCAGAACTTGGAAGACACGATGCCCTGCCAATGGTTGTGGTCTATCCCGAGGCGGTGGTTTACGGTCCGGTCAGCCCGGACAATGCACACCTGCTGGTTGAGGAGCACCTGTACAAAGGGCGCGTGGTTGAAGCCTTGCGCGCCCCGGTGCGTGAGCTGACAGGCCAGATCGCCTGGCTGCATGCCCGTCGTGGCACATTGCCAGCCGAGCAGCGCATCGTTCTGGAACGAGTAGGGATGGTGGATCCCGAAAGCATTGAGGATTATATTGTTAACAACGGCTACCAGGCCCTTGGGAAAATCCTCAACAGCATGGACCCGGCAGATGTTATCGATGAAATCAACAAATCGGGTCTGCAGGGGCGCGGCGGCGCCGGCTTCCCGGTTGGGCGCAAATGGTCCTTTGTTGCTTCTGCCAAGGGTTCGCCCAAATACGTCATCTGCAACGCCGATGAGAGCGAGCCGGGTACCTTCAAAGACCGCGTGATCCTGGAGGGAGACCCCTTCAGCATTGTTGAAGCCCTGACCATTGCGGCTTACGCAGTTGGCGCACACGAAGGTTTCATTTACATCCGGGGTGAATACAAGCTGGCCTACCGCCGCCTGGCAAACGCCATTAAGCAGGCGAAGGAATATGGCTTGCTCGGTTCAAATATCTTCAACAAGGGCTTTGATTTTGAGCTCCATGTTCATGCTGGCGCTGGCGCTTACGTGTGCGGCGAAGAGACCGCCCTGATCGAGTCGATCGAGGGAAAGCGCGGCGAGCCGCGCGCCCGCCCGCCCTATCCCCCTTCTCAAGGGCTGTGGGGAAAGCCGACCCTGGTCAACAATGTTGAAACACTGGCCAATGTACCGGCGATCCTGCGCAACAATGCCGATTGGTACCGCAAATTTGGCACCCCCAAGAGCACCGGAACCAAGTGCTATACGCTGCTGGGGAATATCAACCTGACTGGTCTGATCGAAGTCCCTATGGGGATTACCCTGCGTGAAGTAATCACCATCTACGGCAAGGGTATGAAGAATAATGCCACCTTCAAGCTGGCGCAAACGGGCGGCAGCTCCGGTTCGATCGTTCCTGCCAGCCTGCAGGATACCCCGATGGACTTTGAATCATATCGCCGGGCTGGGGTTTCCCTGGGCTCGGGAGCGCTGCTGGTTTGCGATGAGACAACTTGCGTGGTAGACCTGGCGAAGGTGCTGATGCAGTTTTTCCGCTTCGAATCTTGCGGCAAATGCACCCCCTGCCGGGTGGGAACACAGCGTTCCTATGAAATCCTGCAGCGCATCTCGCAGGGACAGGGCAAGCTGAGCGACCTGGACGAGCTGGTCTTCCTGGGCGAAAACATGGACAACCTGTCCAACTGTGGACTGGGGCAAACTGCGTCCGGCCCGGTGCGCGATATCCTGCGCCATTTCCGGGCGGAGGTCGAAGCCCACATTCGCCTGGGCGTCTGTCCGGTAGGCGTATGCCCGATGGTTCCCCCTTCTGAAGAATGGGAACCGGCCCTGGTCAAGGCTGTGCCAGCATAAATCATAAAAAGTTCCAAACAGAAGGTGAAAGATGGTTAGTTTAACGATTGATGGAAAAACAGTTGAGGTTACTGAAGGAACAACCGTTCTTCGAGCCGCTGAAAAAGCCGGGATCCATATCCCAACCCTGTGCGATCACCCCCATCTGACCCCATATGGCGGTTGCCGCCTGTGCGTGGTTGAGGTGCAGGGTTTTCGCGTTCCCATGGCTTCGTGTATGCTCCCGGTCATGCCCGGTATGGTTGTCCAGACTGATACAGAAAAGGTGCGCAAAGCACGTAAGTTTGTCCTGACCCTGCTCTTCAGCGAGCGCAACCATTTCTGCCCATTCTGCCAGGTCAGCGGCGGGGACTGCGAGCTGCAGAACGCGGCCTATGAACAGGAAATGACCCACTGGCCGCTCCAGCCCAACTGGACGAAATACCCGGTGGATTCTTCCCATCCGTACTATGTCCTGGATAACAACCGCTGCATCGTTTGCCGCCGCTGTGTGCGCGCCTGCGGCGAGCTGGCGGGGAATTTCACCCTTGGCATCGCTGAGCGCGGCGCCCGCAGTATCCTGGTGGCTGATTATGATGTGCCTGCCGGTCAAAGCTCCTGCATCCAATGTGGCAGTTGTGTACAGGTTTGCCCCACCGGCGCTCTGATCGATCGCCAGAGTGCCTATCGCGGGCACGACAGGCAGGTCACCCATGTCCCCTCCCTGTGCGTGGGCTGCAGCGTGGGCTGCTCAATTGATATCCAGACCTGCGACAACCAGATCGTGCGCATCAATGGGGATTGGGACGGCGCGGTGAACCACGGTGTATTATGCAAAACTGGCCGATACCAGCCCCTGGAAGAAAAGCGGCAGCGTGTGACCCAGCCCATGGTGCGTAAGAACGGCAACCTGGAACCAGTGTCCTGGGATGAGGCGCTTACCTTTGCGGCTGACCACCTTAAACCCCTCAAGGGTAAAGCGGATGACGGCGTGGCGGCAATTGCCTCAACCCGCCTGCCAGCCGAGGCCCTGGCTCTGTTCCAGGAAATCTTTGCCGATGACTTTGGCAGCCACATGGTAACCAGCGTGGAAGAAGGTGTGCCGACCGCAGTCCCCACCGCCCTGGCGGAAGAAATGGGCCACTCCTTTGAAGGCAAAATCCACTCCCTGGAAAATGCTGATTGCGTGATGACCATCGGCGCCAACCTGGCGGAAAGCCACCAGGTAATTGGCTTCATGATCAAGCGCATCCTGCCCAAGGGTGTCAATCTGGTTGTTGTCGACCCCTACGAAAACGGCCTGGATCCGTACACGAATTATACCCTCAAGGCTCAGAAAGGTTCCGACCTGGATGTCCTCGAAGGGCTGGCAGCCGCGGTGGTCAAGCTTGGCCTGGCAAAAGGCCCTCGCCCG
>CAIQIV010000405.1 GCA_903871905.1 uncultured Chloroflexota bacterium | reverse complement strand
GAGGCCATCAGCCCGGCGGCGTCAAGCTCCTGGCGGCCGTTTCCGGCGAAGTGCGGCTCGATGGCCAGGATGCGCCCGTTGTGGATGGCGATGTCCACCTTCCCGGGCAGGCGGCCTGAGCTTGTCGAAGGCCGTTGCGCTTCGACAGGCTCAGCGCGCCTGGGGTCCAGGTGCGCCTGGCGGAAGACCAGGTCAACGGGATTGTCTGTCATGGCTTTTTACTCTTGTTCTCCAGGGCCCACAGCACCCGCTCCGGGGTGAGCGGGATCTGGGTAAGCCTGGCGCCGGTGGCATCGCGCACGGCGTTTAAAATGGCCGGGGCGGTGATCGACACCGGCGGCTCTCCCAGCCCCTTGGCCCCGAAAGGCCCGTAGGGCTCGGGGATCTCGACGGCAGCGGCCTGGATGGGCGGGGTATCTTTGGCGGTGGGGAGCAGGTAGCTGTCCAGGGAGGAGGTCAGCATTTCCCCGCCCTCCACCAGCAGCTCTTCCATCAGGGCGTAGCCAAAGCCCATGGCGCAGCCGCCCTCGATCTGGCCCAGCGCCCCCTGGGGGTTGATCACCGTGCCGGGGTCGTGCACGGCGATCAGCTTTTCCACCGTCACCTGCCCGGTCTCGATATCCACCAGCACCTGGGCAGCCTGGGCGCCAAAGGCATAGACGGCGGGGGCGTAAGGGTAGGAGCCGGGCGGCAGTTCTTCAGGGTATTCCATGGCATAGAAGCCGTCGGCGTGCAGGCGGCGGCTGCGCTCCCAGGCCCTGGCTGCCAGCTCGGGCACGCCCAGCGGCAGCAGCTCGCCCTCGGCGTACAGCCGCCCGCCGTGGAGCGAGAGCAGCTCGCAGGGCAGGCCGGTCTCCTCGCAGGCGGTGTCCAGCAGCGCCTGGCGGATGGGGGCGGCGGCCTGCAGCACGGCGTTGCCCGAGACAAAGGTCTGGCGGCTGGCGACGCTGGCCCCGGCGTCAAAGGTCTTTTCGGTGTCGGGGCGCACCAGGCGCACCGACTCGATGCTCACCCCCAGCGCCTCGGCGGCGATCTGCGCCAGGGCGGTGTGCGTCCCCTGGCCCATGTCGGCTGCCCCGGTGTACAGGATCACCGATCCGTCCACCGCCATCTGCAGCGTGGCCCCGGCGTGGTCCGGCACGCTGCGCCCCATGCCGATGGGAAAGCCCAGGGCAGCCAGGCCAAAGCCGCGGCGCAGGTGCGGTGCGGGCTGGCGCGGCAGGGCATGGCGCTCCTGCCAGCCGCAAAGCTCAGCCGCCTTGTGCAGGCAGGCCTGCATGCCCCGTCCTTCGCGCACGCGGGCCCCGGTGGGCAGCTCCATCCCGGTCTCCAGCCCGTTGCGCAGGCGGATCTCCAGCGGGTCGAGGCCCAGCGCCTGTGCCAGGGCGTCCATCTGCGCCTCGCAGGCGAAGTGCGCCTGGGGCACGCCAAAGCCGCGCATGGCGCCGCTGATGGGATTGTTGGTGTAGACGGTGTAGGCCTCCAGGCGGGCATTGGGGGTGAAGTAGGCCCCGCTGGCGGTCACCGCGGCAAAGCCCATCACCTCCCGGCTGGCGTTGTTGTACGGCCCGGCATCGCCGGTGAGCACGGCGTGCACCGCGGTCAGCTTGCCGTCTGCCGTGGCGCCGGTGCGCAGGCGGATGGCCACCGGGTGGCGCTTGACATGGGTCAGGATCGATTCTTCGCGCGTGCGCACGATGCGCACCGGGCGCCCGGCTGCCTGGGCCAGCAGGGCGGCGTGGATCTGCACCGTGGCCTCGTCCTTGCCGCCAAAGGCCCCGCCCACGTAAGGCTGGATCACCCGCACGCGGTTCTCCGGGATGCCCAGTGAGCGGGCAATCTGCATGCGGTCGCGGTGCGCCGCCTGGCTGGAGGCGTACACCACCATCACGCCGTCATCGTCCAGGTAGGCCAGGGCGGATTCGGTTTCTAAAAAGGCGTGCTCCACGCGCGGGGTGGTGTAGGTGTGCTCCAGGATGATGTCTGCCCGGGCAAAGCCGGCCTGCAGGTCGCCGTGCTCGATCACCAGGTGGTCGGCGATGTTGCTGCGCCCGGGCCACACCTGGGCGGCGCCGGGCTGCATGGCCTGCAGCGGGTCAAAAATGCCGGGCAGCGCCTGGTATTCGACCCGGATCAGCGCCAGCGCCTGGCGGGCGGTGGCTTCGTCCTCGGCGGCCACGGCAGCCAGGGCATCGCCGCGGTAGCGCACCTGGTCGGCGGCCAGCAGCGGCTGGTCGGGGGGATAGGTGTAGACAAAGGTGTTCTCGCCGGGGACGTCGGCGGCGGTGAGCACGGCGTGCACGCCGTGCAGGCGCCGCGCGGCTTGCACGTCGATGCCCAGGATGCGCGCCGCCGGGCAGGGGGCGTAGAGCAGTTTGCCCACCAGCGTGCCCGGTATTTGCAGGTCGGGGCAGTAGCGCGCCCGGCCGGTGACGATCTCCTGGCTCCCGGCAGCGGGGGTGGGGCTGCCAATCACCGCTTTTTCGCTCATGGGGCGGCCCCGGCCGGGGGTTTTCCGGCGCGCAGGTCGGCGGCGGCGGCCTGCACTGCGTCCACCACCCCCTGGTAGCTGGTGCAGCGGCACAGGTTGCCGGCGATGGCGTCCCGGATCTGCTCCTCGTCGGGGTCCGGGTTGTGCTGCAGCAGGGCGTAACATGACATCAGCATGCCGGGCGTGCAGTAGCCGCACTGGAAAGCCCAACGCTCGATGAAGCGGGCCTGCAGCGGGTGCAGGGCGCCGTCCTGCGCCAGGCCCTCCACGGTCAGGATGCTGGCGCCCTCGGCCTGGGCGGCAAACACCAGGCAGGCGTTGACTGCCTGCCCGTCCAGGATCACCACGCAGGCGCCGCAGTCGCCCTGCCCGCAGCCTTCCTTGACGCTGGTCAGGCCCAGGTCTTCGCGCAGCAAGCTGAGCAGCGTGCGGCACGGCTCGCTGGCCAGGATGTGCTCCCGCCCGTTCACGGTGAGGTGGATGGAAACCGGGGTCATGCTGGATCCCTCCTTTGCAGCGCCTCCCAGGCGGTATGGAGCGCCCGGCGGCTGAGCACCTCGACCATGCGGCTGCGGTACTCGGCGCTGGCGCGCACGTCAGAAATCGGTTGGACAGCCTGGCGGGCCAGCTCTGCCGCGGCCTGCAGCAGTGCGGGCTGCAGCTCTTGCCCCTGCAGCGCCTGCTCGGCGGCGAAAGCGCGCAGCGGGATGGGCGCCACCGAGCCCAGGGCCAGGCGAGCCTGGCTCACCCGGCCGCTTTCATCCAGGGAGAGGCGGGCGGCGGCGCTGACCACGGCGATGGCCATGGCGCTGCGCCGGCCCAGCTTGATAAAGCTGGCGGCTGTGGCGGCAGGGGGCAGGGGCACGCCGATCTCCAGGATCAGCTCGTCCGGTTTCAGCAGGGTGCGCCGCGGCCCCAGGAAGAAGTCCTGCAGCGCCACGCGGCGCTCGCCGGCTGGGGAGACCAGCAGCAGCCCGGCGTCGTAGGCCAGCAGCGGGGGGGCGCTGTCGGCGGCGGGGGAGGCGTTGGCCAGGTTGCCGCCCAGCGTGCCTCGGTTGCGCACCGGCGGCCCGCCGATCTCGGCGCAGGCGGCAGCCAGCGCCGGCAGGTGCTGCTGCACCAGCGCCGATTCAATCACCTGGGTGTGCGTCACCCCGGCGCCCAGGCACAGCGTGCCCTGCTCCAGGCGGATGGTGGAGTATCTTGCTCCCTCGCCTGCCAGCCGGCCCAGGTCGATCACCAGGTCCACCTGGCGGGCCTCGGCGCGCAGGGCCGGGATCAGATCGGTGCCGCCTGCCGCCAGGGCGGCCCTGCCGCCGGCTGCCTGCAGCCGCTCCAGCGCCTCATCCACTGATGTTGGTGCAATGTATTCCAATCTCATCCACTTCCTTTCTTACGCACGCATGCACGCTGTCATTGCGAGCTTGCGAAGCAATCTCCTCCACCGGAGGGGGGACTGCTGCGTGCCTCGCAGTGACACAGGCTGTCATTGCGAGCTTGCGAAGCAATCTACTCCACCGGAGGGGG
>CAIQIV010000404.1 GCA_903871905.1 uncultured Chloroflexota bacterium | reverse complement strand
GCTGACCTGGTTTCCCTTGGAACGCAGTAAGAAGCCGGTGAGCAGCCCGGATGTGTTGTATTCCTGGGACCTGTCAAATGTCCCGCCTGGGGTGATGACCTTGAGGCTTTACCTGCACAGCACGGCTGATACCTACGCAGAGCGGAAGTTGGTTTTGAATCTCCAGCCGCCAACTCCAACGCCAACCAACACCCCGCTGCCAACACCGACGTTTTTGCCCACGGAAACCCCTCTGCCTACCTGGACGATACCCCCTACCTTCACCCAGGCGCCTACCCTGGCCCCTCCTCCTACCTTCCCACCGCCGCCGCCGACTATCCCGCTTCCGGATGTCAGCGTCACCCCTGCCCCGGCAGCCAGCGGGCGTTTTCCCAAGGCGACGCCAGGATCGACCAGCGTCCCTTGAGCGATTTAGAACATGCGCAGCTGCGGATCCTGGTTGGTCAGGGGGTCCAGGTCAAGCTGGTGAATAAACCCATCCAGGGTCAGGAACGGATCCTCGATCAGGCGACGCAAGTGACGGAACTTGAGAAAGCGCCAGCCCTTTTCGATCTCCAGTTTTAAGAGAGCGTTATTTTCAATCTTATAAGCGATCAGACCGGCGCGCCCGCCTGGACAGACGAGGACGGATTGCGCGGGTGGGCAGGCGCAGTTCAGGATTACCTCTCCAATGACTGCAGAAGCGGTCAGAAAAAAGCACAGCTGCCTTCCTCCGGTCTGCTCCGTCCAGGTTAACGGCAGATTTTTTTCATCGCTCTTGGTGACGGTGCAGCCGAGCCGCCTTCCCAAATCCAATAATTCCACCCGGGTGGCGCCCAGCTCCTCTCGCCGTGTCTTGGGCAGATCCTGTTGGCGAAGCTTCCAGCCGAAGCCAGGTTGTTGTTCTCCATACGAATCCAGGCAGGCTCGCACCAGGTCTGTATCCGGGGTCAGCACGCCTGGGAAAGCAGAACAACAGGCCTGGTCGATCTCTTCCCAGGCTGCCCCCGGATGTTGTTGGATCCAGCGCACCAGAGCCATCTCCACCCGATCGGCCAGCGGATCCGAAGAGGCCGCTGGGGGGAGCGTGCTGCTTGCCAGCCACCAGGCTCCGGACTCAATGGAATGACTGCTGGGCTGGAGGCGGGTAAAGAGACTGCTTTCAATCAAGGTGCGGTGGATGGCAGCCTGGACCAGGTTGGTGGTATCTGCCGGGTCGCCAGGATCGGTTTCTGACAGCTTGCCTTTTTCCTCCAGGCTGAGCAAGATGGCGGTGTGCAGTGTCAGGTAGCGTACTGGCTCGCCGACCTTTTGGATGTGTTCGCGGGCTGCCTGTTGGATCAGCAGTTCCAGGTTGCGAGGCGAAGCGCCTTTTACCATGACTGGCAGATTTTTGACGCGGTCCCGGCTCCAGGTCACCTGGGCGATCTCATCGCAGGCGCGCAGGCTGGCTGCCTGGCAGTGATAGCCCGCAAGGGCGGCTGCGCTCAAGGCGGCAGTTAATGCGCCTGCTTCTAACTCAGCCTGCAGTCCGAAGATCGGCGCTTCATCCGGCAGAAGTCTGGTGAGCGACTGGAGCGTACTGTGCAGGGCGTTCGCCAGCCATGGCCAATCATACCTGCGCCGGTGAAAGACGCTTCTCAAGGAGACTGCCGCTTCGCGCCCCCACAGCCAGCCTGCCCAAAGCGCGGACAGCGTCCAGAATGCCTGGTTTGGGCGGGGCAGCACCCCCATGGCACAGGCAAACCTGGGAAGCTGCTCGGTTTTCCTCCCCGGTTCTGCCTCGGGGTCCAGCAGGGAAAAATCCCGCAGGCGGCCTTCAAATAGGCATACTCCGCCGGCAGCAGGCGGCAGCTCGGGCCAGGTCGTGACCGGTACCTGGGGAACCCCCTCAAGCCAGCGCTTCCACTGCTCAACGGATTTTTCCAGAGCCAGCCACAGGTTACTTTCACGGTACCTGGGCGGTGTGACCATCTGCCGCGGACGGGCGCGGGAGGATGGCCAGGGCCAGAGTGTACTTGCTTGGTCAAGAACCGGCAGTAGCAGGGCGCAGGCCAGGTCCAACCGGCCAGCTTGCAATTGGTCCAGCTTATTTACCAGGTTCAACATTATGTACAATGGGCGGGCCTGGTAATAAGCCACCATCTCCTCTACCAGGTGGCGGTCCGGGTCATGGATGGCCGCGATTCGCTCCACAGCCCTTGCCCGGTGTAACCCGCTGGATGGCAGGCGGTCCAGGACAGCCAGGTCAACCTGCGAAACCGGACGTTCTCCATCATCGCCGCAGCTCGGGCAGGTGTAGATTTTGGTGACGGGGGTGCTGACATCTTTATCCCAAATAAACGCCTCAGGGAGCACCTCGCGGCCACAGCTGGTGCAGGTGGAGAGATACTGGGCGCGGATGTGCGGCTCGAGCCGCTCACTTCCCTTGGCTGAGGCGCCAATCTCCGCCACCACGGATTGAAGCTGGTCAACCCTGGGTCTGATCCTGGCTATGCGGAAGAACAGGCGCAGGATGGGATTATTTACAGCAGCAAGGACCCGATACCCGCGATCCGCAGCGTCAAGGGCTGCTTCGGGCGACACGCCAAAAGGGTCAAGCACCCAGGAACCAGGCGGGATCGACCGCTCCAGCCATTTCCCGCTTATCCCTGAGGGAACAGGCGGCAGAAAGCGCGCCAGCGGCCCATTCACCTGTGGGGACTCTCCCGGGATATAGGCAGAGGTCAGGTTGTGCGGCATGTCAAGAGATGAGAAATTAGTGATGAACGGGCAAAAACTCTCACAAAATATAGTATACTCCACTATCAAGGAGAAGGTCAGGATGATCATTCTGCTGATGGGGATAGCTTTGTTAGTCATGATCGCCAGTATGTCGGGGGCTTTTTGGGTCGCGGCATTGGTTCCGGGCGGCCGCACACGCACCGGTTGGTTAATTTTAGGCGCTGCATTACTTGCTCTGGCCTGCTGGCAGTTGGCAAGCCTGTTTTCCTTGCTCGATCAAACAGACCCTTTTAGAACGGCACAGATTTTGTCCACAGTGTTATCCCTGCTGGCCAGCATCCTGGCAGGGGTTGTGGTGTTCTGGTTGGGACGTGAGGCGCTGCGGGTGATGAAACTGGAAAAAAAGACCCGCTCCCTGGTCCGCGATGCGGAGCTCAATGACCGGTTGTTGGAACAGATCCTCGACCTGTCCGGTGAACAAGACCTGAATCACTGGCCTGAGAAGGCCCTGGACAGTGCCTGCCGCCTGGCTAACACTGACCAGGGATTTATCGGCCTGGTGGAACCAGGAAAGGCAGTTTTGGAGGTGAAACAGGCAACCGGAATCTTCCGCGGGGCAATCGGCGTGCGCTTGAAACCCGGAGAAGATCTGGCGGGCAGGGTCTGGCAAACGGGCAGGGCGTTGGCGATCAGTCGTAATAACGGTGGATCCTCCAATGGCCATGGATCCAGAGAGATAGCTGTCCAGGGGGAGGATAAGCCCAACACCCTGGGGCAGAATATCTCTGCGGCCTTGGGCCTGCCGCTGGTAGACAGCGAGCGCGTGGTCGGTGTGATCGGCCTGGTGCACACTCAGGAAGGCCACAGCTTCAGCGAAACAGATATGGATAGACTGCTGCGCTTCAGCCGGGCTGTCTCCTTGCTGCTGCAGCAGGCGCGCCAGCTCCAGGCTCGAGACCAGTCGCTGGCGGGCCTGCACCAGCAGGTGGACTGGCTGCAGTATCGACTGCGCCTTGAACGGATGACTGCTGTGATGTCCTCCCACTTCATATACATTGATCCGGAGCGCATTGACGAGGCGATCAGCCAGGTGCTACAGTCGTTGGGCAGGGGACTGAATGTCGACCGTAGCTACCTGGTGCTTTTCCCGGTGAACACCAAGGAGAAAATTCTGGTGCGCGAGTGGTGTGCGCCGGGAATCCCGGAGCAAAGCATTCAACTCCAACACCTGGTGGAGGATGGATTCAGCTGGTGGATGCGCCGATTGCTGCACATGGAGACCATCCTGGTCAACCATCTGGCAGACCTGCCGCCCGAGGCGGAGGATGTCGCCCGCGGCCTGGCTGGGCGCGGGGTAAAATCCCTGGTGGTAACCCCACTGATCTCCGGCCGGGAAACAAAGGGTATGTTGGGCTTTGAAGTGACTCGTAAAGAGATGACCTGGTCACCTGAGATGGTCGGTTTGGTTAAACTGTTGGGCGAGATGTTTTCCAATGTGCTTGAACAGCGCAACAGCGCCCAGGAGGCGAACCGGGCAAAATTTGATATGTCGGCGCGTATCTCCGATCTGGAGCTCTTTTCAGCGCAGGTTGAACAGATTACAGAAATGGGAGAACTGCTCCAGGCCTGCCGCACGGCAGATGAGGCCTATCCGATAATTGCCCGCACCATGCGCCGGCTGACGCCGGCAGCTTCGGGCTGTTTGTATCTGATCCGCAGCGCCCAGGATCCTGCCGATAAGATTGTCAGCTGGGGTGAGCGTCCAACGAGCCAGTCGGAGAACGAACTGGTGATGAATTCTTGTTGGGGACTGCGTCGCGGCCGGGCTTATGTGATCTCCGATCTGAATTCTGGACCGGTATGCGAACACCTCAGTGCGCCTTATCCAGCCTCTTACCTGTGCGTGCCGTTGATTGCCCATGGAGAGACCATCGGCCTGCTGCACTTGAGAATGGACGGCACCCCAGCAAAAAATGGCGGATCCAGCAAGGTTGCGACTTGCATCACGGACTACCAGGACATAGCCATTCGTGTTGCAGAGCACTTATCCACAGCGCTGGCCAATCTTAACATGCGCGATGAGCTGCGCAGCCAGGCGATCCGCGATCCCCTGACGGGGTTATTCAACCGCCGCTATATGGAAGCTACCCTGGACCGTGAGCTGCGCCGGGCAGGCCGCCACGGCACATCGGTTTCGGTGATCATGTTCGATATTGACCGCCTGAAGCCGATCAATGACACGCTGGGGCATGACGCTGGAGATTACTTATTGAAATCCCTGGGGGCGGTGATGCTGAAGCTCTTCCGCGGCGAGGATGTGGCCTGCCGTTACGGTGGGGATGAGTTTACCGTCATCCTGCCTGAGGCGACCATCACCACCTGTTGGCAGCGCGCTGAGCAGCTGCGAGAATCGTTTAAGAAAATGAGCCTGGAGTATGATGGCCGGTCAATTGGCCCGGTGTCGATGTCGATTGGGATTGGAAGCTTCCCCGAGCACGGCACTTCAGCCGACCGGTTGATCCAGGCCTGTGATGCTGCAGCCTATGCTGCCAAGGGGGAAGGCGGGGATCGGGTGATGATAGCCCGGTCGGCTGAAGACGCTTAGCCCAGGGTGTTTGATCCTACATCCAGTGTAATTGCCTGGCCTCGTAAGCCAATTTATCCCGGAAGTCGGGGTGAGCGACGTTGATCAGCTGCTGCGCACGCTGGCGGATGGTCTTGCCATACAGGTCAGCCACCCCATATTCGGTGACCACGTAGCGCACGTGGTTGCGGGTGGTGACCACCCCGGCGCCGGGTTTTAATGTCGTGACGATGCGGCTGAACTCCTTGGCGGTGCTGGGTAATGCAATGATCGGAACGCCGCCATTGGAGCGCGATGCGCCGTAGATAAAGTCGAGCTGCCCGCCGACGCCGCTGAAAAGCTTTGGCCCGATGCTGTCAGCGCATACCTGTCCGGTCAGGTCTACCTCAATCGCCGAGTTGATCGCTACCATGCGGTCGTTCTGAGCGACCACGAATGGATTGTTGATATATTCTGTGCGATGCAGCTCGATCAAGGGATTGTCATCCACCCACTGGTAAAGCCGCTTTGTGCCAATGATAAAGCCGGCGATGATCTTCCCGGGGTGGATCGATTTACGGGCATTGGTCAATACGCCAGCCTCCACCAGGTCAATCACCCCGTCCGAGAACAGCTCGGAGTGGATCCCCAGGTCTTTCTTCACATACAGATATTTCAACACCGCGTCGGGTATTTCGCCAATTCCCATCTGCATGGTGGCGCCATCGGGGATCAGCCCGGCAATGTGCCCGGCGATTTTTTCTACGGTATCATCCTGCCCGCCTCCGCCGGTCATGCTGTGCTCCGACAGGTCATAGTCTACCGGGACGATGCAGTCCAGCTTGGACACATGGATGAAGGAATCGCCCAGGGTGCGTGGCATGCGCTGGTTGACTTCAGCAATAATCATCTTAGCCGATTCAGCCGGGGTTTTGGTCAGTCCCACCTCGACACCCATGCTGCAGAAACCGTAGTGGTCGGGTGGTGAAACATGAACCAGGGCCACATCGAGCGGCAGGTGACCATTCTTAAACAGCAGGGTAAACTCAGAGAGCAGGACCGGGGTAAAATCCGCCCGCCCTTCTTGAACAGCTTTGCGGATATTGGCACTGATGAACATGGTGTTCACCCGCAGGTGTCCAGCCATGGCTTCGCTGACATAATCTGCCGGGCCAATGGAAAGCGCCTGGCAGATCTCAACATCCTTCAGGTTTGGTGCATATTCCACCAGGGCGTTTAAAACTTTGAGGGGAACGGAGCAATTCCCGGTGAGAAATACCCGGTCGCCGGATTTTATCCGCCGGGCGGCTTCTTCAGGCGTGACGATACGTGATTGGTAAAGTGAATGCCAGTCCATCTTGCCTCCGTTAGATCGCAGCAGCAAAGCCAGAGATATGGTGGGGCTCGCCGTTAAGGGTGTTGACTGCTTTTTCCAACGCCGGGTTATCCGCTATGGCAGTGACCAACCCTTTGTTGGCGATCTCCTGGATATAGGGAAACGCTGCATTAAGGAAAGCATAGGTGGAGGTGCGGGCTACCGAGCTTGGAATATTTGGCACGCAGTAATGGATGACGCCCTCCTCAAGGAAGTACGGTCGCTCCAGGGTTGTCGGCCGCGAGGTCTCAACATTGCCTCCTTCATCGACGCTGATATCAATGATCACCGAGCGGGGTTTCATGGAGCGAACCATTTCACGTGTGATCAGGATCGGCGCCCGTTCCTGCGAGCGGTAGGCTGCCCCGACGACAATATCCGCAAAACTGCAGGTGCGGGCAATATTCGCCTGCGTGGC
>CAIQIV010000403.1 GCA_903871905.1 uncultured Chloroflexota bacterium | reverse complement strand
GGGTAGGAACACCTTCATGCTTCAACAGCCCCAATGCCCGGATCAGCGTGGGCAGGTTTTTTTTCAAGGCCAGGATGCCGACAAACAGCAGGTAGCGTTCCGGCAGCTGGTGCCGGAATTGCAGGTCTTCGTAGAGCCCGGGCGGGGATTGGTAGCCAGCCTCAAACTGGCCGGCGCAGTACACCACGCTGATCTTCTCCGCCGGGATCTGCAGCATCTCCTTCAGGTCCTCGGCTGCATTGTTTGAGATCGTGATCACATGGTCCATTTTGCGCACCATCCAGGGCTGGATGTGCTTCCAATAGAACACGGAGAAGGAGGAATACATCTCCGGGTGGTGCAGGATGGTGGCATCGAACAGGGTCAGCGTCGTCCTTGCCCCAAGCACCACTGCGCCCTGGCTTTTCGCATAGTGGAAGAGTGAAACATGCTTGATCAGCGTATAGAAAGGGAAGATTACCTGCGCCAGCAGGCGCACAAGCGGACCCTGCTTCAAGGGGATGACAATTTGTTTGACATTGGGGAAGGGGCAAAATCCGGGCTCCGCACGCGAGAGAAAAACATGGAATTCCCAGCCCGGCCTGGCCTGGAACACCTTCAGCAGCGGGTAGTACACGGCTGTCCTGGCGCCGCCCGGGTTTTCAATCCCCATGGCATCGATGGCAATCACGGTTTTCGTCATCTCACATCTTCTTTGCCACGGCCAGGATGTCATTTACCAGCACCCATTTCCACCAGGGGAGCGATAGGACGGCTTTGTAAAGCCGGCTTCCGCTCAGCGGCTCAATCCACACCTGGACGACCTCGAAGCCAACGCTGCGCAGTGTCCTGTTCAGCCCCCGCGGGTTTTGCACATTGACATGCACCTCACCCCGGTACCACCGCTGGCGGGGGTCCTTGGGCAGCCGGATACCCTGCAGGCGCTTGACCAGCCGGAAAACCGGGTATCCGTATCGATAATAATCCTGGTTGGGCATGGTATGGACCACCAGCCTTCCGCCCTGTTTTAAAACCCGGTACACTTCGGCAAATGTATCGAAGAGCTCCAATGGATAAAGATGCTCGACGATATCCAGCATAAACACCGTATCGAAACTCTGGTCACGGAACGGCAGGTGATAAGCGCCCCCCTGGACCAGGGTCATGTCCAGGTTGGCCTCCCCGGCTCGTTCTCGCAATAACTTCGCAATCTGCATGGATGCGCTGGAGTAATCGATGCCGGTGCTGGAAGCGCCCAGTTTTGCCACATTCCAGGTTATCTCTCCCCGCCCGCACCCCAGGTCCAGGATGCGCTGCCCGGGTGTGATTTCGGCCAGCTCTAAGGGATATGAAAGACGCGGGGTCAGCACCTTTCCTTCAGATACTGAGAATTGCTCAGCCCCCTCCATCGCCGATAGATAGTAATGTGGGTCGTAATTCTCAGGTGTGACAGGTGGAGGAGAGGATGGATGGGTCATAAGGAGCTCTCAAGAATTTTGGTAAACTGTTGGGCATACTTTGTCCAGGTGTGCTGTTCAAGGATGTCGTTTCGCGCTGTCTTGCCCAGCTGTTTGCGTTGATCTGGATGGGCTACCAACTCCCCAATTGCCAGCGCCAGCGCCTCAGGTTTCCCCGCTTCAACCAGCAGACCATTTCTGTCGTCATCTACCACCAATGGGACGCCCCCGATGCTGCTGGCGATTACCGGATTCCCGCAGGCCATAGCC
>CAIQIV010000402.1 GCA_903871905.1 uncultured Chloroflexota bacterium | reverse complement strand
ATCAGATAACAGCAATATAATCACAGCCAATTACACCGCAGCGAATATTTGCAGCGGTGGAAACTGTTCAGTAAAACCTGCAACCGGGCTCCAAAGTGGAGATTATCGATGGTGGGTTCAATCCAAAAATGCGGTTGGATTGAGCTCTTTGGGTGATCCCCTGATTTATACCGTAAAACGGCAGGCGCCCGGAACGGCTACTCTTCTATCTCCGAACGGTGGGAATGCAGGAACACAACCCACGTATGTTTGGACTGTAGTGGCTGGAGCCAATTGGTATTACCTGTGGGTGAATGATGCGGCTGGGAAGGTTTATGATTTCTGGTATATGGCCGAGGATATCTGTAACACGACTACTTGTTCGGTAACCCCAACAAATGCCCTGGCTTCTGGCCCACACACCTGGTGGATTCAAACCTGGAATCCGGGTGGCTTTGGGCCATGGAGTGCTGGAATGACATTTGGGTCGCCTGCGCCGCCATACAGCACCAGCTGGTATATGGACACGATCAACCCGACCACACTCTACAACATGGGTTGTGACATGGGAACGCGCGACAAAAATATGCCTGGCGCCCAGGACAGTTTCCTGGTTTTGGATTTTGGGAACCCTTCTGTCGTCAATGGCGTCTATGGTACAGCTTTGTTTGGCTTTGGTACCGCTTCGACAGATCAGATCGCGACCGCGGTGGAGCAGTATGCTGCCGGTTATATTGCTTGTGCTTCACCGGATACATCCTCACATCTTCGGATCGGGATCGGTACCAATAACTACGGCAGCGCAACATCTCGTAATCACGGTGCTGCATGGGCAAGAATGGTGAATGCGGTGAATGATTGGTTGATTGCTAGAGGATATTACAGCCGGGTTGATGCAGCTGGGGCAAGTGACCTGGAAGTGGGTTGGAACAGCCCATCTGTAACCCGAGCCTGGGTGGATGGTTATGATTCAGAGAATCGATACCCGTTTTATAACTTCGGCGACGCGGCTGGCTGCCCAACCCGTTTATACACCGGAAGAAGTTGTGGGACTTCTTCCCAACCAAATTGGGCGCTTGAGGATATCTGGTACATCTCCTGGGGTGTGGGTTCTGCTTATCCCTTCCCGTTGGTCTATGCAACCAGCGGTGTGAATGCCCGGCAGTGGCAATGGATAAGCCTGTATGGTTATAACAACCACGGCGCTCGTATGGATATTCAGGGCGCTTTTACCCAGTGGCAGGCTTGCCAGCAAAGATCTGGATGCAGTGGCATGGACAACACTCCAGAACAAGGTTGGACGCAATTGTGGGATGAGCTGAATTATGACAGCAAGACTGCGCAGCCGCGGTTGCGTTGGCTGACAGATATCAAGTGGTTGGGGGAATAAAGGAGGAAGTATGAAATCGAAGTGGTTGGTGATTGGAGGAATTGTCATCGGGCTTCTCATCGTCATTGGGTTGTTATCCCTGTTGTTGCCTGGGTTATCAATCATCAATTTGACTGGATCGAGTGTATTATCCCAACCGACTCGGGCGGTATCCCTGGAGGAACAAAACATCGAAGTCTTGCAGCAAATGCTAAAAGATGAAAAACTGGATTCCCAGGCGCGGCAGAGCCTGGAAAAAAAGCTAAAGATGGCGCAAGATGCCTTGGCTCAGAAAACCCAGGTCCAGGCGGATGCCCCCAAAGCATCGGGAGGTCCTTTGCCTACACCACCCGCTGCTACAGAACCAGCGTTTCCACAAGGAATTTTCGAAGGCGATGCAGGGACATTTAAACCGACTGAGTATCTGATACAAAACCGCTGGCAGGGTATTGTAAATGGTAATTACGTCCTCGTATTTGCCGGTTGTGTTGCTGAAAACGAGCAGCAAGGTATCATCATTGTTCGAACCACGTCGATGGATCGGAAAAGCACCCGGATCGAAAAATATCCCTCCACCGGACAGGTAGGTTCTCTAAAAATCATGGACGAAAAAAACTTGAGACTTACACTGCAGTCCGTGCGGGGCGGGACATTGATGTTTGATATTGCACAGGCAAAATATTTGCCCTGAAAAAAACTTTCGTGGAGGGTGTAGTTAGCGGATCAATATTTCGGTTCAGATCCAATGCTAATGAATGCCCAATAGAATAAAAACCAATCAAAATGCCCACCTAATATTAGTGGGCATTTTTTAT
>CAIQIV010000401.1 GCA_903871905.1 uncultured Chloroflexota bacterium | reverse complement strand
GGAGACTGCTTCGTTCCTCGCAGTGACAACGCCGCCAGGCTAGGCTTATTCGTGTATTCGTGACCCCATTCGTGGACGGTCTTCCATAGGACAACCCGCCATGCTTCGTCCCTCGCAGTGACAACGCCGCCAGGCTGGGCTTATTCGTGTATTCGTGGCTCCATTCGTGGACGGTCTTCCGTAGCGGCAACCCGGCGTGCTCGTCCAGGGCCGTGGCACGCCAGGTGAGGGTTGCCCATCCCCCGGCAGTGCCTGATGGGCGAAGGGTGGGCTAACCGTTCAACGCCTGGCGGATCGCCCGGCGCATCTCCTCCACGCCGGTGTCCGGGCGGAAGCGCAGGCGCACCAGCTTCAGCCCGCCGCGGTTGAAGATCTTGTTCTTGGTGCGGTCGGGCAGGATGCGCTCCAGCCGGTCGTGGTACCAGGAATCCACCTCGAAGGCCGCCAGCGGCTTGCCGCTCGAGCGCTGCAGCACGCACAGGTCCACCGGCGAGGACAGGAAGAAGTTTAGCTCCCGCTCGCTCAGCGCCAGGCGCATCTTGTCCACATCAAAAATGGCGCTCAGGGCGATGTTGGGCACCACCAGGTACTCCGGCGCCGGGAACAGCCCCTCCAGCGCCTGGTAGACCAGCGCCTCCAGCCCCGAGCGAAAGGCCGGCCGGGTACGGGTGAACTCCTCCTCCACCCGCGGCAGCCGCGTCACCTGCAGCGCCAGCGGCAGCGGCGTGCCCAGCACCTGCGCCAGCAGGTCGCCGTGCACCAGGTACGAGGTATCCTGGATGCGGAACACCGCCGCCTGGTCGTAATCCCGCGGCCCCACCTCCAGCAAAAGCTCCCACTCCAGGAACTTCTCCAGCCCCTCCTGCATCGCCGCCAGGCTGCCCCCCCACACCTCGGCGGCGTGGGTGAAGTTCTCAAACACGCCCACCCGCAGCAGCACCGCCAGCAGCGACTTCTCATCAGCCTCCAGCACCTTCCAGCGCTCGGCCGGGCTGCGCGACAGGATGTTGGTCAGCGTCTCCTGGCTGTTCACCTGCTGGCGGATGCGCTCAAACAGCTGGCGCGTGCGCTCGTCCGGCTCGGCCTCCAGCGCCTGGCTGGCGCGCCCCAGCGCCTCGATCAGCCGCCCCTGGTTGGACAGCAGCCGGGCATACAGCCGCAGCAGCTCGGCGTCCTGCGCCTGGCGGTCCAGGCACTCCAGCAGCGCCGCCTCCACCGCCGCCGGGTCCGCCCCGGCCAGGTCCAGCCCCAGGGCGCGCCGGCGCAGCACCTCATACTCCTCCGGCGCCGCCTGCAGCAGCAGGTCCGCAGCCTGCCCGATCTCTTCCCCCATCACCCCGTCAGCCAGAGCCGGGTACCAGGCCTGGACAAACAGCGGCAGGAACACCCGGCGCACGCACTCCGGCTGCCCCCGCGCCTCCAGCAGCGCCTGCAGCAGCGTGCGGTGCAGCCTGCGCCGCCCCTCATCCACCACCAGCGCCGGCCCCGCCGGCAGGCGGTAGTCCACCACAAACGGGTGCGCGCTGGCGCACGCCCAGGTCCAGAAGACCAGCAGGTGCTCCAGCGCCGCCAGCCATCCCTCCGCGCCCCCCTGCTGCAGCGCCGCCCCCAGCGCCCCGTGCGCCAGGGCGCTTCCTGCCGAGCCCGGCGCCAGCAGCCCCAGCGCCTGCTCCAGCCGCCGGGCGCCCTCCTGCGCCCCGCCCGCCGCCGGCCTGCCCGGGTAATAAAAATTCAACAACAGCAGCAGGCCGTGCAGCTCCGGCTCCAGCGCCGCCCGGTACTCCTTCAGCGCCCAGTCGACTGTCTGCGGCAGAAGCTGGTAAAACCAGGGATAGCGAAACTCGACCCCGCCAACGTGAAATGAATATTCGCCCAGAGCGGGGATCCCGGACTCCGCCGCCCAGGCAAGCCAGGCCTCCGCCCCCTCGCGCAGCGCCGGCACCACCGCCTTCTCATCGCCCGCCAGGTGCGCCGCCCAGGCCACGGCGAAGCCTACCCCTGCCTTCTCCGCCAGGCCGCGCGGGTCGCCCGGCGCCGGGGACCCATCCTCCGGCAGGGCTGCCTCGCTGCTCATCTTGCGCAGCCCCGCCAGCGCCGCCCGCAGGCTGACCAGCGCCTGCTTGCCGCGCTTCGCCTCCAGCTCCAGGTCGCCGCGCCCCTTGGACGCCAGCCAGCCGCCCTCTGGGCGCCTCTCCAGCCGGTCCAGGGTTGCCCGCGCCGTGTCAAAATGCCCCCCGCCGCGCTCCAGCAGAAAGGCGTACCACACCGCCCAGGCCGGCGCCGTGACCCGCTCTGCCTCTTGTAGGGGCGGGTCTGTGACCCGCCCTGTTCCGCCCACAACCCGCCCTGGAGGTTCTGTCACCCGCCCTGCAGCGCCCGTGCCCCACCCCGGGTACGCCTCCAGCGCGCTGCGCAGCAGCCCGCGCTCCCCCAGCAGGCAGGCCGTCTCCAGCAGCGCCTGCAGGGACTGGCCGTCCTGGGGGTCGGCCTTGAGCGCCGCCCGCAGGGTCTCCCCCCGCCGCCGCAGCAGCTCCTTTTGCTCAGCGCTCAGCGCCGGCTGCCGTTGAAAATCCAGGCTGAATGACACACCCGCTGCCCGGGCGTATACTTGCTCCAGCCACCTCCATGCCTGCCGCGAGGCGCCGGGCAGCCCCGTCTCCTTTTCCAGCACGGCCCGCAGGCTGCGAAACTCCACCGACGCCGGGTCCAGCTCGCTCACCTGCCGCCCGCCCAGCAGGTAGCTCGCCAGCCCGTGCAGCAGATCGACATCCTGCAGCGTCTCCACCGCCTGTTCCGCCGTGCCCAGGCTGGCAAAAGCCTGCCCCAGCAGCTGCAGATCCTCTTCTTTCTTCTTCTGGATTTGCTGCACGGCGCGCACCGCCTGCACCGCCTGCCCCGTCTCCAGGTAGCAGCGCGCCAGCAGCCGGTAGCGGGCGTCCGATGGCTCGTGCCGCACCTTGCTTTGCAGCATGGGCAGCGCCTCGGCAAAACGCCCCCGCTGCACCAGCTCCTCAGGGGATGATTTTAAACCGCCTGGCTTGCTCATGCGCCTAGCGCGGAATGTGGGCTTTTTCGACGGCGCTGAAGCCCGCGGCCAGCGCCTTCAGGTTGATCTCCGCCGTGCCCCGGGGGGCGCGTGCGCACACCGCCTTCTCGATCGCCTCGCGGGTCACCACCCCCGTCGCCCCCACCAGCGCCCCCAGCGCCACCACGTTGGTGGTGATCTCCCGCCCGGTGGTCTCCACCGCCAGGCGCGTGATCGGCAGGCGCATGGTGCGCATGAAGATCACCCGCCCCACCTTTTCCTCGTCCACGATCATCAAACCGTCTTTTTTCATGCTCGCCGAGAAGCGGTCAGCCGCCTCCTGGCTCAGCGCCACCAGGATGTCCGAGCTGAGCACCTCCGGGTGGTCGATCTCCTCGCTGGAGATCACCACCTCGGACTTGCTGGCGCCGCCGCGCGCCTCCGGCCCGTAGCTCTGCGTCTGCACCGCGTTCTTGTGATCATAAATAGCCGCCGCTTCCGCCAGGATGATCCCTGCCAGGATCACCCCCTGGCCCCCCTCGCCGGCAATGCGGATCTCGACCCGTCCTACCGTTGGCTTGGTGCTCATTCGCCGCTCCCTCCGTCTGCGCCGTTGCCCTTGTTCTGCACCCGGGCGATGACCTGGTCATACATCTCGCAGTACTCCGGCTTATCCTGGTCCACCAGCACCCCGCGGATGATCTTGCCCTCCTGCTCCTCCGGGGTCAGCTTCTCAGCCGCCGTCTTCGACACGCTGGTCTCCTTCAGCAGGCGCATGTTGTCCACCGCCTTGCCAAACTTGTTCAGCCGCCCGTAGGCCGTGTGGCAGTAGCTCACCGCCTCCACCAGGCTGAAGCCGTTCTTGCGGATCGCCTGCTCGATCTGGCGGTCCATCTCCACCACGTGATACACCGTGCTGCGCGCCACGTACGACGCCCCGGCGGCGATGGCCAGCTCGCACACCGGGAAGGGCGCCTCGATGTTGCCGTACGGGGCAGTGGTGGCCTTCTTGTCCACCGGTGTGGTCGGGCTGTACTGCCCGCCGGTCATGCCGTAGATCGAGTTGTTGATCACGATCGCCGTCAGGTCGATGTTGCGCCGGGCGGAGTGGATAAAATGGTTGCCGCCGATGGCCAGCGCGTCCCCATCGCCCATCACCACGATCACCTTCAGCCGCGGCTGCGCCAGTTTTAGCCCCGTGGCAAAGGCCAGCGCCCGCCCGTGCGTGGTGTGCATGGTGTTGAAGTCCAGGTACACCGGCATGCGCCCCGAGCAGCCGATCCCCGAGACCACCGCCACGTCGTCCTTGTCCAGGCCGATCTTATCCACCGCCCGGATCAGCGAGCCCATCACGATGCCGATGCCGCAGCCGCTGCACCACACGTTAGGGAATTTCTTCGAAGGCCGCAAATACCCGTAAATTGAGCTGACCGCTTCCTCGCGTGACATCCTACCGTTCCTCCATTGCGTATAACATCATCTGCGGCGTCACCATCTCGCCGTCCACCCGGTTCACCCGCACCACCTTGCGCCGCCCCACGATGCGCTCCACCTCCAGCGCCAGCTGCCCGCGGTTCATCTCCGGCACGATAAACTGGTGCGCCGTGTCCGCCAGCCGCTCCAGCACTTCTTCCGGGAAGGGCCAGATGGTCAGCAGGGTGAGCAGCCCGATCTTGCTGCGCCGCTGGCGCGCCAGCTTCACCGCGTGGCGGGCGCTGCGCGCCGTGGCCCCGTAAGCCACCACCACCGTGCGGGCGTTTTCGGTGCCGTCTTCCTCCACCATGACAATATCGTTCAGGTTGCGGTCGATCTTGCGGTGCACCCGCTCGATCCAGGGGATGATCTCATCGCTGCGCTGCGTGGGGTAGCCCATCTCGTCGTGGAACAGCCCGGTGATGTGGTAGCGGTAGCCGTCGCCAAAGTTGGCCATCGGCGGCACGTCGCTGGGTGTATCCCCGTAGGGCTTGTACCATTCCGGCGGCACGCTGGTCGAAACGCGCTCCACCCGCTTCACCGCAGCCGGGTCGGGCAGGTCGATCTTCTCGCGCATGTGCCCGATCACCTCGTCCGTCAGCAGGATTACCGGGG
>CAIQIV010000400.1 GCA_903871905.1 uncultured Chloroflexota bacterium | reverse complement strand
GGGATGCGCTATGAGGCTGCCTGGCGCCCGAATTCAGACCAGGTTATATTTTACAAAAAAGATGCAGCAGAATCTTCAAATCGGATCTTTTTCATGGATCTGACAACCGGGAATACCTGCAGAGTGGAGATAAGGAATTGGGCGGGGGAGATAAGGTGGAGCCCGAATGGTCGTTATTTTGCAATACTACAGCTATTTGGGAGTCCAGGCCATACTTCGGGTAGTAATCTGATCGTTTATGACATGCAGACAGGACAAATATATACAACGGAATTCCCTCTTCCGGAGGGGAAGGGAGTTGGTTTTCTCACAGATATCGCCTGGGCGCCAGATAACAGGCATCTGGCTATGATTGTAGATTATTCTTACGCTCAAAGCGATAGTTATAAGGATATGAGCCAGTTAATCTTGCTGGATTTTATCCAGAACAAGAAAAAGCTTATCCAATCGCAATACGAATTTGGAGGAGGGGCAGCAGGTACGAACTTGCTCTGGTCACCGGATGGGACGATGTTATTGGCCTCTTGTCCTACAGAAAAAGCTGAAAGATTGTGCCTGATCTCCGTTAAAACGCCTGCAATACCACCCGAATAGCAAATTGTCAGGTGGCTAGTTGTTTTTCCTGGCAAAACTTAACCAGGGTGCCCCAAGCAAAATCTTCTGAGAATATCAGGCTCCGCCTAAAAATTTAACCGCAATCCCATCCCACACCTTTGGTCCAAATGCAAATCTCCCCGCTGCAGATACCCGTGTGCACATTCAATTGCGGGCTTTTGTGCTGCGTTCCTTTATTTTCATTTCGCTGTGGCTGGTCGGAGTTTACCTTCAACGGCTGGTTTTTGTTTCCCATCACTGCTTTCTCCTTTCACTGTTGTTCATTGGATGACAGGCATAAGCCCGAGGATGATTTTCTCAGCCTGCTTCTTATATCATGGATAAAGCATAGCATAATTTCCTCCAGCTTGCATTAAATTTAGTGATCCACTTTCACAAATTCGGGCCTATGAATCGGTTTTTTCTGGTAGGTTTAAATTAACAGTCCAGCGAATCCGCGCTCCGTCTACACTTTTCGCAGGACTGGAATGGGTGGCGCATGATGAAGCGAGGATTGACACGGATGAACCGGCTCTGCCCACGAATTGCCGGCATATAGTAGAATCAGCCTATGGATTTTGAGCCTGCCTACCGCAGCCTGCTGATGAACGGTGAGCTGGAGGCGCGGGTGGCTGCAGCTTACCTGCGTTTAGCTGCCTGTGACATCTGCCCCCGGCAGTGCCGGGCAGACCGCCTGGGCGGGGAGCTTGGAGAATGCCGCACCGGGAGGCGGGCGCGGGTCAGCAGCTACGGACCTCACCATGGGGAAGAGGACCCGCTGCGCGGCACGCGCGGCTCGGGGACGATCTTCTTTGCTTGCTGCAACCTGGGGTGTGTTTTTTGCCAGAATGCGGAGATCAGCCAGGTTGGCGCCGGGCAGGAAGTGGAGGCGCAGGCGCTGGCGGCGATCATGCTGGAGCTGCAGGACGATGGCTGCCATAATATCAACCTGGTTTCCCCCACGCATGTTGTGCCGCAGATCCTGGCGGCGCTGTCCATTGCCGCCCATGCCGGGCTGGAACTGCCCATCGTTTATAACAGCGGGGGGTATGACGCGCTGGATACGCTGGCTTTGCTGGACGGTGTGGTGGACATCTACATGCCGGACATGAAATATGCTGATGCTGAGATAGCCCGGAAGTATTCCGGTGTCCCGGACTACCCGCAGTTCAACCGGGCGGCGGTGCGGGAGATGCAGCGCCAGGTGGGCGATCTGTGGATGGATGAAGCGGGCATTGCCCGGCGCGGGCTGCTGGTGCGCCACCTGCTGCTGCCTGGCGGGTTAGCAGGGACAGAGCAGGTGCTGCGCTTCCTGGCGCAGGAGATATCGCCGCAAGTTTACCTGAACCTGATGGACCAGTACCGCCCGGCGTACCAGGCGGGCAGGTATCCTGAGTTGGATCGCCCCGTCACCCGCAGCGAGTACCAGCAGGCGCTGGAACTGGCGCGCAGCATTGGGTTGAAGCGGCTGGATCAAAGATTCCGGCGGTGGTGATATTTTATTTAAACAGTGAAGAATCATATGGGAATTGGGAACTGGGGGAAGTAACTGGTGAGATTGACCAGTAAAATCTTCCAATTTTGCGAGGAAATGCTTGATATTGACAGCTTTTGGAGTATAATCTTGCGCTAAGATTTTTTCCCAAAGATTATCCGAAAGCGGCTCATTTTGCATAGTAACTTCTCTCACCCGGATGTCCATCCTTCTCTTCACCTGCCTTTTGCGGGTACCTGGTCCCTTCCGGACCGGCCGGGCCTGTTTCCCTATGATTCGGCGCAGTACGCCTCCGGCCTGCGTCACCTGGGGACGCCGCAGACGACCGCTGGCTGGCCGGTGACCTTTCTGACCTATCCCATTCCCGGCGCAGAAGGCCTGCAGGCAGCCAGGGGTCCCTGGCCTTACTGCTCTCCCCCGCATGGGGACCAGGTCGGCGAACTGCGCGCCAGCCTGGCGCGGCAGAATCTGGCTGCCTTCCAGGCGGATTTTCGCCCGGATGCCACGCTGCTGCTGGATCCGTTCCGAGAGGCCGGCTTCGAGATAACCTCCCAGAAAGGCGCGTATGTCTTTGATCCCGGGCTGGATTACCCGCGGCACTGTCCGAGGATGCGCTATGATATCCAGCGGGGCAGGCGCGGCTGGTGTGTGGAACCCGTCTCTCTGGCGGATTACCGGCGTACCATCAGCAGGTATGAGGCGCTGCTGACCCGGGAAAAAGGCTTCCGTCCCCAGAGCTTCCTGCCCCCGGCTCATTTTGCAGCTCTGGTTGACCTGCCCCAGGTGCAGGTGCTGGGGGCGTTTGACGCGGCTGGTTTAGGGGCGGCGCTGATCACGCTCCACTGGGAAGGAAAAGTCTATTTTCATACCATGGTTGGGGCAGCGCGCGCCTTGCGGGAATGCGGCTTCCATGCCCTGCTCCAGGCGGCAGTCGAGCGCTGGGGGAGCTCCCGGACCTTGTATTTTGGCAGCGCATCCGATGACCCCGACGGATCAGAAATCGCCCGTATTAAAAGCCGCTTTTCAAACCGCCGTATTCCCATCTTCAGTGCCAGGATTATGCTGAATACGGAAGCTTTGCCAGCGCTGGATGCGGTTCGGGCGCCGCGGCTGCCTGCCCAGTGATTCAGGTCTCATCTTGCCGGGCTGGCTGGAGAAGGGTGGCAGCCGCGGATGTTTATCGACCCTGGTGCAGCAGGTTTGGGCTGATGATCGGGGTGAGAAGCGGGTATAATCAGGATTATCTTACTCTTGATAGGAGGCCGCATGGCGCAGTTTCCTTCTCCTGAATGGGTGGCAAGCCTGTCTGATAAATTGAACAGCGATGAGCAGTACGCCCACGTGGCGCATGCCTGGGAAGCGGATATGGGGTTCCTGGTCGACGGCCGGGATAAGTTCCCCGAGCCGGTCCGCCTGTACCTTGACCTGTGGCATGGGAAATGCCGCCAGGCTTACATGCTGGAGGATGGCTCAGAGCTCAAGGCGGCGTTCATCCTCAAAGCGACTTACAGCAATATTGTTCAGTTGCTCAAAGGGGAGGTTGATCCGATCCAGGCGCTGATCATGCGCAAGGTCAGCGTCCAGGGGAATTATGCGCTGCTGATGCGCAGCGTGCCGGTGGTGCTGCACTTTGTCCGCTGCTGCCGTGAGGTCACGGACAGCTTCGTATAATCTATTTGACAGTAACAACCCATCGGGATAAACTCACCAGGAAAAACCATGCCGAAAACCACAAGGAAAGCCAGGAAACGCAGCAGCGCGCAGAATCCACCGGGGGTGATGATTGCCGGGGTTTTGGCGGTGCTGATGATGCTGGCTGGGATCTTCTATTTTGGCCGCCGCAGCGCGCCCCCGCTCTCGGTGCAGCGCCTGGAGCAAAACCCCTCCCTGGGAGCACAGAACGCCCCGGTGACGGTGGTTGAATACGGCGACTTTGGCTGAATTAACTGCGTCCGCTGGCACCAGGCTGGTGTCAAGAGCGAGATCTTGAAAGCTTATGGGGATAAGGTGCGCTTTGAGTGGCGGGAGTTTCCGATGATCATGGAAGAATCGGATAAGGCCTCCGAGGCCGGGCAGTGCGCCTTTGACCAGGGCAAGTTCTGGGAGTTTCATGACCTGACCCTCAGCCGTTTCCCGAATATCACCGTGAGCAACCTGAAAGACTACGCGGCGGAGGCTGGCCTGGATGCCGCGCGCTTTAACGACTGCCTGAACAGTGGGCAGAACAAGCAGAAGGTGGAATACGATTTGAAGAGCGCCATCTCCTATGGCTTTCAAACCCCGCCTGCCTTTGTCATCGGCAGCACCCGGCTGGTTGGCCCGGTTTCCTATGAAGCGCTGAAAAAGGCGATTGACGCAGCCCTGGCCAATCAATAAGAAAAGGACCTGGCGATGACCAGGTCCAATCCGGGGGTAAGGCTCCTCTACCAACCGTCAGCCAGGCTGCACGGTTTCCTACCAGGGGTAGGTTACAAAGCGGCCAGGATGGTGCTGAACACGTTACCGATAGCTGGGCCAAGCAGGGTGAGAATGACGATAACAACAATCGCTACCAAAACAAGAATTAAAGCGTATTCCACAAGCCCCTGACCCTTTTCCTTCGGTGCGTACAACATGGCTTTCACCTCCTTTCTTTCTACAGTGTTTATTGAGTATATTGTAACACATTAAATATTTAATGCGGGATAATTACAAGGAAATTCCTTGCAGTTTTGTAAGGTGTGGTCATTAAGTAGAGACTATTCCCTGAACAATTGAAGCCCGGTTACTCTTGGTTCAATTGTTCGATCAGCTGCAGCAGCTCATGGTTGTCAGGGATATCCGTCATGTTGTGACCATAATGGATATAGCGCACCACTCCCTGGCGGTCGATGATCGCCTGTGCAGGCATGCGCCCGAGCTTGAATAAATTGACCTCCTGACCGTAAAGCTTGAGCACTGAATTGGAGGGGTTGGGCAGGCCGATGAACGGCAGCTCTTCCGATTTCCAATAGCTTTGGAAGCGCTCGGCGCCTTCCGGGCCGATAGCGATAATCTCCGTGTTTCGCGAGGTAAATTCTGCATAATCCTGGCGCAACTGCGCCATGTGCCGGTCGCAGAAGGGTCAGGTGAAACCACGGTTGAAGACCAACACCACGTTTTGCTTGCCTTTAAAATCCGACAGGGTGATGGTCTGGCCGTTGAAATCTTTGAGCGAAAAATCCGGGGCCGGGGTTTGGATTTCGACGCGGGGCATTGTCTACCTCCTTCAAAAAAACGGTTCAGTGGTTCTCTTCAACCACAAATGCTGGAGGCACGCTGGTCAAAGAGATGCTGATGGGGGAAGTCTGCTTACCCAGCAGGCGGTTGGCCAGGAAGCGCACCGCGCCAGATAGCATTGAGCGGCGGGTCATCTGGTGAACCACCAATTCGCTGCGGCCATCCGTGGCAGCCGAGGCCAGCCACACCATGCGCTGCGCCGGGACCTCGGGGGGTTCAGCCCACATGCTCACCACGTTTTCAAAACCCGACAGGCGCGCTTCAAACCCGGACACCACCTCAACCTGGGTAAGCAGCTCTGTGCACATCATCCCTGGATTGAAGGCGTAGATCCCCACCCCACTGCCCTTGTATTCTGCAGCCAGGGCCTGGGTGAAGCTAACCAGCCAGGACTTGCTGGAGGCATAGGCGTTTTGCATGGGCTGAGATCCGCGGTCGCCTCTCCCCAGGATGTTAATCAGCTTGCCTTCCCGGTGCGGCAGGAAATGCAGCAGGGCGCGGCGCGAGCCGTTGTACGCGCCAAAGATATTGGCCTGCAGCACGCGGTTGAACTCCTGCGGGTCAACTGCCAGTGTTGGGCCGAAAGGGGCGCTCAGGGCGGCGTTGTTCACCCAGATATCGAAGCCTCCCATTTCCTGGCAGGCATATTCGGCCAGGGCCTGCACCTGCTCTGCCTGGCTGACGTCACAGGTGCAGCTCAGTGCCCGTCCTGGCGGGGCGGAGAGCCGGGCCAAAGCATCTTGCAGCGAAGCGGGCGAGCGGCCGGCCAGCACCACCCGGGCACCTTCATCCAGGTATGCGCGGGCAACCGCCAGGCCAAAGCCGCGCGACGCGCCCGTGATCACAGCTCTTTTATTTTCCAGCACACCCATGTTTGACGACCATCCTTTTCAATTTTCTTTCCGAATCCAGGCGCTGGCAGTTAATTGGCCAGTGGGCCGGCGCCTCCGGTTAATTCTATCGCAAAAAGGCGGTTAGAATTGGCCGCGCATGGAACCGGCATATCCGGTCAGCTCCACGTAACCAGATCCACTGCTTTCGCTGCCCCTGGAGCGCGCCTGGACCTGCACGGCCCCCTCCCAGTAGGCATAGGAGAGGACCATTTCCTGGTCGGCGATCAGCGGCTGGATCTTCAGCGACAGCTGTCGCGAGGGGATTTCAATCTGCCAGCCGGCGGGATAGATTGCCCCGGTGTGCGGGCTGGTCCACCGGTCCAGGACCGTGACCGAAAACTCCCCGGCCTTCAGGGGAATGGTTTTCCCGTCCGGCAGCACCAGAGTGCCTGACGAAAAGGGATCGATGCTCCCATCGGTTTGCCGCAGCTCGAAGAGCATCAGCTGGCTGCCATCCTCCATCTGGATGGAGAACCAATCCCACCCGACCTGGTCTGGACCCAGGGCGCTGGTGGAGAACTCGTGGTCCATCCAGGCGCTCCCCTGGACCGTGTGAGTGATTCCAGCCGAGCGCAGTGTCCCGGCTGTTCGCAGCCCGGTCAGGCTGTAATAATAAGATGCCTGTCCTGGCTGCGGGCCTTTGCGACTCAAGCCGGCCTCGCCCTGCAGGACAGGCTCCTTTTCCTGGGTTAACTCCAGGTCGACTGCGATCCCGGTATCGCTGCCGGCCTCCCCGCTACTGGCATTCAGGTGGAATACCCCTGGAGCTGTCTGGACGGCCTGCCAGTCCTCCAACCAGACGCGGAAAGGCGGCGAGTGCGCCCCGGCGAGCCCGGCTGCGCCGCGGCTGAAACGCTCGCTGGCCAGGTGCTCATTCCGTCCCGCGTCGGTCAGGGCGAAGTGGGCCAGATATATCTGGTTGGCTGCCCAGTTCGATGAACGAGGCGCGGCGCTGCCGGAGGGCAGCAGGGCGCGGCGGAAGAAAGTGAGTTGAAACCCGAATTTCTGCCCGCCATCGTTTTGCAGGGTGCCGGTGAAATACCACCATTCGGTCTGAAAGTCTTCATGCGGGCCGTGGTCCTGGGGAAATTGGAACTGCCGCGGCGCGTCTG
>CAIQIV010000399.1 GCA_903871905.1 uncultured Chloroflexota bacterium | reverse complement strand
ATGGATGAGGTGCGAGACTTCCTGATGCGCCTGCAGCCGGAAGTGCTGGCCAGGCACCTGGTGGGCGGGCTGACCATCGGAGAGATGGTGACCATGGGCTTTGACCTGGCGAAATTCCGGCAGGTTTCATTGGGTGCAGCGGCGATCGACGATCCGGGCTTCTTTGTCCTGCCTCCGGTGCCTAACACCCTCTTCCAGCGCGACCCGTCCTGCTGGATTTACAATGGGGTGACGGTCAACCCGATGTTCTGGCCAGCCAGGCGCCGCGAAGCGCTGAACATGCTGACCATCTACCGCTACCATCCCATGTTCCAGGACGCCGGTTTTCAGTTCTGGTACCCGGAGCAGACCCATGACGGCGGTTTCAACATCCAGGACTTTGGGCGGGCCTCCCTGGAAGGCGGCGACGTGCAGCCGATTGGGTATGGCACCGTGGCGATCGGGATGAGCGAGCGCACCCAGGGGCGCATGATCGAAATGGTGGCCAAGAAGCTGTTTGAGAGCGGCGGCGCTGAGCGCGTCCTGGTGGCGGTGATGACCAAGGATCGCGCCCACATGCACCTGGATACCGTGTTTACCCTGCTGGATCGGGACAAAGCCACCGCTTTCCCCAAGGTGGTCAACAATATCCGCGCCATCAGCCTGCGCCCCGGCAACAAACCGGGCGATTTTCATGTCACCCAGGAGAGAAGCTTCCTGGATGCCGTGGCGGATGCTTTGAAGATTCCAAAGCTCACCATTGTTGAGACCGGTGGGGATGAATACCAGGCGCAGCGCGAGCAGTGGGATGACGCCAACAATACCGTGGCGCTGGAGCCGGGTGTGGTGGTTTCCTACGAGCGCAACACCTTTACCATCTCCAAGATGCGCGAGGCAGGCGTTGAGGTGGTGCCGATTGCCGGGTTTGAGCTGGGCAAAGGGCGCGGCGGCGGACACTGCATGACCTGCCCGATCCTGCGCGATCCGCTCTAAGCCAGTTTATCGAATCGTTGAAACCGGGCAGGGAGCAGTCCTGGCAGGCCGATCGGGGCCTCTCCCCGCCCACCAACACAGGAGACTACACCAAATGTTGATCGCTGTCATGTGGGGCGGGCTGGCCGCTGCATCCCTGCTGATTGGGTATGTGCTTGCCGGGCGTGAGCTTTCTCACCGCGCCATTGGGATGATCATGGGCTTTGGGGCCGGGGCGCTGATCAGTGCGATTGCTTATGAGCTGGTGCCCCAGGGCAATGCCGGCGGCTGGGGCACGGCGCTGTTTTTTATGCTGGGGGCGCTCATCTTTTCCGCCGCGGATTGGTGGGTTAGCCGGCGGGGTGGAGGGGAGCGTAAGAATATCACCGGCAGCAAGGACGGCTCAGGCTCGGCTATTTTTATTGGCACGCTGCTGGACAATATCCCCGAGTCGGTCGTCCTGGGCATGGGTTTTGCTTTCAGCAGCACGGTCAGCACGGCGTTCCTGGTGGCCGTGTTTGTCTCGAACCTGCCGGAGGGCGTGGCAGGGACGCTCAATATGCAGGCCGCCGGCCGCCCGCGGCGCAGGATCTTCTGGATGTGGGTGGTGCTGGTGCTTATCTCTGCGGCCTGCGCCGGGGTGGGGTACCTGATCATTCAGCAGACGCCTCATGCCACGGGACGCCTGATCCAGGCTTTTGCTGCCGGGGCAATGCTGACCATGCTGGCAGATGCGATGATGCCAGAGGCGTTTGAGCACGGTGGCAAGCTGGTTGGCCTGGCTACCGTGATGGGCTTTCTGGCGGCGGCCATCCTGGCGGCGGTGGAGGGCTGAGATGGGTGATTTGATATTAATATTGATCAGCTATTCATTGTTGGCAATTTTCAGACGTTAATATATAATTAGAAAGATAAGGGCGCTGTGACAGAGCAGCCAGAGAAAGGAGACCGATATGGCTAAGGACAAGGATAAGAAGAGCAAGAAGAAGGGGAAGAAAGACAACCGCGAAGAGCAGGAGATTGCGGCGGCGTTGGATGAGGCTACCGCCGGGGTTGTGCCAGCTGCTGAGGCTGTGGATCCGCCGGCGGCGGCGGAAGAACCTGCTAAATCTAAATCCTCCGGTGAGTCCACCGCGCTCAGCGGCAAGGAGTTTGACAAGGCAATGAAGCCCTTGCAGGTGGAGCTGGTCAAGATGCAGGAATGGGTCAAATATACCGGCGCCAAGATCTGCGTTATCTTTGAAGGGCGCGACACGGCGGGCAAGGGGGGCGTGATCCGGCGCATCACCGAGCGGGTCAGCCCGCGCGTTTTCCACGTGGTGGCCTTATCCGCGCCAACCGAGCGGGAAAAATCCCAGATGTACTTCCAGCGCTACCTGCCCCACCTGCCGGCGGCTGGCGAGGTGGTGCTGTTTGACCGCAGCTGGTATAACCGGGCCGGTGTCGAACGAGTGATGGGCTTTGCTACCGAGAAGCAGGTGGAAGATTTCCTGACCATTACGCCAGCTCTGGAGAGGGCGATCATCTACTCGGGCGTGACCCTGATCAAGTACTGGCTTGAGGTGAGCATGGAGGAGCAGGCCAAGCGCTTCCAGGAGCGCAATAATGATTACCGCAAGATCTGGAAGCTCAGCCCGATGGACCTCGAGGCCCAGCACCGCTGGTACGATTACTCGCGGGCGCGGGACGCCATGTTCGCGGCGACGGATACCCCGGAGAGCCCGTGGTACGTGGTGCCCTCGGATGACCAGCGCCGGGCCCGGCTTAACTGCATCTCGCACTTTTTGAGCCTGATCCCTTACGAGGAAGTGCCGCGCACCCCGATTACCTTCCCCAAGCGCCAGGCAAAAGGGGGGTATAAAGAACCAGATTATCCATATCGCTTCGTTCCAGAGAAATATTGATTGAGAGGTATCAACGATGGCAGATTCGACAGACACCCAAACCAGGTGGTATGCAATGACGGCGGAGGCCGTGGCGCAGCAGCTGCAGGTGGACCCGGCAAAAGGGTTAAGCTCGGCTGAGGCGCAGCAGCGGCTGCAGAAGTATGGGGAGAATAAGCTGGCCGGCAAGGCGAAGGAAACCAGGCTGCAGGCTTTCCTGCGCCAGTACAAGGACTTTATGCAGATTGTCCTGCTGGCGGCGGCGGTGATTAACCTGGTCTTTACCGGCGACT
>CAIQIV010000398.1 GCA_903871905.1 uncultured Chloroflexota bacterium | reverse complement strand
GGTTACTGTCACCACAATTTTTGAAACTGCCTGGGCGCTGCGCGGTTATGAGCGCCTGTTGAGCGACTTTGTTCTTAACCCGGAATTGGCTGAACAGATCCTGGATATCCCGTACCATTATCACCTGGCGGCTGCCAGGAGGTTGGTTGAAATGGGGGTGGATATGGTCTGGACTGGTGATGATGTTGGCGCGCAGCATGCCATGCTCATTTCTCCCAAAATGTGGCGCCGGATTTTTAAGCCGCGCATGGCGAACTTCATTGCCGAGTTGAAGGCTATTAACCCTGCGGTCAAAGTGGCTTACCATTCCGATGGCACCATTGTCCCCATTATCCCGGATTTGATCGAAATCGGTTTAGATGTACTTAATCCTGTCCAACCAGCCTGTATGGATCCGGCTCAGCTGAAGAGGGAGTTTGGGGACCGACTGTGCTTCTGGGGGACTGTGGATGAGCAGTATACTTTGCCATTCGGGTCTCCACAGGATGTTGAACGCGAAATCCGGCAGCGGCTGGAAGGGGTGGGGTATAACGGGGGCTTGATTATTGGTCCCACGCACCATGTCCAGTTGGACACACCCATGGAAAACTTCTGGGCGATGGTTCAAGGGATCACCCGCTCAGGATGAGCAAAACCTTATGAGCCCATCGATCCGGAGAACGGTTACGATCACGCAGGTAGCCCAGGAGGCCAGGGTCTCTACCCAGACGGTTTCGCGGGTGATCAATGAGCGCCCGGACGTGGCGCCTGCCACGCGCAAGCGGGTGCAGCAGGTGATCAACCAGTTAGGCTACCGCCCCAATGCCCTGGCGCGCAGCTTGATCCACCAGAGGAGCCATACCCTGGGGGTTGTGGCGACTGGCCTGGAATATTATGGGCCTTCTCGAACATTGATTGGTGTGGAGCTCAGGGCGCGCGACCTGGGCTATTCCCTGCTATTAGATTTGCTGCACCATCCAGAAACGGAGAATGTTGACCGCATCTTAAACCGCCTGCTTTCCCGACAGGTGGATGGCATCATCTGGGCCGTTGCCGAGATAGGGAACAACCGGAAATGGCTGGAGAAAGCGCGCCGCAATATCCAGGCGCCGATTATTTACCTGAGTATGCACCCGCACCCGGATGTCTCAGTTGTTTCGATCGACAACCGCGCCGGCGGCCGCCTGGCAACACAGCATTTGTTGGAACAGGGATACCGCAATATTGGCCTGGTGAATGGTCCACTGGACTGGTGGGAAGCTCGGGAGCGCCAGCTTGGATGGCAGGAGGTGCTGCTGGCTGCGGGGAGAAATATTGATCCCAGGCAGATCTCTGCTGGGAACTGGTCGGCAGAGAGTGGGGCAGCTGCAATTGAACAACTGCTCGAAAACTATCCAGAGATGGATGCCGTATTTGCTGCCAACGACCAGATGGCTTTAGGGGTCATGCAGGTTTGCCATCGGTTGGGACGCCGTGTACCCCAGGACCTGGCAATTGTCGGTTTTGATAACATCCCAGAATCAGCTTATTACTGGCCCCCTTTGACCACGATTGCTCAACCACTGAATGAGCTGGGTTGTTCTGCTGTGGAAGAATTAAGCCGGGTGATTGAGCTGGACCAGGCGTCTGATGAAACAACAATGGATGCGGGTGTAGTAAAACGTAAGCCGCAAGCAATCGTGCTGCAGCCAGAACTGGTGGTCCGTGACAGCTCAATGGTCCATTGATGTTGCCTGGAATCCTGATGGTAGTGATTAGTAATTCTGCAAGAATTGAATTTCGTATATCATCTACCATAATTGATCATGGGGTGGTGATAATAGTCCAAATCTGACAGGAGTCCTGATGAAGTTTGATCTGTTCCAATTCATCCGCGATCATTTTTTTCAGGGGGGGTTGACGCTACTGGTGGTGATCCCAATCCTTGGAAGTTTGGGCTTGCTGCTCGCGAGTGAACAACAATGGGCAAGGTGGACGGCGATAGGCTGTTTGCTAGTGAGTGCAATCCTGGCGCTGATCTTGTTGGTCAATATCACCCGAAGAATCGCCAGGCCATTGGTGATCATGACCCGGGCAAATCAGGACCTGGCAACCAAAGATGGGCCAGCCATCGCCGCTGCTATGGAAGAGCTGCAGCATGGCAACCTGACTACCCAGATGATGATCCACTCTCAACCACTGGAGATCCTCGGGGCAGGCGAGTTGGCGGACCAGGCCCAGGCGCTGAACTCCCTGATAATCAGTCTGCAATTGGCCGCGCAGCAGTTTAATGCCATTACTGCTGAAACCTGCCTGCGCCTGTGTTATATTGGCGCTGATTCGTACCAGGAGGGGCGCGCTTGTGGAGAGTTAATGGCGCAAGCATTGGGAAAGAAGGGGAAAGTTGTCATCCTGGTTTGTCGTTTTAACTCCCCGGCGCATATGATGCGTCAAAATGGTTTTCAAGCTGTTCTGATTGAAAAATATCCTAATCTGAAGGTTGTGGAGGTTGCTGAGACACTGGAGAAACCTGAAACCACATATGAGTTGAGCAGAGGGTTCATCCAGCGTTACCCTGACCTGGGTGGGATCTATATAACCGAAGGCACTACTCCTTCCAGCGCGGCGCGGGCGGTCTTTGACGCGCGAAAGAGTGGGGACGTACGAATTTTTTCCCACGATCTGGTTGACAGCACAATGGAATACCTGCGGCAGGGTGTCATTACCGCAACACTTAGCCAGGATCCTTTTGCCCAGGGATTTGATCCGGTGATCCATCTCTATAATTATCTTGCTGCCAGGGTGCAGCCAGCAGAAAGCCGGATGTTGACGCGCATGGATGTTGTGACCCGCGACAATTACTCGCAGTTCTGGCAGCCGGGTAAAGGGATTATCGAGGATCCGCGCTCAGCCAACCGGCTGGCGGCGCCCGTGTCACGTCGGGGTGGAGGCAGCCTGCGGATTGCGGTGCTGGGGGTGGAGGGTTCGGACTTCTGGAAACCGGTCCATCAAGGTGTTCTGGCAGCTGCAGATCGCCTGCATCCGCACCGGACGAGCGTAGAATGGATCATCCCGGAAGCCGCGCGCCGCGGAGCGGATGTCAGCGCATCGATCTATGGCAATGCCATGCAAAAGCTTGTCCAGGCAGGCTATGATGGGATAGTCACCACGATCATTGATGCAGCCCTGGTAATGTACATCAACCAGGCGGTTAAGGCAGGGGTCCCGGTAGCTGTATATAACAATGAGCCCAGCAATTTACGCGGACTGGTGACATCCCTGGTTGAACGTACACGCAAGCTGCAGAAAATTGCGGTAGAAATGGAAAAATCTGCCGCCGACTCCCAACAGGCATCGACACATATTGCGGTAACGATTGGGCAGATGACCTCCAGCCTATCAGATGAATCGCAATCTATCAGCCAGGCAACCAGCCGTCTGCACCAGATTTCGCAGGATGTCGATCACATTGCCCAGGCTGCCCAAGAACAGTCTACAGCCGCAGAAAATGTCTCGCACGCAGCAGAGCAGATCTCAAGCGCTGTGGCGGTTGCATCGAGCAGCGCAGAATCAGCTGCCAAAACCGCCGCGCAGGCTTTCCAGGCCGCCCAAAAAGGCGCAGAGGCGATACGCCAGGCTTTGCAGCAAATGGATCTGATCCAGGAGGCTGTTTCCTCGTCCTCTTCCAGCATCCAGCAGATGGGAGCACATTCTGAGCAAATTGGCAGTATTGTCGATACGATCCAGGAAATTGCAGAACAGACAAACCTGCTGGCATTGAACGCTGCAATTGAAGCAGCCCGGGCTGGCGTCCAGGGGCGCGGTTTCGCAGTCGTGGCAGACGAGGTACGCAAGCTGGCGGAAAAATCTGCTCAGGCAACGCGGGAGATTGCGTTATTAATCCACCAGGTGCAAAACAATATCTCCTCGGGTGTGCGGGAGACAGACATGGCCCTGGCACGCGCCGGGGAGGGCAGCCAGTTGGCTGGCCGATCCAGCCAGGCTCTGGAAGAGCTGTTGATGGTGGCAGGAAACATGAACCAGCAGGCGGAGGTGATGGTGCAGCAGAACTCGGAGGTAGCCCAGGCAGTCCCTGGTTTATCCGCTGCCATCCAGCAGGTTTCACAGGTCATTGCAGAGAATCTCCGTGCCACTGCAAGCCTGCGCGCCAATGCCCAGGAAATGCTGCAAATGGTTGAGGGGGTGTCGGCCATTAGCGAGGAGAACACTGCTGCCATTGAGAGAGTCTCAGCGACCACTGAGCAGGTTGCCGGGCAGTCGAAGGAAGTGGGGCAGACTGCCAGCGCCCTGGCACGCCTGGCGGAACATTTGCAATCCACGACCGCACAGTTTAAAATTTAGAGAGTAATCCTTACCCGGTGGTTCGATCTAGAATTTAGAACAGGAGATTCACTATGAAGGAAATTGAATGCAAGCATGAAATAATTCGAACATTCCTGGACCGACATCATCTGGATGGTCTGGTGCTTCAGCGTGTCGCCAGTTTTGCCTGGGCAGCCTGTGGTGCAGCCTCCTATGTCAACACAGCCGCCACATTTGGCGCGGCTTCGCTGTTGGTGACCCGCGACAGCCGGCATGTCATTACCAATAATATCGAAGCCACCCGTATCGTGCAGGAGGAAAAGCTAGCTGAGCAAGGTTGGATCGTTCACGCGCCATTCTGGTACGAAGGCAGCGATGTGGTGGCTGACCTGGCCGGCGGGATGAAGTTGGGCTCTGACAGCCCGTTTCCCGGCGCCATTGACCTGGGTGACGAGGTTGCGCGTTTGCGGGCCAGCCTGCTGCCCGAAGAGGGTGAGCGTTTCCGCCAGCTAGGCCGGATGTGTGCACAGGCGATGGACGCCGCCATCCGTGCGGTGCGTCCTGGCATGACAGAATTTGAGATCGCTGCGCTTCTCAGCCAGGAGAGCGAGCGGCGCGGGGTTCAGGCAATTGTTAACCTGATTGCCACGGATGAGCGCATCTACAATTTCCGCCACCCGCTGCCAACTGGTAAAAAGTTGGACCGCTATGCTATGCTCGTTCTTTGTGGGAGAAAGTGGGGGCTGGTATGTTCGCTGACTCGCCTGGTGCATTTTGGTCGCATTGCCGACCCCGAGCTGCGCCGTAAGATCGGAGCTGTGGCGGCTGTTGATGCAGCGATGATTTCTGCCACTCGTCCGGGAAAGACGGTTGGGGCTATATTCAGCGAAACCATCCAGGCATATACGAAGAGCGGCTATCCCGATGAGTGGAAGCTGCACCACCAGGGCGGCCCGGCTGCTTATGAGCCGCGTGAGTTTATCGCCGTGCAAGGCAGCCCGGACGTGGTGAAAGCTAGCCAGGTATTTGCGTGGAACCCGTCGATCACGGGGTGTAAGTCGGAGGATACTATCCTGGTGGGGCGGGAGGAAAATGAGGTGCTTACGGTCATTGAAGGCTGGCCGGTGAGCCCGGTGAGCGTGAATGGCGTCACGCTTCAACGTCCGGACGTGCTGATCGTCGACTGAGGAAACAAGAAAACATGATTACCAAGAGGAAAGTCATTCAGCTGGTTTTGGAGGGGCGCCAACCGCCTTATACCCCCTGGTCCTTTGGTTTCACGAAAGAAGCCAAGGAAACTCTGCAGCGCAAGCTGCGGGCTGAGCAAGGGGTCGATGACCTGGAGACTTACCTGGATAATCATTTGCTCAAGCTTGGCAGCGACATCGGTTTCTTTTCTGACCTGGGCAATAACCGGGTCCAGGATGTTTTTGGAGTGATCTGGGATCGCAGCATCGATAAAGATATCGGCAACGTTGAAGGCTGTGTCCTGGACAGCCCCTCGCTGAAAGGTTATATCTTCCCAGATCCCCTGGACCCGCGGTTCTTTGCCGATATCCCGGGTAAGATTGCCCGCTATGGCGACCGTTTCCGGGTTTTTCAAATTGGTTTCTCTTTGTATGAGAGAGCCTGGACACTGCGCGGCATGCAGAACCTGCTGCTGGATATGATCGACCACCCGGAGTTTGTACAGGATCTGCTCAACGCTATTGCCGATTACAATATTGCCCAGGTGCGCGAAGCGTTGAAATATGACATTGACGCCGTCTACTTTGGTGATGACTGGGGGCAGCAGCGCGGCTTGCAAATGGGACCGCGTTTGTGGCGCAGGTTGATCTTCCCGGTGCTTAAGCGCATGTATGCCGAGGTGCACGCGGCAGGCAAGTACGTGTTTATTCACTCCTGCGGCGATGTGGACGAGCTCTTCGAGGATCTGATTGCCATCGGGGTCAATTGTTTCAACCCCTTCCAGCCTGAGGTGATGGACGTGATGGCATTAATGGAATGCTTTCGTGGGCGCCTGGTCTTTCACGGAGGTCTATCGACCCAGCAAACGCTGCCTTATGGCAGCGTGGAGGATGTTCGCGCCGAGAGCCTGCGGCTGCTGCAGGCAGGCCGGCGCGGCGGGTACATTTTTGCCCCTGCCCATGATGTGGAAGGGGATGTACCTATCGAGAATATATTAGCGTTTATTGAATTGGCACACAGCCAGGTGTAAAGCAAAAACTGGTGCGTCCAGCCTATCCTGGTGAATCAAGGTTATGACTATGGATGAAAAGACGACTTTTGCATTGTTCTTTGGAAACCGGGGCTTTTTCCCTGCATCACTGATCGCCCAGGCCCGCCAGGAACTGGCAGGTGTTTTGCAGAGCCTGGGACACCAGGTATTAATGCTGGAGGAAAGCGAAACTCGCTACGGCGCAGTTGAGACGACACGCGAAGGGCAGGTGTATGCCAATTTCCTGCGCCAGAACCGGGGAAAGTATGGGGGGGTCATCCTGTGCCTGCCGAATTTTGGCGACGAAACCGGGGCGGTGGCTGCGCTGCAGGAGGCCGGTGTGCCAATCCTGGTCCAGGCATACCCGGATGACCTGAGCCGGATGGCCCCCGAATGGAGGCGGGACGCTTTTTGCGGTAAATTATCTATCATGGATGTTTTTTACCAATACGGCGTCCGGTTCACCGCACTCAAGCCGCACGTGGTCAGCCCATTATCCCCAGCTTTCCAGGCAAATATTGATTACTTTGACCGCTTATGCCGGGTGGTGAATGGCATGCGCAGCATGGTGGTTGGCGCCATTGGGGCACGCACCACGCCGTTCAAGACGGTGCGGGTGGATGAAGTGGCCTTGCAGCGGCATGGCATTACGGTGGAGACGTTGGATTTCTCGGAGATCATCGATCGTGTACGCAGCCTGCCGGCATCAGGCGAGGTTTACCGCCAAAAGGTGGAACTGCTGCAGGGCTATACGTCCTGGGATGGCGTACCGCACCAGGCTTTTGAGAATATTGTCCGCCTCGGGGTGGTTTTGGATCAGGTGATTGATGAATACCAGATGGACGCCGTGGCGATCCGCTGTTGGATTGAGTTGCAGAAGCAGTTGGGGATCTCGGCCTGTGTGTTGATGGGAGAGATGAATGGGCGAGGGGTTCCGTCAGCCTGCGAGGTGGATGTGTGCAATGCTGTTGCCATGTATGCATTGCAGCTTGCCTCGGGCCAACCCGCGGCCTGCCTGGATTGGAACAATAATTATGGCGATGCAGAGGATAAGTGTATCCTGTTCCACTGCGGACCGGTCCCCAAGGTCTTGATGACTGATGCCGGGCGGATCTCTGACCATTCCATCCTGGCTACTTCGGTTGGCAAGGGTTGCGGTTATGGCTGTCACGTGGGGCGTATCGCTGCTCAACCATTCACTTTTGGCAGCCTGATCACCGATGCGGGCGCGGTGCGCATGTATGTCGGTGAGGGCAGTTTTACCTCAGATCCTGTTCCGCCGGATTTCTTTGGCTGCGCAGGCGTGACGCAAATCAAAGGGCTGCAGGACGTGCTCCTGCATATTGGGAGAAATGGTTACCGCCACCACCTCAGCCTGACCCCCGGGAAGGTCCAGGAGCCGCTGCGCGAAGCCCTGGAGCACTACCTGGGCTTTGAGATCACCCAACCTCAGAAGGTTGTATGAGCCTGCTGGGGATTGACGTCGGCACGACCGGATGCAAATCGGCGCTGTTCACCGAGGAGGGGCGCCAGCTTGCCCTGGCTTACGAGGAATATGATATTCTGCACCCGCATCCTGGGTGGGCTGAGCTGGATGCGGGTGAAGTATTGAATAAGGTGAAGCGCACGGTTGTCCAGGTAGCCGGGCAGGCTGGGAGAGACACGGTGCGCGCCCTGGCGGTATCTTCGCTCGGGGAGGCGGTGGTTCCGGTGACTGCCGGACGACAGGTGTTGGGGCGGTCTATCCTGAATTTTGATGTTCGTGGAGAAGAATATCTGCCAGAACTGTCAGCGGTGCTGCCGGCGCAGCGCCTGTACCGGATTAATGGGAATACCATAGGGAATCACTATGGTTTGACCAAGTTGAAATGGATTCAAGAGCACCAGGAAAGCCTGTATGCCGCGGCGGATTACCTCCTGAACTGGAGCAGCTTCATTGCCTTTATGCTTGGCGCGCAACCAGTGCTGGATTATTCGCTGGCCAACCGCAGCCTGTTGTTCGATATCGATGCCGGGGCCTGGTCGGTGGATCTGATGACAGCTGCTGGCGTGGATGGCTCGCGCCTGCCGCCCCTGGCGCCCTCGGGAAGCGTGGTGGGCGAGGTATCGCCTGCCGCAGCGGCAGAGCTGGGGCTGCAAGCTGGCACGACCATAATTGCTGGGGCACATGACCAGTGCGCAAACGCCCTGGGAAGCGGCGCGGTTCAGCCGGGGCAGGCGATGTATGGGATGGGGTCCTTTCACTGTATTGCCCCCGTGTTTAACCGGCGTCTTGATCCAACCACCATGGTGGAACGCGGCCTGTGCACAGAGCACCATGCTGTCCCTGGGTGTTACGTGACCTTCATTTACAATCAGGTTGGCTCGGTGGTGAAGTGGTACCGGGATACCTTCGCCGCAGCGGAGCACCACCAGGCGCTGCTGAATGGGGTAGATGTCTATCCCGATCTGTTTGGCGAGATCCCACCTGGTCCCAGCAGTGTCCTGGTGCTGCCGCATTTCTCTACGGGGGGACCACCAGATTTTATCTCCAATTCGAGCGGGGTCCTGACCGGTCTGCGACTGGAAACCAGGCGCGGGGAAATCCTAAAAGGGATCCTGGAATCGGCTGTTTTTTCGCTCAAGTCCTGTATTGATCTGCTGCCTGCTACGGGCATCCAGATCGATGAGTACCGGGTGGTTGGTGGGGGGAGCAAATCGAATGCCTGGGTCCAGATTTGTGCGGATATCATGGGCCGCCCGGTGATGCGTCCGGTTGCTACCGAAGCCGGAGCGCTGGGGGCAGCAATCATTGCTGGTATTGGGAAGGGTGTGTTTTCTTCCTTTAGCGAGGGAGTCCAGGCCATGGTTCGCCTGGAAAGATCTTTTGAACCGGATGAATCGATGCGCCAGAAATACCAGGAACGTTTTGATCTTTTTTCTCAGCTTTGGCCTTCCCTAAAGGAATTTCTTCCAATGCTAAGCCGCCAGTCAATTTCATCTCAGTAAAAAGGAGCAGTATATGGCAAATCTCTGGGGAAAAACCTACTCTCGTTTAGAACTTCTGCGCCGGATCGGCGATCTGCGCCAGGTAGCCGGGGTGACGCCGTTTGAATTGACGGATGGCCCGGAGCAGGGGGTACGCGCCGTGCGGATGTATAATGCTGCCGGTCTGGATTTCACGGTTTTGCCGGATCGCGGCCTGGGGATCGTCCACCTGGGATACCAGGGCGCCCAGCTCTCTTATCTTAGCGGTGTTGGCATGGTGCATCCAGCCTTCACTTATCCTTTTGGATTAGGCTGGCTGCGCACCTGGCCCGTTGGTTTTTTGACCACCTGCGGCCTGACTTATGTCGGTTCTCCTGGCTCAGATAATGGTGAGGAGCAGGGACTGCATGGGCGGGTTGGAAGCTTGCCTGCCGGCAATGTGCATTGGGGCGAGACCTGGCAGGGTGAGGACTGCACCTTGTGGCTCGAGGGTACGCTGCGGGAGACGGCCGTGTTTGGTGATAATATCCGTTTTACGCGCCGCTTCTCTATCTCGATTGGCGGCTCCTCCTTGCGCATCGATGATCGCATCGAGAACCTGGGTTTCAGTCCGGCGCCGCATATGTTTTTGCAGCACTTTAACCTCGGTTTTCCATTGGTAGATGCCTCGACCCGGTTGGAACTGGGCGCCTGCACAACAGTTCCCCGGGATGAGCGTGCCAGCCAGGGATTGGGACAGTGCTGCGAATTTTCTGCGCCCCAGGCCGGGTACAGTGAGCAGGTCTTCTACCATGACCTGAAGCAGGACAGCCAGGGCATGGTAGAGGTGCGCCTGGTTAACCCGGCTTTCGACAGCCAGGGCGGCCTGGGAATTTCCTGGCGCTATGCCAAGCAGGATTATCCGATCCTGGTTGAGTGGAAAATGATGGGGGAAGGGATGTATGTGGTCGGGGTGGAGCCAGCGAACTGCCACGTATCCGGCCGCGCCTGGGAGCGTGAGCACGGCGATTTGCAGATTTTACAACCACAGGAAGTACGCACGTACTCCCTGGAAATTGGAATCTTTCGGACTTTTTGAGGTGATCAATGAGTAAAACAAAATATGCGATTGGTGTCGATTTTGGGACCGAGTCGGGCCGTGCGGTGCTGGTGGAAGTCGCCACCGGCAGGGAGGTTACGAACTCTGTCTATCCATACCGGAACGGGGTAATTGACGATGTGCTGCCGGTTGAGGACCCGGTAATCCGCCTGGAACCGGATTGGGCCCTACAGGATCCGGATGACTACCTGCGCGCATTTCAGCATACCATTCCGGCGGTGCTAAAGGATGCCTCGGTTGACCCGGAAGATGTGATAGGTGTCGGGATCGATTTCACTGCCTGTACCATTCTGCCAGTTAAAGCGGATGGCACGCCGCTGTGCACCTTGCCTGAATTTCGACGCAATCCCCACTCCTGGGTCAAGTTGTGGAAACATCATGCGGCTCAGCCTGAGGCGGATCAGATTAACGAAACTGCGCGGCAGATGGGCCAGGAATGGCTGAACCGGTATGGAAATAAGATCTCTTCTGAATGGTTTTTTTCCAAGACCCTGCAGATCCTGGACGAAGCGCCGCAGGTGTACGAGGCTGCAGACCGGATCCTGGAGGCGGGTGATTGGGTGATCTGGCAGCTTACTGGCGAGGAAAAACGCAACTCGTGCGCTGCAGGTTACAAGGCCATGTGGTCCAAGCGCGAGGGCTACCCACCTGACGAGTTTTATAAGGCGCTGGATCCGCGCCTGGAGCATGTGATCGACGAGAAAATGTCCCGCACTATCTACTCCATTGGTGGGCGCGCCGGCGGGATCACGGAACAGGCAGCGCAGTGGTCCGGACTTAAGCCAGGAACGGCGGTCGCAATAGCCAACCTGGATGCCCATGTGGCTGTCCCGGCAGCGACTGTCACTGAGGTAGGGCGGATGGTGATGATCATGGGCACCAGCACCTGCCATATGGTGCTCAGTGATGAGGAGCACGTGGTGCCGGGGATCTGCGGATATGTAGAAGATGGCATTATCCCAGGTCTGTTTGGCTACGAAGCCGGGCAATCCTGCGTGGGGGACCACTTTGCCTGGTTTGTTGAAAACTGTGTGCCCGCCGCATATGAACAGGAGGCAAAGGATCGTGGCATTGGCATCCATCAGCTCCTGGAGGAAAAGGCATCGCGGCTAAAGCCAGGGGAAAGCGGATTGTTGGCACTGGACTGGTGGAATGGCAACCGCAGTGTGTTGGTGGATGCAGAGCTGGCCGGTTTGCTGATTGGCGCCACGCTGGCAACTAAACCAGAGGAAATCTACCGCGCCCTGATCGAGGCCACTGCATTTGGCACCCGCATTATTGTGGAGAGCTTTGAGAAGTATGGTGTCCCGGTGAAAGAATTTGTCGCCTGCGGTGGCTTGCCCGAAAAGAATAAGATGCTGATGCAGATTTACTCCGACGTAACCGGACGAGAGCTTAAGGTGACTGCTTCCAAACAAACCCCGGCACTGGGCTCGGCAATGTTTGGCGCAGTTGCAGCAGGGGAGGCAGCAGGCGGATATGATTCCATCTTTGACGCAGCCAGGCACATGTCTCACCTGCAGGATGAGGTTTACAAGCCCATCCCCGAAAACCAGAAGATCTATGATATGCTGTTTGCTGAGTATGTCCGGCTGCACGATTATTTCGGCCGCGGAGAGAATAATGTGATGAAGACTTTGAAGAAAATCAAGAAGAGTGTAAGGTGAGTTGAGTGATGTTGAAGAAATTACGTAAAGAAGTTTGTCGTCTCCACGCGGAGCTTCCCCGCAATCACCTGGTTACGTGGACCAGCGGGAATGTCAGTGGGCGGGATCCAAAATCCGGGCTGGTAGTCATCAAGCCATCTGGGGTATATTATGAAGACCTGGCTCCTGAAAACATGGTTGTGGTGGATCTGAATGGTAAAGTGGTGGAGGGTAGCCTTAAACCATCATCGGATGTATATGCTCACCTGTATATCTATCAACACCGTCCAGATGTGATGGGGGTTGTGCATACGCACTCAACCTTTGCGACTGCTTTTGCTGCGGTGAACCACCCGATCCCGGTGTACCTGACGGCAATTGCTGATGAGTTTGGGGGCCCGATCCCCTGCGGCGGCTATGCCAAGATTGGTACGGATGAGATCGGACGGGTGGTCATCAATGCGATTGGATCCAGCCCGGCGATCTTGTTAAAAAACCATGGCGTGTTCACCATTGGACGCAGCGTGAAAGATGCGGTGAAAGCTGCCGTCATGGTGGAGGATATTGCCCGCACCGTATTCTATGCCCTGCAGCTGGGCCAACCGGACGAGATCCCTGCTGAAGAGGTAGCACGCGGCTACCGGCGCTATCAGGAAGAGTACGGGCAGTAAAGCGGCTTCGCAACCTGTCTCCAGCTGTGCTCTGTAATAAAACAAACATGGACGGAGAAAGAGCCGTCCATGTTTTGATTCTGCCGATCGGATGCCGGTTGGCTTATTGGGTGAAGGCGTTGCAGTTGACCAGCGGTTTACCGTTGACTCTGCCGGTCAGGATGACCTCTTTGAAGGCATTTACCTGTGGGAACTTGAACTGGTGCAGAAACCACAAGGAAACGTGGTAAGTGCCGATCCGATCATCTTTAATCGCCTGGATCACATCCTCGGCTTTCCAGCTATACAAATCGGGTGGAATCTTCCGGTCGGCAATCTCGCGGTGGTACACTGCCGCGCAAACGTCTTTGGTGAGGCCCAACGGCCCCTGCATGACATGAGATCCTTCGTGGGCAATGACGGATGCCAGGTAATACTTGTTCCAGAACAGGTCTTTGCGATCTAACCCGATCACATTGGACCCCACGTAGTTGATGCCAGCGTTACCATCCTCCAATGTTTCATAGAGAAGGATATCATTTTTAGGGATCAGGAAGGCATCCTTCATCGGGGCAAGTTCAGGCCGGTTGAAAAGCTGCAGCGCTTCCCCTAACAGCAGGATTTGTTTGTAGGTGAGATTATCTTCCAGGCCGTAAAAACCGGTTTCCACCCCGATGTTCGCGTATTCAAAGCGGGGGAAGACGGAAGCCTGGGCATATTCGTTGTGATGATACATATCCACCAGCGCATCGCTGAGGATCATCCCCTTGGGCACCGCGCGGCCCTGAGCGCGCAGGATGTATTTCCCAGTCATACTCCAATACTCGACATAACTTCCATCGG
>CAIQIV010000397.1 GCA_903871905.1 uncultured Chloroflexota bacterium | reverse complement strand
CGCTGGCCCAAAACCTGATCCACAAATCTCCCCCTAAGAGTGCTTTAGTCCTTACCGATGTTACCGGTGCAACCTATAATAAAGAAGTTGCCCAGGCAATAAAAGACTTTACTTCCACCAATACCCCTTATATCAAAGCCTCTGCAGTAGTCGGTGCAGATGGCGTCCGTTCAATTCTACTCCAGACAGTCATCATGATCACGCGTCGAGAGCTAAAGCAGTTCAAGGATCGCCCTGCAGCAATGGAATGGCTGGCAGGTCACTAAAACGAGCTTTCCCTCGTTGCGTTTTTAGCCATTAGACATCAACACTTCAACCTCGATCTGTGTTCCAGCACCTGGAACACTGGTCAGCTTAAACTTACCCCCTAACCGCTCAATGCGCTCGGGCATACTTCGTAAGCCCAGGTGCCCGGGGTAATCCCGCTTTGGATCAAAACCCACCCCATCATCAGCAACACCGAGATGCAGCAGTCCATCCTGCCGGGCCAACACCAACGACACATTTCGGGCGCGCGCATGCTTGACCACATTGTTCAATGCTTCCTGGGAAATTCGATACAACGCTTCTTTCACCGCCAGGGACACATCAGGTTCATCACACAGCTCAGCCTTGACATGCAATCCGTACCGCGCCTGGACTGCCGCGGCCTGCTTGGTTAACGCTGCCACCAGCCCTTCATTTGCCAGGGACTCTGGTCGAAGTTCAAAGATCAATGCCCTCATCTCCGCCAGGCCGGCATCCGCCAGGGTAAGCACGTAATCTAGCGGCTCTTGCAGCGCTTTTCCCTGCTCGCTCTCATGAAGATCCCCGCGATCCAGCATCTTGCGCGCCGTGCGCGCCCCCAGGGCAATCCCGTACAGCGCCTGGGAAACCGAATCATGCAGTTCCCGCGCCAGACGCTGTCTCTCCTGGAGAGCTGCCAGGTGCTGTGCCTGTCCATATAAATGAGCATTTTCAATCGTTACCGCAGCCTGGACAGCAAATGCTGCGACCAGTTGCGCATGGGCAGGGGTGTAAAAATTTTCCTGGGTGTGTTCAAGAATTAGGAAACCTAATACTCGTTCCGGGACTAGCAGCGGCGCCACCAGCCAGCTTGCCGCCATTTGGACCCCCTTTGAGTCAACCGGTGGCCGCGCCAGGATGGCGGGCTCGCGTTTTACAAAAGCCTCCATTAAGCCAGCCTGCTGCCGCAAGTCTATCCGCTGTGCATCTTCTTCCTTCACAACCTGCTCCGGCCAGGTGTTTGAGAAAACAAGCTCATTTTCTTCTTCGAACATGAGCAAAAGTGCACCAGTAAAGTCTACAACTTCTTTGAGCTGTTCCAGCACCAGGTCAAGCAGCGGTTTCAACTCCAGCGTAGACGCCAGGGTGTGGGAGATCCCCAGCAGTGTCGAGAGTTCCTTCGTCCGTTCCTGCACCCTGTGTTCCAACATCAAGTTTGCCGCAGCCAGCTCGGCATTGCGTTTCTTAATTTCCCCGGTCATCAAGTTGAAATTCTGCGCCAGGGAGCCTAACTCAACTGTAGATGGTACGGGTAGCGTGACCTCCAGGTTACCCTCTGCCACACTTTGCGCACCGGCAGCCAGCGCGCCAATTGGGCGAGTCAGAAAGCGGCTGGCAAACAGGACCCCGGTTAAAGCCAGCAGCGCAAAAGCTGCAATAATCCACACTGTATTTCTCTGGGTCCTGTCTACATCGCTTTTTATTTCACCGGCTACGGCATTTGCCTGCGCGGTCAGTTCGTCTACCGGCGCCACCAGACCCAGGGACCATTTCAGATCGGGCATCGGCGCATATGCCAGGAGGACCGGGACCGAGTTCATTTCCAACTCTGCCACTCCGGTCTTTCCCATTTGCATTTCAGACACAACCGCCTGCAAGTCCTGGTTTTTGCTCTCTTTAACCAGGGACCGTCCCAGGTTCCGGATCAAAGAATCGGTCTCTGGCTGAATATTCTCCCCGAACAGGTCATCTAAAGCCTCCGGCGGGGCGGCTACCAGGCGGCCTTCCTGGTTTACCAGGAAAGCATACCCACCTGCTGATGGAAGTACCGGTGCAGGCCGTAGATTCTGTAAATGATCGATCAAACGGCTGAGCGAGACATCCACTGCCACAAAGCCCTGGTATTCATCCCCAAAATAAACCGGGCTGTAAACGGTGATCATCATCCCCTGGCCATAATTATCCACATACGGAGGATCCCATACGGTCTCCCGGTCTGGATTATTGATCGGCGCCACCGAAAAATCCCCTTGCACCAGGGGCCACTTTCCAACTGGTTGGTTCTGCGCCAGGAAGAAATCTGCCAACCCGATCACCGGGTAATAACGCATCAAGAGTTGTGGGCTCAAATAATAGATAGCCACAATATCCCGCGAGCCCTGGAGCAAGTTAGGAAACAATGGGTCAAGAACTGCTGAAGCTCGTAATTGCCCATTGGTGATTTCTTCCGGGGTTCCATGATACTCAAAAACTGTTTCACTGCGCCGGTCCGGGTTTGAATCATACAACAACCCATTTGGCATCAGGGTTAACTGGGAGGAGCGGGTAATGACCCGCGGTTTTCCACTTTCGCTGGAAGGTTGCGTGGGGTTTCCCTGGCTCATCATTTCCATATATCGCGCCGCAATTTGGGTCAGCTGTGCAGCCTGCTGAAGCTGGTTATTATTCAGCTGGGCTTCTCGCCCTGTCAGCTGCTGTAATGCAGCCCTTCCCTGGGCTACCAGCGCCTCAGCCGAGCGCTCCGATGCATCGCGCTGCGTGGTGCGCAGTCCCAGGTTTGAGGCCAGCAGTACTGCCAGGACCAGGAGCAGTAAAAAAGCCATGGTGGCCAGGATTAGCCGGGTGCTCAACCGGCTCCAAAAGTTCTTCATACCCCCCATTTTACTCGAATTCGATTACAACCCCAACCGGGTTGCATAAAGTGCAGCCTGGGTACGCGAAGGGACGCCCAACTTGGACAGGATACTGCTGACATGGGTTTTAACCGTCGATTCACCCACATGCAGAGAGTATGCAATTTCCTTATTAGCTTTACCTTCAGCGAGCAGCCGCAGCACTTCACGCTCTCGGTCTGTCAGTTCCGGGCCTGAAGCATGTGGAATGCCTTCACAAACCAATTGTGCAGCAGCTCGCGGCGAAAGCTGCAGGTTCCCTGCCGCAGCCGAGCGAATGGCGCGGCATAACTCATCCGCCTGGGCATCTTTATATATATAACCGGCTGCTCCAGCCCGCATTGCTACCAGCACCGACGAATCTTCCAGTACACTGGTCAGAATGATCACCTGAATTCCTGGCTTAACCGCACGGATTGCGCTCATGGCATTGATCCCATTCATGTCAGGCATCTTCATATCCATCAAGATCACATCTGGGTTGAGTTCCACGGCCATCCGCACCGCATCAATCCCTCCAGCGGCTTCGCCCACAACCTCCAGTTCCGGATCAAGCATCAGGAACATTTTAAGTCCCTGGCGCACCATCGCATGATCATCTACAATCAAAATATGGATCGGCATACTTCCTCCATGCAATCACATCTGTGCAAGAGGCATGCCGATGCCCAGGTTTTCTGGAAATTAAGCTATTGTATTTTTATCGAAGATCGTGTATAAAATCACTTAGTAATTCCATCAACCCCACCGGGGATATATTTCTAGGAGGAAAATATGGCAAGCCTGACCGTTTGGAAATTTGATACTGTGGACGGTGCGTCCAATGTTCTCCACACCCTGGAGAGTCTGCAAAAACAACAGTTGATCAAGATTGCCGACGCCGCAATTGTTTACTGGCCCGTTGGAAAAAAGAGCCCAAAAACCAAGCAACTCGCAAACCTGGCTGGCATCGGAGCATTAACCGGGGCTTTTTGGGGTATGCTCTTTGGGTTAATCTTCTTCATTCCCTTCTTCGGCCTTGCCGTGGGAGCAGCCATAGGCGCCCTGGCAGCCAGCTTTGCGGATTATGGCATCAGCGATGAATTCATCAAAGAGATCCGCACCAAGGTGACCGAAGGAACATCTGCCCTGTTTATCATGGCGGATTCCGTGGTAGAAGATAAGGTTGCCGAAGCATTGAAGGGGACAAAGATGGAGTTGATCAAGTCCAACCTGACCGCAGAGCAGGAAGAAGCGCTGCGCAAAGCTTTCAGCAGCGAAGAGTAAACGCAAACCATTTTCCTGCCAGTATTCCTGGCCTACATCTCAGCTTTAAAGATCAAAACGGGAAGGTAAAATACCACCTTCCCGTTGTTCATTTCTAATTACACCTTTTCATCTAACGGAACGGCTTCTTTTGTACCAGGGTCCATTGGAGATTCCTCCCCGGTTCGCTCCCCCCTGGCAGATGTCATCGATCCGGCTATCTTTTGGTCCTGGACAGGGCTAATTCCAGCCAGGCGCGGAAACTTGAGCCGGCTAAGAGAGCTGCGGACCCGCTCAATAAACCCTGGCTCCTCTACCTCAACTTTTGGTGACGGCGGTGGTTCCAGAATCTTGGCATACAAATAACTGAACACCTCCTTTCCAGTCGCAATCACCGGCGTGGCCAGGAAGACACCCAGAATACCAAACAAGGAGCCAAAGATCAATACTCCGACCAGGACAATCAACGGCGGAAGCTGCACCGCCCCCCCAAGAACCTTAGGCACGATAATCTGGTTTTCAACCTGCTGAATTAAGATATACATCGCCACGATAATGATTGCAAACACCACGTTCCCAACCGGCATCCAGGCTGATCCAAAAAGCAGGGCAACCGCCACCGCCGGGATTGTCGCTAAAAATGGCCCCAGGTTGGGGATCAATTCCAGAAGACCGGCAATAATCCCCAGGAACAGCGCCTGCCGGGTACCCAGAATCAGGTTTCCCATCCAAACTACCATGCCAATGATCACCATCAACAAGAGCTGTCCCTTGAGAAACGCTTTCCAAATCCCTTCGATGCGCATGATCAATCCGGTGATTTCTCCCAGGTAGAGCGGAGGGATCAGACGTGAATAAGCCCTGCTGATCACCGAACCGGACAGGCTCATATACAGGCTGAGCATCATCATGAAGATAAAAGCCATCAATGCAGTGATGATTGGACCCGCAACATTCACCAACAGCCCCAGGGTTTGAGCCAGTTGGTTCGTCACATCCGTGACCGTCAGCGAATAGATCACCGGTGGTTCACCCGTTGGGGGATTTACAGAGAAATTTTCCAGCAGCCTGGATAAACCCAGCAGGATTGGGGTGAACAGGTAATTCAACAGAGGATTTGCCGTTAATTGCTGGCTCATCTCCTGCAGCACCAGGGCAAGGTTATGCGAAGCAGCCTGAAAATCGATCGTCGTTACAAAGTTTATCGCCTGCAAGATATTCGGTAACAGGATGAATGGGGTCATCATGATCCCCACAACCACCAGCCCATAGACGACCAGAGTTGCCGGGACTTTGCTCATCCTTAGCCGCCTTTGAAAAAAATCGATCAGCGGTCGCACCACAAATGCAATTAGAAAAGCAATTATCACCAGCGGAAAAACCGACCGGCTGGCATAAGCAACCAGCGCCAGCGCCACCACCAGGAATGCAGAAACCATATATTTGGTTCCTTCCCTCCAGTGTGTATCTCCTTCACCAGCAGCAGATGCCATCTCTCTCGGCAAATCCTGCTTCTGTTCGCTCCCGCGCTCGCTATCCACCAGGGCTGCCGCCCCTTCTCCAGTCAGATGGGTTGGTGTTCCCTCCCCCTCTTCTTGAACAATGGCAGAATCCAATGGCTGGCGATCTGTCGAGTGCCTTTTCCTCGAACCCGTCAAGTATACGAGTATGGAAACAAAAACCCCAACCAAAGTGCCAACGGCAAAGACCAACCCCATCCAGCCGCCAGGATTTCTAACCCTCTCCGAGTCATTTGCCATTGCCTTCTATCCTCCAGGAATGCGTCTCACCTTACCCAAGCTGGACCAGGATTTCTACATACCTTCTTTGCAGCCTTCGCGAGTTTGCGTGAGTTTTTAAGAGGATCCACCAGGGATCTAGTGTCCTCTTCCAACCCAACTAAATGCGATCAATACCCCACCAACCAGTGCAATGGAAAGGGCAGAATACAGCAGGTCACTCCCACTCACCCCGGAAATCAGTATTTCAACGAAGAAAATGCAGATAACCAGGAGAATCAAATTGCTCAACTTGACCTTGAGCATTTGCAGATCTGTGACCTGAATCCAGTCAGGCAGGGCCAGATCACCAATGAACAATTCATAAATGCCAACCGCAAAAAAGTAAAGAGTCAGGGCTATCAAGAATATATCAACCACCTGGATTAAATACTGGTAAATTTCATCCGCTTTCCCTGCTGTCTCATATATCAAGCGGAGCAGATAATACGTTTTAATTCCCCCAATTATCAGAGCCCCCAGGGTAGCTGCCAGCAGCGCTACCACGGCAATCAAGGTCAGGTACCGGGATTTTTCAAGGATTATCTTCATAGCTTCCTCTACAAATTAATTTGACCCAGCCCCTGCAGGCGACTGAAACACCTTCAGGTTAAACAAGGGTAGGACCGCCAGCATGTGCAGCAGAATTTCAGACTGCAAAGTCTCATAAGCCGGGTAATTAACTTCCGTCAGAAAGGCGTTGACTTCTACCGGTAGTCCACTCGCTGTGATTGGGAGTTGGACTGCAGCAGCGGGAAGATCCTGGCTTACCTGGGGGTGCCTTTGCATCCAGGCGGATGCATACTCCAGAAAAAGTCCAAGATTGGTTGTGGGTACAAAGTCTGCGGGTTGCCCCACTTCTCTGTTCTGCAGCCTGCGATTGAATATTTCATCCGCAATGGGAAGCTGCAATAAGCCAGAGCATGCTTCTGCATCAAACAGTTGGATACTATTGATATCGATAATGATTGTTCTCGAAAAGCGCCTCTGCTTCTTCTGGATGGTCGCGCTCCAGTTCTTCACGCTCTGCGATATCAATGCATAGGTTGGAAGTGTGGTTATCGCTCGATCCGTGCCCTCGAGTTTTACCGATGTCAGGTTTATCTCCAGGACCTTCCCATTCGCAAAAAACTCCGGCACTTCAATCCAATCCCCGATCGAAACCATGCGGTTTGCCGCCACCTGCAGGCTGGCTACCAGCGATAGGATAGGATCCTTAAACACCAGGCTGATCACAGCCGCTGAACCACCCAACAAGGTAATGATATAGGCAACATCCAAGTGGAATAGCGAAGCCATACCCACAAAAAGGAATACCAGGATCACCACGGTCTTGACCGCCTGTAAGTAGCTGTACAAGGGTACCTGCCGCGCCATGGGCCGGGTCATGTAAACGTCATGGCTGCTGTCCAACAGGGAGATGAGCCACAAGCAGAAATAAACCATCATCAACAGGCTGAGCGTTGTGTTACCAATCCCCCTTACCAGGTCAGATGTCAGTAATTGGGATACGAAAATCCACATGAAGGATGCAAACAGGATACCAACCAGGATAGAAAACATCCATGGCGACCTGCGCTTTTTCAGTGCTTCCACCACAACCGGTGATCTCCGCTTCACCAATGGCAGCACAAACCAGTTAACAACAATCCGCCCAGTAAAAAATCCTACCAGGAAAAGCGAAAGTGTCAGGACAAGTGGATTGAAAAGAAACCAGGTGAGGATTTCGCCCATTGGTTCTATCTCCAAGAGTAACAGATTATGGGGTTATTTTAACAGAGAAAAGAAACTTCCTGCGAAGTTTGTCACCCCATAGGATTAAATCCCCCCGGAAAAATCCCCCCTATTTTGCCTGCAAATATTTAATCACTAATTCAACCAGGGCCGGGTTAATTCCTGTGCTGCTTCTGCGGCTGCTGAAATTCTGCGCACCGGATTGGGTCGACCCACTACCAAAACCGCCGCCAAATCCACCAGACCCTCCCTCAAAACCCTGGCGCGCTGCCTGGCGGGTCGCCAGGCGCGCCGGGTCAGGCGTGCCTCGAGAGCCGGCTCCCGCTCCGCCTCCGAAACCCGATCCAAACGAAAATCCTTTTTCTCGCAGCACTCCCGCCGCTTTCTGGAAAGTAATCTGCATCCCGGCTATCTCTCTCACCTGGTCAGGCTGCATGGTTTTCTCTATCTGGTAAATGGTCCCATTCACCTCTTCCACGGCGGCTGTGTCCGATTTTCCTAATAAGCGCAGCATTTTCCATAGGGGCAGGAGCTGGGCTGCTTGCTCTTTATTAATCGCCTGTGCTGTTCCGTCTAGAAGGATGGTGCCCAGCGCCAGCTGGGTTGCCGTTCCTGGCGCTTCAGCATAGCTGGTGGAAAGCAGGGAGGGCAGTGGGGTGACCGTGGCAGCCACGCTCTGCGCCTGGATTTTAGGAAGGGTAATACCGCTGCACGCCGCAACCATCGCCATTGACAGGATTTGAACCAGGATGATCGATATTTTCACAACCTTCATGAATGCCTCCGTGATAAATCAGCCAGTCACCGGGTTACTCATAGCGCAGCGCAACAATCGGATCAAGCTGCGCGGCCTTATTTGCCGGGTAATAACCGAAGAAGATCCCAACCGCGGCTGCTGAAAGGAAGGCAACCATGATCGACCAGGGGACCACGACGGTGCGCATTGTCCCCAATGAGCCAAACAGCCAGGAGCCGCCTACCCCAACAAACACTCCTATCGCCCCCCCCGTCAGGCTGAGCAGCAGCGCCTCGGTCAGAAACTGCCAGCGGATGTCATTCGGGCGAGCGCCCACTGCCTGGCGGATACCGATCTCGCGGGTTCGCTCGGTGACGCTGACCAGCATAATATTCATTATTCCAATTCCACCCACCAGGAGCGACACAGCTGCCACCCAGGACAGCAGGCTGCGAAATGCGGCGGTTGTCGCTTCCCGTGTCTGGATGATATCCTGCTGCGTGCGGATGGTGAAATCCAGGCTGTCCATATCCACCTTATGCCGTTTTGCCAGCAGAAGCTGGATTTGCAGGGAAACATCATCGATCTTCGCCCCTTCTGCCACCTTGACATAGATCATGCGCACCCGGTTTCCAAACATCCTGGCGAACTGGGATGGGGTGAATTTCTGAAAAACCACGGTGATCGGCAGGTAGATGCGGGCGTCATAATCAGAATCGCCAACCATGCCTCGCGGCTCAAATACCCCGATCACCACCACCTTGGTATTACCAATAGTCACCAATTGCCCAATTGGATCAGCATCCCCAAACAGCTCATTTGCCAGGCTGCTCCCCAACACGGCCACCTTCTGCTTCTTATCCAGTTCCGGCTGGGTAAAATACCGCCCCTTCGCCAGGGTCATATCGCGCACTGCAGGAAAATCAGGCGTCGATCCTAACAAGGAGACCTCTTCAATGGTTTTATCTCCAACTTTTACTTGCTGGTTGCTGTTCTGCTCCACCGCTACACCAGCCACCCCCTGGACGTCCTGAGCAATCGCCGCAGCATCATCATATACCAGCCCCCCAGGGCCAGGGCCGCCGCCCCCCCGGTTTTCTGGTCCGGCCCGGTTAAAACTTGCCTGAACAAAGATCAGGTTAGAGCCCAGCCCTTGTACCTGTTCAGCGATGGTTGCCTCTGTCCCTGCTGAGACCGAGATCATAATAATCACTGCCGCCACCCCAATAATCACACCCAGCATGGTCAGCATCGAACGCAGCTTGTTTTTCGCCAACCCTTTCCAGGCAATATGCAGGATGTTCCACGGGCTCATAGCTCAACTTCTCCATCCATAGGCCTGGCCCAGATGCTGACAGCAGGCACTTCCGGCTCATCGGTGACGACATCGCTATCAATTTTCCCATCTCGCATGCGGATCACCCGCCGGGCATATGCCGCGATCGACTCTTCGTGCGTGACCATGACAATCGTGCTGCCTTTCTGGTGCAGCAGTGACAAAATCGCCATGATCTCCAGGCTTGAATGGGAATCCAGGTTGCCCGTTGGCTCGTCTGCCAGGATCAACACCGGATCATTGATCAATGCGCGGGCAATGGCTACCCGCTGCATCTGCCCACCCGAAAGCTCATGCGGCAGATGGTTGACCCGCTCAGCAAGACCTACGTCTTTCAATGCTCTCAGTGACCGCTCCTTCTGCTGCGTCCTGGTCAGAGTGCATTTGCGATCATACAATAAAGGGGTGAGCACATTTTCCCAGGCGGGAGTGTTTGGAAGCAGGTTGTATGCCTGGAAAATAAAGCCGATACGCTTATTGCGTATCTCAGCCAGGCGAGAGCGGTTTAAATCGCTTACATCTTCACCCGCCAGGATGTACTTTCCAGCGGTCGGTCGGTCCAGGCATCCCAGGATATTCATCAGCGTGCTCTTTCCCGAACCCGAGGCGCCCATGATCGCCACATATTCATTCTCATCAATATCGAGGCTGACGCCATCCAACGCCCTGATTTCCGTCTCATTCCTGCCATAATATTTGGTCAGGTCCTGAATGCAGATGATCTTATCAGCCATTTCAGAAAATCCTGCTCCCTGGAAATGCCCGCAGGGTGGAAGACGGGTTGAACATCAGCGCGTCCCTAAAATCCCGGTTGTAACCACATCTCCCGATTTTACGCCAGAAAGGATTTGTGCCGTGGTTAGATCCATCAAACCCACTTTGACCACTTTCACCACGGGTAAACCATTCTCTATCACAAAAACTGCAAATTCACCTGGATCCAGCTCACGCAGCGCCTCCCGCGGGATCAAAACCGCATCCGCAGCCTTGCCGGATATGACATCCACCGAAGCACTAAGCCCAATAGGAAGCGGTTGAGCCTCAGCCGCCTGGTTGAGCTGCACAAGCACCTTGATCGCATTCACATTCGACACGGTCTCCAGCTTCGGGTTAATCTGGGTCACTGTTCCCGAGTAGACCTGGTTGGGGATCGCATCAAAGGTCACCTCAGCCGGTGTGCCTACACGCAGTTTATCCAGGTCCGTCTCATCCAGGTATACCTGCAGCAGCGGTTCTTTCATCTCTGCCAGGGTGATCACTGCCGTCGTGCCTACGTATTCTCCCACATTTGCCGTAACATCCATCACGATCCCGTCCACTGGCGCCCGCAGTTCAATGACCTCCTGTGTCTCCTCCGCCACTGCAAGCTTGGCCTGCGCATTGTTCAGATCTGCCTGGGCAACCAATTCATCTTCCTTTGCCGGGCCGTCTTTATATTTTTCATATTCTTGCTGTGCTTTTTCCAGGTTTGCCTGTGCAACCTCCAGCTGGTATTCATAATCCAGCCGGCGGATTGCCGAATCATAAGTTGACTGCGCCTGGTTTAGAGTGTCCAACAATTGGGTGCGCACTTCATTCGACTTAGGGTAATACTTATACGGTTCAAAAGCAGCCCGGGCTTTATCCAGCTCAGCCTTTGCCCATTCAAAACCTTCCATTGAACCCTTATCTTGCAATTCGCGCGGCGCGGTGTACAGATCAATCTGGTATTGTGCATCCCGCACAGCCTGAGCATAGGTCTTCACATCGTTCATCGCCGTCGTTTTGGCGATAGCAGCATTCACTTTAAGATCTTCGAGCGCCTTTTGCGCCTTGATAATCTGCACCTGGGCGTCAGCCTTGGCGGAGGCGATCGATTCGGCTGTATTCTTGGTCTGCAGCTGCGCCAGGAGGTCACCCTTCTTGACCGCATCGCTGGTCTTCACCTTCATTTCCAAAATGGTCCCTGATTCGCTGAATGCCAGGCTGACTTGAGAATCCGGGATCACCTGCCCGGTCCCGCTGGCAAGGATCGTCAGATCACCTCGCCTGGCGGTCGCCGTCTGAAGCGCAGGCTGGCTGCTGCTGGTTGAGGCATTGGCTGAGTTCGTCCAATAATAATAGCCTGCTGCGCCAGCCATGCCAAGGATGGCAATGATGAGGATCACAACCACTACGCGATTTTTATGCATGGGTACCACAACCTGATGATATCATTGAGATCCATTATCTTACTTAACACAAACTATTACCTGAAGGCGGTTACCTGTCAGGTTTTGCTGCACTAAAGTGCCAGGCAAGCATACCAGATAATCATGACAGGAAGATGAAATGATCAGTCATATTGGGCGGCGGTATACCCGGTACCTTTTATATAGTGTTGCTCCCAGGCGCTCTGCCAGGTAAGGTGTTGCCGGGTTGTCCGCACTGGTCAGTGACAGGTCCACCCACTCATATCCTTTCCCTGCCACCCTGCGGCGCATTTCATCCATCAGCAGCACTCCCGCACCGGTGTTCCAATATTCTGGCAGCACCAGCACGCTTTTTATTGTCAGGCTTTTTACCGGGCGCCGGATATACCAGGCCAGCTTGAGATAATCCCATGGATGGCGCAGCCCGTCTACGCGCTGGAATACTTCATTAAGGTTGGGAATTGCCGGGAACCACCCAACGGTTTCCTTATCAGTCTCGGCAAACAAAATCAATTCTGGATCGGCGATGCTGCGGAAGGATGCCAGCATTTCATCCAGGGCAGCTCGCTGCCAGGGGATAAAATCCACCAGGTGTGCAGTTGCCCGGTTAAGCAAGGTCAAGATGGTATCCACTTCCGCATCCCAGCGATCCAGCCGGGCGCCGCGAACCTTGAGATGTCCCTGCTTTCGCAGCCGTTCTCCCAACCGGGCCACCCTCTGCCATTCCGGGCTGTCCAGCCTTAAATCTGACGCATATGCCAGGTTATCGCCTCGCGTCCCACTAAAGCCATATGACTCCACCAGCGGCTGGTAATATGCCGGTGTATGTCCGCACAACAGGGCAGGGGGCCGGTCTCGCCCCTCAATCAGGATGCCATAGCTGTCCTCGTAGTCCAGGTGAAATGGCCCGTACAGCGTGGTCAGCCCCCTGGCTCTCCCCCAACCGGCAGCAGCATCAAACAACGCCCACGCGGTTTCTTTATCATTCACACACTCAAAAAAACCAAACATGCAGTCACTCAACCCGCGCTGGGTGTTTACAGCCCGGTCTTCTGCCGCACAGATTGTCCCCACCGGTTCCCTGCCTTTCCAGGCAATAAAGAGCTCTGCTTCTCCGCGCTGAAAAAAAGTTCCTCCCTTGGGGTCAATCCTTTTTTTTCGCTCAGGCAGCAGCGGTGGCACCCACAGCGGGTCCCCACGGTAGATGCGCCAGGGGAATAACAGAAATATATTGCGCTCTGACCTGGTTCTGACTGAGCGTACTATGATTGAAGTCATGGTGGTTCGCCTGGCACCCTTCCTTGTTCAGAAAACCGCCGCTCGTTTAATTCTTCCACCACCCGCATATGCTTGCTTCGATCCAGGGGATAGAGCAAGGCAAACAGGATCCCGGTACACAACAGAACCGCCGGAACCGGTCCAACCACCAGACGGATCCCCAACAGAGCGCTCGTTGGTTGTTGGGCTGTTCCGGGCAGGTATCCGCTGGCATCCAGCAGCAGCAGCACCAGCGGGATTGCAACCGAGGAAGCAATTTTCTGCATCAATGAAATCAGGCTGTAGAACATCCCTTCGTGACGCTCATGGGTCCTCCATTCATCCCATTCGATGGCATCCGGGATAATCGCCCAGGGGAGGACATGCGCCGCGCTGACCCCTATCCCCGCCAGGATGCACAGCACCAGCAGCATCTCCAACCGCGCATCTGGCGCCAGGCTGACCAGGACAAGCTGCACAACAGCCCAGAAGGAAATGCCAGCAATATAGGCTATTCGTTTATCCCAACGCCGTGAGCTCCATTCCCAGGCCGGCAGGGCCAGCAGAGCGGTGACAAAAATGGTTCCCATGATCAGGTCGCTTTGCGACTCCCGCTGCAGGACATATTTCAAGAAGAATAACAACGTGGTCTGCATAATATCAACCGCCACCCAGGTAAACAAGAAAATCCCCGCCCCAAACATGAACGGCTTATTCTGGGCCGCTGCACGCAGCG
>CAIQIV010000396.1 GCA_903871905.1 uncultured Chloroflexota bacterium | reverse complement strand
GGCGATACTGTGACCACCGGACAGGTGCTGGCCCGCCTGAAAGAGACTACCCTCCCCCAGACCATCATTGCAGCTCAGGCAGAGTTGGTCAGCGCCCAACAGTCCCTGGAAGACCTGTATACTGAAGCCGAAACGGCGCGCCTGAAAGCCCAGCAGGATATTATGACCTATGAGCAGAGCCTCCGGGACGCCCAGCTCCAGGTGGATAACTACATCATCCCCTCCAACCAGGCCGGCATGACCACCACAATAGCCCTAGCGACCATGAAACAGCGCCTGGAAGATGCCAAAGCTGCATTTGAGCCGGTAAAATTTCTCGCTTCCACGAACGAGAGACGCAAGGAATTAAAGAAACTTCTTGACCAGGCGCAGTCGGATTACAACTCGGCCATCAAACGCCTGGAGTATGAATATGAGCTGGAAGTCGCCCAGGCAAACCTGGAAAATGCCTGGAAGAATTTCGAGAAATATAAGAATGGCCCAGCAGCCGGCGATATCGAAGCGCTCAAGGCCAAGATCGCTGCGGCCCAGGCCACCCTGAACCAGGCCTGGATCGAGGCTCCCTTCGATGGGGTGATCACCAACGCCAAACCGCTTCCCGGCGACCAGGTCACTTCTTCCAAGACCGCCTTCCGTATCGATGACCTCTCCGAGATGTATATCGACGTCAATATCTCTGAGATCGATATCCAGCAGATCAAGGTCGGGCAGCCCGTGACCATCACCTTCGACGCCCTGAAGGGGAAAACCTACCAGGGTGAGGTTTCCCAGGTCGCCCTGGTCAGCTCGGACAGTTCCAGCGATGTCAGCTTCCCGGTGGTGATCAAACTGCTCAACCCCGACAGCGAAGTTCGCTCCGGGATGACTGCTGAAGTCAAGATCGTAGTCGCTCAGAAGGACAATGTCCTGATGGTTCCCCTCCAGGCGGTCCAGGTCGAGAACGGCAAACAGAGTGTCTACGTGATGCAGGGCGGGATGGCAACGCCAGTGGCCGTGGAGTTGGGCTTCTCATCCGATGCTTATTCAGAGCTGGTCAATGGCGATCTCAAACAAGGCGATGAGATCGTGCTGAACCCCACTGCCATGGAAGGCGATACCCAGAACACGAACACTGGCGGCCCCTTCATGGGCCCTCCACGAGAACGAAGAACGACCACCACAGGGAACAGCAGCGGGAACCGACAGCCATGATCGATTCAGTCGTAGAGGTCAAAGACCTGACCAAGGTCTATCGCATGGGTGAGGTTGATGTGCATGCTTTGTGCGGCGTGTCGCTGCAGATCCAACGCGGCGAGGTAGTGGCCATCATGGGGCCTTCGGGCTCCGGTAAATCAACGCTGATGAACATCCTGGGCTGCCTGGACCGGCCTACATCTGGTGAATATCTCCTGGATGGCGAGAATGTGGCCCGCATGGGTGATAACCAGCTCGCCAGGGTTCGCAATCGCAAGGTCGGTTTCATCTTTCAAAGCTTCAACCTGCTGGCGCGCTCATCGGCGCTGACCAATGTGGAACTACCCATGCGCTATGCAGGCGTGGGTGTACGGGAGCG